>NZ_BOMS01000019.1 GCF_016862315.1 Actinoplanes palleronii | reverse complement strand
GCGTGGGGGGTTGCGGTGCGCTCCGCGCCCGAAGTCCCCACGGGACGGGTTAGAAGAGGGTCAGCTCGTCGCGTTTCATGCCTCGGAGCTTGTCGTAGTCGACGACTACGCAGCGGATGCCTCGGTCGGTGGCCAGGACGCGGGCCTGCGGCTTGATCTCCTGGGCGGCGAAGATGCCGGTGACCGGGGCCAGCAGCGGGTCACGGTTCATCAGTTCGAGGTACCGGGTGAGCTGCTCGACGCCGTCGATCTCGCCGCGTCGCTTGATCTCGACGGCCACCGAGCCGTTCGTGGCGTCCTTGCAGAGCAGGTCGACCGGGCCGATCGCGGTCATGTACTCGCGCCGGACCAGGGTCCAGCCCTCGCCGAACGTCTCCGGGTGCGCGGCCAGCAACTCCTGCAGGTGCGCCTCGACGCCGTCCTTGACCAGGCCGGGGTCGACGCCCAGCTCGTACGAATAATCCTGGAAGATTTCCTCCAGGGTGATCCGGAGCTCTTCGCCGGCCTTGTTGACCACCTTCCAGACGCCCTCGCTCTCCTGCAGCTTGCAGGGCGGAGACATCCAGTTCAGCGGCTTGTAGGCACGGTCGTCGGCATGGATCGACACCGAGCCGTCGGCCTTCACCATCAGCAAGCGCGTCGCCGACGGCAGGTGGGCGGAGAGGCGTCCGACGTAATCCACTGAGCATTTCGCGATGACCAGGCGCACCGGGCGACACTACCGGACGGCCCGCCGGGCACGACGAGCGTGCCGGTGCCATGCTGGCATCGTGTTCGAAGCATTGACCGGGACCGGTCTGGCCGCATCCGCCGGGCTGAATGCCTACATCCCCCTGCTCACCATGGCCCTGCTGGGCCGGTTCACCAACGCCATCGACCTGCCGAACAGCTGGTCCTGGCTCACCAACGGCTGGACCATCACGATCCTGGCCGGGCTGCTCGCCATCGAGATGGTGGCCGACAAGATCCCCGTCGTCGACCACCTGAACGACATCGTGCAGACCTTCGTCCGCCCGACCGCCGGCGGCCTGGCCTTCGGCGCCGGTTCGTCCTCCGAGACGGTGACCGTCACCGACCCCGGTTCGTTCTTCGGCTCACACCAGTGGGTGCCGATCGCCATGGGCGGTCTGATCGCGCTCGGCGTGCACACCGTGAAGGCCGCGTCCCGGCCGGTGGTCAACGTCACCACCGCTGGTTTCGGCGCTCCGATCGCCAGCACCGCCGAGGACATCGGCAGCGTGCTGCTCTCGGTTCTGGCGATCGTGCTGCCGGTTCTGGTCCTGATCGGACTGGTGCTGATGGTCTGGGCCACCGTCTGGGTGTTCCAGCGCCGCAAGCGCCGGCGCCTGGATCGGCTCGCCGGCGATCCGGCGGGTGTCCAGACCCGTCGCCTGTTTGGTTGACTCTCCGGGTGCCCGCGCTCGCCGTACCCGCCTTCGCCCTCTCCTGGTGGCTCGCCGGCTATCTGATCGGCCGGGATCCCGGGCGACCGGCGCTGCGGTGGGCGAGCGCGGCACTCGCGTCGTACGCGATCGGTCTGGTCGCCTGGACCGTCGCACCGGGTGAGCGGACCGCCCAGATCCTGATCTGCCTGCCCGCCCTGGCCCTGGCCGGCAGCATCGTGGCGCTGCTGCCGCTGTCCCCGTCGGAACGCCGCCCGATCGACATGGGCGCGCTGGTCCTCGGCGTGCTGTTCCAGATCATGGTGGTGGCCCTGCCGGGCGCCGGGAAGCTGGTCGGGCTGACCCCGCTGGCCGGCGCCCTGGTGCTGCTCTGGCGGCAGTACGACCAGGTGGTACCGCGCCCCCTGCCGCTCGCGCTGACCGTGATGGCCGCCCTCTACGCCGCCGGACTGGCCGTCCTGCTGATCCCGGTGGACACCGGCGGCCCGGCCGTCCCGCTCGCCGCGATCGGGCTGGACCTGCTGGTCGTCGGCTACCTGGTGGCGGTGGCGCACGCGGTGGCCGGCGGCGAACGCCTGCGCCCGGACCTGCGGCGCTCGCTGGCCGCCGCGCTGCTGGCCGTGCTGCTGGTCGGCCTGCCCGCGGTGCTGACCATGTACGCGGTGCCCGGCGACACGCTCGTCACGACGCTGCAGTTCGTCCCGGTCGCGGTGGTCTCGCTGGCCGCCGGGCTGGCCGGGCGGCTGGGCCGGCTGCTGGACCGGGTCGCGCTGGGCGGCGACAACCGGCTGCGGCAGGACCGGGCGGCGCTGTACGTGAACGCGGACGCGCTGCTGCGCCGCCGGGAACGACGCCGGCTCGGCGAGATCGGCGAGCCGGAGTTCCTCCGATTGACCCGGCGGGCGCTCGCCGACTTCAACGACCTGAGCCGGCTGGCCCGCAGTCCGCTCACCGACCTGCCCGCGGTGGCCCACCGGATCGCCGGGCGCGGTGACGACCAGCCCCGGGCGCGGGCCCGGGAACTGCGGGCGGTGCTGCGCGAGGAGGTGTCGGCGCTGCGGCCGGCCGGGCCGTTCGACACCGGCGACGACTGGCGGTACTACAACACGCTGCAGTTCTGCGGGGTGCTCGGGCTGAACCCGTACTCGCGGCGGCAGCGGCTGGACGGACTGAGCCGGGAGGCGCGGATGGCGGTGGACTGGTTCCGCCGGTACGTGCCCCGGGACACCATGCGGCAGTGGCACCGGGAGGCCGCGATGGTGGTCGCGGAGCGCCTCTGGGAAGCCCTTTCCAGCGACAGATCACGACACGCACTGACTAATCCGTCGTAATGGTGAGAAATCGCTAAAATCCCCCCACATGGATTCCGGGGGGTCGCGTGGCTAGTCACCGCAACGCGCTGGTCGCCGTGGTCCGGCAGGAGCTGGCCGAGGCCCGGGGCTCCGCACGGGCGCTGCTGGCCGCCGCGGAGTCGGCGCGCGGCGAGGCACAGAGCCGGCGACGGCTGGTCCGCGACGCGTACGCCACCTGCCTGAGCCAGCTCGCCGCCGCCCGCGAGTCGGCCCGCGACGACATTCAACGGCGCTTCCGCGGCGAGGCCACCAGCCTCGCCGGGCACCTGCGCGGCCTGGCCACCTCCAGCGCCACCGGCGCGGCCGGCGCGCCCTGGCGGCTGTGGTCGCCGAGCGAACCCGACCCGGGCGGGCGACCCGGGCTGCTGCGGATCGGCGCGATCACGTTCGAGGACACCGCGGCGCTGCCCGGGCTGATCCCGCTGCTGGACGCGGTGCACCTGCACGTCACCGGGCCGTCCCCGGCCGTCGACGACCTGATCACCGGGGTGCTGCTGCGTGCGCTCGGCAGCACCCGGCCCGGCGACGTGCACCTGACCGTGTACGACCCGGAGAACCTGGGCGGGACGCTCGCCCCGTTCGCCCCGCTGAACCCGACGTTCGTCGGACCGGGCGGGCTCGGGTCACTCCTCGACGACCTGGTCGAGCACATCTGCAGGGTGAACGAGTCGCTCGGCGGGCAGTACCCGTCGCTCGCCGAGCTGACCGCGGCCCGTCCCGGCACCCGGCCGGAGCCGTGGCGGCTGGTGGTGCTGCTCGCCGACCGGGCCACCACGGTGGAGATGACCACCGGGCAGCGGGCGCAGCTGGGCCGGATCGTACGCACCGGGGTGGCCTGTGGGGTGCACCTGGTGGTGCGCGGCCTGGACCTGGACGACGACCCGACGGTGGAACGGATCCTGGTCCGTGACCAGACCGCCACCTGCGACTCGCTGGGCAGCCTGGAGATCCGGCTGGACCCGCCGCCCCCGCCGGACCGGATCGCCGCGTTCTGCCGGAGCACCGCCGAACGGCTGCGCGCCGGCCCCGGCCCGGCCAGCCTGTCCGACCTGGAACCGGCCAAGTACTGGGCCGAGTCGTCGATCGGCGGCCTGGTCGCCCCGATCGGCGACAGCACCGACGGCTCACTCGTCGAGGTGCCGCTCGGCGACGACCCGCCGCACGCGCTGATCGGCGGGCCGTCCGGCTCCGGCAAGACCAACCTGATCTACGCCTGGCTGGGCTCGCTGGCCACCCGGTACGGCCCCGAGGAGCTCGCGCTCTACCTGCTCGACTTCAAGGAGGGCGTCTCCTTCGCCCGGTACGCGCCCGGCCCCCGCGACCCGAGCTGGCTCCCCCAGGTCCGGCTCGCCGGGATCAACGTGAACGGCGACCGCGAGTTCGGCCTGGCCATGCTCCGGCACCTGGGCGAGGAGTTGCGTACCCGGGCGCAGGCCGCGAAGCGCTGGGACGCCGGCAAACTGGCCGAGCTGCGCGCCGAGGACCCGACCGGGCACTGGCCCCGGATCGTCGCGGTGATCGACGAGTTCCAAGTGCTGCTGGCCGGGCGGGACGCGGTCGCCGAGGAGGCTGTCGCGCTGCTCGAGGACCTCGCCCGGCGTGGCCGCTCGCAGGGCATCCACCTGGTGCTGGCCTCACAGGACGTGGCCGGCATCCAGGCGCTGTGGGGCCGGCCCGGGCTGATCGCCCAGTTCACCCTCCGGATCGCGCTGCCCAAGGCCCGCCGGATCCTGGCCGAGGACAACCTGGCCGCCGCGGTCATCCCGCGCTTCCACGCGGTGGTGAACACCGAGTCCGGGGTGTCCGGGGCGAACCGGATCGTCCGTCTGCCGGACGCCGGGGACCGGGACACCTGGCGCACCCTGCAACGGCGGCTGTGGCGCACCCGGCCCGGCGGGTGCCCCGAGCCCCGGCTCTTCGACGGCGACGCGGTGCCCCGGCTGCCGGCCTCGCTGCGCCCGTCCGGGCGGGTGCCCGGCGTGGACTCGCCGGTCGGATCGTCGCCCGGCGCGGTGCTCGGCGAACGCATCGACGTGGCGGCCCAACCGGCCCGGCTGCGGCTGGGACGGATGCCGGGGCGGAACCTGGCGGTGCTCGGTACGCGTACCGAAGAAGCCTGTGACGTTCTCGCCGCCGCCGCGCTCAGCCTGGCCGCGCAGGGACCGGCGCACTTCAGCGTGATCTGCCTGGACCCGGGCGCGTCGCTGGCCGCCGCCCGGCTCTTCGCCGAGCTGCCGTCGGCCGACTGGTACGACACCACCGACGTCCGGTTCGACCTGCCCGCCATGGACATCCCGCACTACGTCCTCGGGTACGCCCTGGACGCCGCCGGCGCCGCACACCGCCCGGCCCTCAAGACCCTGCTCACCGAGGGACCCGAGCAGCGCATCCACGTGCTCGGCTGGTGGCGCTCGGTGCCCCGGCTCCGCGACGACCTGGGCGGCATCGGCGCGCGGTTCGACACCATCGGCGCCTGGGTCGCGCTCGACGTGCACGGGGCCGACCTGACCCCGCTCCATCCGCAACCCGGCGGCCCGGTCTGGTACCCGCGGACCCGCCGGGCGTTGTTCTTCGACCGTTCGGTGCACCGCACTCCGGAAGTGATCATCCCGTACGAGGTGAACAGTGACCACACGTGACCGGCAGCCGCCCAGCCGCGACTACCAGTTGATGGTGAGCGCCCTGGCCGAGGTGACCCGGCGGCGCGACGCCGACCTGGGTGAGGCCGAGCAGGCCTACCAGGACAGTGCCGCCCGCGCGGCCGGGGAGCTGTCCCGGGCCGAGAACGACGCGCTCGCCGCGGACCGGTGGGCCGGCGCGGCCGCGTCCCAGGTGCTCGACGTGGACCGGGAGGCGGCACGGCTGTGGAGCCAGCTGCGCCGGGCCCGCGGGCTGCGGGTACGTGCCCTCGGCGACGTGCCGGACCCGGCGCCGGTCGAGGCACTCCCCCGGGTCGCGCTGCAACGGCGGCCGACCGCCTCGTCGGACGGGCCCGGCCTGCAGTCACCTCGGTCGCTGCTGGCCCGCGCCGCCGACCGGATCGACGACCGGATGCGCCCCGGCCGCCGGCCGCTGCCCCGCTGGGCGCTCGCCCTGCTCCCGGTGATCGGGGCGATGATCTCGACGCTGGCCGGGCTGGTGGCGGCCGGGCTTGTCACTTTCGGTCATCAGGCGCTGTGGGGCGGGCTGGTGATCCGCGGTCTCGGGTGGCTGGTGTTCCTGATCGCGCCGTCGGCGGGGGTGCCGGTGGCGGCGCTCTGGGCGCATCGGCAGCTGCGGGCCCGGCTGGACATCGGCGGGGTCGGACTCACCCTGCTGGGCGGCATGGTCGCGGCAACCCTGCTGTCCCTGTCCTTCGCCACCTCGCACTGACCGGCCCGGTCACCGAGAGCCGGGGCCGCCTGGCAATGCGGGGCGCGGTCCGCCCCGCGCCAAGCGTGGGGAGTTGTGGTGCGCTCCGCACCCAAAGTCCCCACGCAACCGCCACAACCACCGAGCGTGGGGACTTTCGGCGCGCTCCGCACCCAAACTCCCCACGCTCGGTTTGGGGGTAACCGCTACCACCCACGGGCGTCGCCCCGGAGGGCTTCGTGTTGTGGACGCGTCAGCGGCCAGCGAAGCCCGCAGGGGTCCCGGCGGGAGCGACGATCCGGACCCCAGCGGACGCACGACAAAAAGAATTTGATCTTGCGGTAAACAGCAAACCGGCGCCGATCACGAGATCGACACCGGCGCCGCCCGAAACCGATCAGTAGCTGTAGAAACCCTTGCCGGTTTTGCGGCCCAGGTCGCCCGCGGTGACCATGCGCTGCAGCAACTCCGGCGGGAAGAACTTCTCGTCCTGGGTGTCGCGGTAGATGTTGCCGGCCGCGTTGAGCATCACGTCGAGGCCGGTCAGGTCGACCGTCGCCAGCGGGCCCATCGCGTGACCGAAACCGAGCTTCATCACGGTGTCCAGGTCGGCGGCGGAGACCACGCCGGACTCGACCAGCTTGATCGCCTCGACCAGGATCGCGGAGAAGAGACGGTTGGAGACGAAGCCGGCGACGTCGCGCTTGACCTCGACGCAGGTCTTGCCGACGCCCTCGGCGTAGTCCCGGGCGGCGGCCAGGGTCTCGTCCGAGGTCTGGTACCCGCGGACCAGCTCGACCAGCTTCATCATCGGGACCGGCGAGAAGAAGTGGATGCCGACGACCGATTCCGGTCGCGAGGTGATCGCGGCGATCTGGGTGATCGGGATGGCCGAGGTGTTCGTGCCGAGCACCGCGCCGGACTTGCAGATCTTGTCGAGCTGCTTGAAGACGTCGTGCTTGGCCTCGACCTTCTCGTAGATCGCCTCGACCACCACGTCGGCCTCGGCGACCGCGTCGATGTCGGTGGTCGCGGTGATCCGGTTCAGGGTCGCCTCGGCGTCCTCTTCGGTGATCTTGCCTTTCGCCGCGAAGCGGGCGAGCGAGTCGCGGATCGCGGCGGTGCCGCGCTTGAGCGAGGCGTCGTCGACGTCCCGCATCGTGACCTGCCAGCCGGCCTGCGCCGACACCTGCGCGATGCCGGAACCCATGAGTCCGGAACCGATGACCGCGAGACGACCCGCCATGCTCCACTCCCTTGTTAGAGGCACCGAGTCTAACGGGATTACTTAACGGAGACTTAGGACGGCTCTCGATCGGGTCATTTCACCGCAATTGAACGCTCCACGATGCCAGACTGTGCCCATGGCCACGAGTGACGGCTGGTACCTCATCGGCCCATTGATCGCCGTCGGTCTGGTCGGCTTTCTCGGCGCCGTGTTCTGGCGCATGGGCCTGCAGCCCGGACCGCTGGACGCCGTGCCGTTCCGGGACGGGTGCGCGGAGGGCTTGGCGATCTTCCGGGAGCGCGCCGAGCAGGAGGACTTCGGGCTGCTCTGCGCGGCCGCGGTCACCGACGAGCCGGAGATCGCCGACGAGATCCGGCAGATGCTGTCGGACGCCGGGATCCGCGCCACCCACGCGACCCGGCGGGACGGCCGGGTCTGCGTGCTGGTCTTCGCCGAGGAGCTGGAAGAAGCCCGGCGTCTGGTCGGGGCGTAACTAGAAGTCGAACGTCGGCTCGGGCACGTCGGTGCGTTCCACCTCGACGCCCAGCCGGGCCAGGTCCGCGACGAAGTCCGGGTAGCCGCGGTCGACGTGGTGCACCTCGCCCACCTCGGTCACCCCGTCCGCGCACAGCCCGGCGATCACCAGACCGGCGCCGGCCCGGATGTCGGTGGCCCGCACCGGCGCGCCGGAGAGCCGCTCCCGGCCGTTGACCACCGCGTGGTGCCCGTCGGTACGGATGTCCGCCCCCAACCGCACCATCTCGTTCACGAACATGAACCGGCCGTCGAAGATGTTCTCGGTGATCAGCGACGAGCCCTCGGCCACCGACGCCAGCCCGATCGCCATCGGCAGCAGGTCGGTGGCGAAACCTGGGTACGGCAGGGTCACGATGTCGACGGCCTTGGGCCGCTCGGTCATCCGCACCCGGAACTTGTTGTCACCCGGGTCGACCGTCGCGCCGGCCGCGACCAGCTTGTCCAGCGCGATGTCCAGGAACTCCGGCCGGACACCGTGAATCGTCACGTCACCACGGGTCATCGCGGCGCCGTACGCCCAGGTGCCCCCGACGATCCGGTCGCCGACAGTGGTGTGCCGGACCGGCTTGAGCGGCCCGTCCACGCCCTCGACGATCAGCGTCGACGTGCCGGCCCCTTCGATCCTGGCGCCCATCGCGGTGAGCATCTCGCAGATGTCCACGATCTCCGGCTCGCGGGCGGCGTTGTCGATCTCCGTGACGCCCTTCGCCAGCACCGCGGCCATCAGCAGGTTCTCGGTGGCGCCGACGCTCGGGAAGTCCAGCCAGATCTTGGTGCCGCGCAGCCCGGCCGGCGCCGACGCGATCACGAAGCCGTGCTCGTTGGAGATCTCCGCGCCCATCCGGGCCAGGCCGGACACGTGCATGTCCAGGCCCCGGGAGCCGATCATGTCGCCGCCGGGGAGCGCCACCCGGACGTACCCCCGGCGGGCCAGCAGCGGGCCGAGCACGCAGATCGACGCGCGCAGCCGGCGGACCAGGTCGTAGTCGGCCTCGGCGCCCGGCTCGGCGGGCACGTCGATGATCGCCTCGTTGCCGTCCAGCACCACGTCGCAGTCCAGCCGGCGGAGCACCTCGGCCATGATCGCGATGTCGGTGATCCGGGGAACGTTCGCCACCACACTGCGGCCCTCGCCGAGCAGGGCCACCGCCATCAGCTTGAGTGCCGAGTTCTTCGCGCCACCGACCGTGACGTCACCGGTGAGGGGTGCGCCGCCCTTGACCCTGATCACATCCACGCGGGCCATCGTATGGTCCCGAGCCCACCCGCACTCCGTAGGGTGGGCCTATGGCTGTGCATCTCACCCGTATCTACACCCGTACCGGCGACGCAGGCGAGACCCGTCTGGTCAACAACGAGGTCGCGCCGAAGACCGATCCGCGGATCGCGGCGTACGCCGACGCCGACGAGTGCAACGCGGCGCTGGGCACCGCGATCGCGCTCGGCGCGCTCTCCGAGGACGTCCGGTCGGTGCTGAGCCGGGTGCAGAACGACCTCTTCGACCTCGGCGCCGACCTGGGCAACCCGCTCGCCGAGGACCCGCCGTACCCGCCGCTGCGGATCACCGAGGAGTACGTGACCCGGCTCGAGCAGTGGTGCGACCAGTTCAACGAGAACCTCGCGCCGCTGGACAGTTTCATCCTGCCGGGTGGCACCCCAGGAGCCGCGCTGCTGCACGTGGCCCGGACCGTGGCGCGCCGCGCGGAACGCTCGGCGTGGGCGTTGATCAAGACCGATCCCGATCGTACGTCGGTGCTGCCGGCCAAATACCTGAACCGGCTCTCCGACCTGCTCTTCATCCTGTCCCGGGTGGCGAACCCGGACGGCGACGTGAAGTGGGTGCCCGGCGGCGTCCGGTCGTGACCGGCGCACTGCACCACGTCGAGCTGTGGGTGCCCGATCTCGCCGGGATGCGCGGCCCGTGGGGCTGGCTGCTCGGCGAGCTCGGCTGGACCCCGTTCCAGGACTGGCCGGGCGGGCTGTCCTGGAAGCACGGCAACGGCACCTATCTGGTGCTGGAGCAGTCGAAGGCGCTCTCCGGCGACACGCACGACCGGCTCGCCCCCGGGCTCAACCACCTGGCCTTCACGGTGGCCGGCTCGGGCGAGGTGGACCGGATCAGTGCGTCGGCGCCGGAGCACGGGTGGTCACTGATGTTCGAGGACCGTCATCCGTACGCCGGCGGCCCGGACAGTTACGCCGCCTATCTGGAGGACGGCTGGGGCTACGAGGTGGAGATCGCCACCTGAAGCTCCCCGTCGATCGTGGTGACGGCGTGCCCGGACAGCTCGACCCGGTCCCCGCGGAGCGCGACCCGGACCGCGCCGCCCCGCGCGGACGCCTGGAAGCCGGTCAGCGACGTGCGGCCCAGGCGCTCGCTCCAGTACGGCGCGAGCGCGGTGTGCGCGCTGCCGGTGACCGGGTCCTCGTCCACACCGACCGCCGGGGCGAAGAACCGGGACACGAAGTCGTAGCCGGCGCCCGGGTCCTCGGCCCGCGCGGTGACGATCACGCCGCGCCCGGTCAGCCGGCCCAGCGCACCGAAATCCGGGGCCAGCGACCGGACGGTCTTCTCGTCGGCCACCTCGGCGAGCACGTCGTCGGTGTTCGGCCCGGTCCAGACGCTGGTGAGCAGCTCGGCGCCGAGGGCGGCGGCCAGCGCCGGGTCGGCGTCGAGCGGGCTGAGCGGCGCGGCCGGGAAGTCCAGGGTGATCAGACCCTCGGCGGCCGTGGTGGCGGTCAGGACGCCGCTGCGGGTCGCGAACCGGACCGTGCCGGGATGGGCCAGCACGTGAGCGGTCGCCAGGGTGGCGTGGCCGCAGAGGGCCACCTCGACCCGCGGGGTGAACCAGCGCAGCGCCCAGTCGGCGTCTGCGCCCGCCGCAAGGGGGTGCAGGAACGCGGTCTCGGAGAGGTTGACCTCCGCGGCGACCTGCTGCATCCAGGAGTCGGCGGGGAAGGTGGCGCCGTCCAGGACGAGCACCCCGGCCGGGTTGCCGGCGAACGGACGGTCGGTGAAGGCGTCGACGATACGAATCCGCATGGGTTCGACGCTAGTTTCACCGCGGCCGCCGGGCGACGGCCAATCCGGAACCGGTGGGTCGTCAGCTCTCGAGCGGGCGCGGGCCGAAGATCGAGCGGCCCGGGACGCTGCCCGGATCGCGCGGCGGCCCGGCCTCGAGCCAGGAGAGGAACCCGGTGACCGTGGTCTCGGCCATGGCGATCTCGAGCTGGACGTCGCCGGTGGCGCAGCGCAGGATCACCCAGTGCCCCGGCATGGTGAGCCGCTCCGGGCCGGTCGGCAGGCGGCGCTCGGCGATCGCGAGCAGCCGCCGGTCGAGGACCCGCTTGGGGCGGATCGCCAGGCTGAACATCTTGTGGAAGCGGAGCTCGTCACCGACGAACTGGCCGAGGCCCGGCGCCCAGCCGCGGCCCGGCACCATGGTGTTGGTGCGGACCTGCAGCCGGATCGTGCCGCCGCCCAGCCGGAGCAGACGCCGGCGGAAGAAGATGGCGAACAGGAGCGCGAGCAGCGCGACGACGCAGATTCCGAAGACTTCCAGAACCCGCATCGTCGGGGTCAGTGCTGCTCGGGCGTGGCGGGCGTGGCGCTCTCGGCGAGCACCGTGACGCCGTTCGCGTCGATCGAGAGGAAGCCGCCCGCGACGTCGTAGGTGAGCTGCTCGCCGCCGGCGAGTTTCACCCGGACCTGTGAGGGTTCCTTCAGCAGGCCCAGCAGCGGCGAGTGGCCGGGCAGCACACCGATCTCACCCTCGGTGGTGCGCGCAACGAGCATCTCGGCCTCGCCGGCCCAGATCTTCTGCTCGACGGCGACGACCTCGACGTGAAGTTGGTTGGCCACGCTGTCTCCCTTTGACTCTGCTTACCGGATCCTGCTTACCGATCCTGCGAACCGAATGGGTGAAAGTCTAATCGGCGCTGCCGATCGACGCCCGACCGGGTCCTAGCTGTTCTTGTTGACGAACTCCGGGTGGGCCAGCAGAAACTCCTGGATCTTGTCGTTCTTGACGGCTTCGAAGAACTGGTCGGAGTTGTCCTGCAACTTCTCACCGAGGTACTTGCTGCCCTCATAGAGGCCGCCGCCGCCCAGTTTGATCGAGACCATGCTGTCGGTGTCCAGGCCCTTCAGCGCCAGACCCCAGTCGATCACGCTGTGGCCGTTGCCGTCGAAGGTGAGCGAGTCGCCGGCCGCGTCCAGGATCTTCAGCAGCTTGGACGGGTTGGTCACCACGTCCTTGCTCATCGCCTGCTTGGCCATCGCCTTGATGAACTGCTGCTGGTGCCGCTGACGGTCGTAGTCACCGTTGGGCAGGCCGTACCGCTGCCGGACGTAGTCAAGGGCCTCCCAGGCCTTCATGTGGTACGTCCCGGTCTTGTAGACCTTCTGCTCACCGATGTACGGGTGGGCGCAGGTGTTGTCGGCACACTCCGGACGACGGTCCCGGCCCTTGCCGTTCGGCTTCAGGTGCTCGGACTTGACCGTCATGTCGACGGTCATGGTCACGCCGCCCATCGCCTCGACGATCTTCTTGAAGCCGCCGAAGTTGATGATCGTGCCGGCCTCGAACGTCTTGATCCCGGTGAGCTGCTCGACCGTCTTCGCCAGCAGCTGGAAACCCTGCTTGACGTCGTGCTTGCCGTTGCCGACCGAGCTTCCGTACGACATCGCCGCATTGATCTTCGACTTGCCGCCGCCGAACCCGGTCTTGGTGAACGCCGGGATGTCGACGTAGAGGTCGCGGGGGATGGAGAACAGGTAGACCTGGTCCATCGACGCCGGGATGTGCGCCACGATGATCGAGTCGGAGAGCGGGGCGGTCTTGTCGTCCCGCGGGTCGATACCGGCCATCAGGATGTTGATCGGGCCCTTGATGTCGGCGCTGGCCGCCTTGGGCGCGCCCTCGGCCGGATCGCCGATCAGGCTGCCGTCGGCGTCGACGGCGCCGGTGTACTTGGAGATCAGGGCGCTGCCACCGACCAGGACCACACCGCTCGTCACCATCAGCACGCCACCGAAAACGGCGGTCAACCGGGCCCACAGTGGTGCGCGGCGTTTCGCAGACCTAGCCACTCGATCCCCAACTCTGCCGGTGCGGCGATCCCGCGGAGAACACGGGACCCCCTCTGAGGCCGGTAAGCATACCCAAGGGAAACCAGACCTCTTTACCCCAGATCCTCGCGTTCATGAACCTCGAACTCGAAGATTCACTCCTGAGGCCCCAAAGATCACTCCCTGAGACGCAGAAAAGCCGTGCCGGTGTTCACCGGCACGGCTTTCTGTTCGTCAGAACTGCGACGGGGCTGAGGTCAGCCCTTCATCAGCTCGTGAGCGTTCTTCTCGAGGTCCTCGAGACCGCCGCACATGAAGAAGGCCTGCTCAGGGTAGTTGTCGTACTCACCCTCGGAGATCTTCTTGAACGCCTCGATGGTCTCCTTCAGGGGGACCGTCGAGCCGACGACGCCGGTGAACTGCTCCGCCGCGTAGGTGTTCTGCGACAGGAACCGCTCGATGCGGCGCGCGCGCTGCACGGTGATCTTGTCTTCCTCGGAGAGCTCGTCCATGCCGAGGATGGCGATGATGTCCTGCAGGTCCTTGTACTTCTGCAGGATCCGCTGGACCTCACGGGCCACCGCGTAGTGCTCGGCACCGACGAACTCCGGCGCCAGGATCCGCGAGCTGGAGGCCAGCGGGTCCACGGCCGGGTAGATGCCCTTGTCGGAGATCGACCGCTCGAGGTTCGTGGTCGCGTCCAGGTGGGCGAACGTGGTGGCCGGCGCCGGGTCGGTGTAGTCGTCGGCGGGCACGTAGATCGCCTGCAGCGAGGTGATCGCCTTGCCGCGGACCGAGGTGATCCGCTCCTGGAGCTCACCCATCTCGTCGGCCAGGGTGGGCTGGTAACCCACCGCGGACGGCATGCGGCCGAGCAGGGTCGAGACCTCGGAACCGGCCTGGGTGAACCGGAAGATGTTGTCGATGAAGAGCAGCACCTCCTGGTTCTGGACGTCCCGGAAGTACTCGGCCATGGTGAGCGCGGTCAGCGCGACCCGCAGACGGGTGCCCGGCGGCTCGTCCATCTGGCCGAAGACCAGGGCGGTCTTGTCCAGCACGCCACCCTCGTCCATCTCCAGGATGAGGTCGTTGCCCTCACGGGTGCGCTCGCCGACACCGGCGAACACCGAGGTGCCACCGAAGTTACGGGCGACCCGGATGATCATCTCCTGGATGAGCACGGTCTTGCCCACGCCCGCGCCACCGAACAGGCCGATCTTGCCACCACGCACGTACGGCGCGAGCAGGTCGAGCACCTTGATGCCGGTCTCCAGCATCTCGGTCTTCGGCTCGAGGTCCGCGAACGCCGGCGGCTTGCGGTGGATCGACCAGCGCTCCTGGATGTCCAGCGTCGACGGGTCGACGTTGAGCACCTCGCCGAGGGCGTTGAAGACGTGGCCCTTGGTCACGTCACCGACCGGCACCGAGATCGGCGCGCCGGTGTTCCGGACCTCTTTGCCACGGACCAGACCATCGGTCGGCTGCATGGCGATCGCGCGGAGCCGGTTCTCACCCAGGTGCTGGGCGACTTCCAGCGTCAGCGTCTTGGTGCCCTCGGAGAGGGTCACCTCGACGTGCAGCGCGTTGAAGATGGCGGGCATGGCGTTACGAGGGAACTCGACGTCGACGACCGGGCCGATGACCCGGACGACACGGCCGACAGGGAGCTCCGTCTTGGTGGGCTCAGCAACTGCAGTCATCACACATCACTTCCCGCCGCGGCCAGCGCGTTGGCGCCGCCGACGATCTCACTGATTTCCTGGGTGATCGCAGCCTGACGCGCGGAGTTCATCTCGCGCGTGTACCGCTTGAGGAGGTCGTCGGCGTTGTCCGACGCGCTCTTCATCGCCCGCCGCCGGGATGCCGACTCGCTGGCCGCCGAGTCCAGCAACGCCGCGTAGATCCGCGTGTTGAGGTACTTCGGCAGCAGAGCGTCGAGCAGTTCGTCGGCGTCCGGCTCGAACTCGTACGCGGCGCGCGGGCCCGACTCGGGCTGCTCGTCCACGGTCTCCTCGATCTGGACCGGGGCCAGCGGCTTCGCGTTCGCGCTCTGCGTCATCAGCGACTTGAACTCGGTGCTCACGATGTGCAGCTCGTCCACGCCGGCGATGCCCTCGGGGCCGAACGTCCCCTCGGTCACCGAACCCGCCGAGAACGCCTCGATCAGACCGTCGCCGATCTTCTTGGCGTCCGCGAAGGACGGCCGCTCGGAGAAACCGGTCCAGCTGGCGTCGACCGTACGGCCGCGGAACCGGTAGTAACCGGTGCCCTTGCGGCCCACGACGTACAGCGCCACCTCCTTGCCGTCCGAGCGGAGCTGAGCGATCAGCTGCTCGGCGGCGCGGATGGCGTTGGCGTTGTAGGCGCCGGCCAGGCCCCGGTCACTGGTGATCAGCAGGACACCCGCCCGCTGGACGCGCTCACGCGCGACCAGCAGCGGGTTGTCGACCGAAGCGTTCGAGGCCAGCGCGGCCAGCACCTTGGTGATCGCCACCGAGTACGGCCGGGAGGCGTTCACCCGCTCCTGCGCCTTGGCGATGCGGCTGGTCGCGACCAGCTCCTGCGCCTTGGCGATCTTCTTGGTCGACTTGACGGTGCGGATGCGCCGCCGCAGTGCCTGTACCTGACCGGCCATGACTAGCTACCGCTTTCGCCGGTCGCGCTGCCCTGGAAGACCTTCTTGAACTCGACCACACCGGACTTCAGGCTCTCGATGTTGTCGTCGCTCAGCAGGTTCGTCGACTCGACCGAGGTGTAGACGTCGCTCTGGTGCTGCTTGAACCACTGCAGGAATTCCTGCTCGAAGCGGCGCACGTCCTTGACCGGGATGTCGTCGAGCTGGCCGGTGGTGCCCGCCCAGATCGAGATGACCTGGTCGACGGTCGAGTACGGCGAGTACTGCGGCTGCTTCAGCAGCTCGACCAGGCGAACGCCCTTGTCGAGCTGGGCACGCGAGGCCTTGTCCAGGTCGGAGGCGAAGGCCGAGAAGGCCTCCAGCTCGCGGAACTGGGCCAGGTCCAGGCGCAGCCGGCCGGAGACCGTACGCATCGCCTTGACCTGCGCCGAGCCACCCACCCGGGACACCGAGGTACCGACGTTGATCGCCGGGCGGACACCCGAGGCGAACAGGTCGGACTCCAGGAAGATCTGGCCGTCGGTGATCGAGATGACGTTGGTCGGGATGAAGGCCGAGATGTCGTTGGCCTTCGTCTCGATGATCGGCAGACCGGTCATCGAGCCGCCACCCAGCTCGTTGGAGAGCTTCGCGCAACGCTCCAGCAGGCGGGAGTGCAAGTAGAAGACGTCACCCGGGTAGGCCTCACGGCCCGGCGGGCGGCGCAGCAGCAGCGACACGGCGCGGTACGCCTCGGCCTGCTTGGTCAGGTCGTCGAACACGATCAGGACGTGCTTGCCGTTGTACATCCAGTGCTGTCCGATGGACGAACCGGTGTACGGGGCGATGTACTTGAAGCCCGCCGGGTCCGAAGCCGGGGACGCGACGATCGTCGTGTACTGCAGCGCGCCCTGCGCCTCGAGGACGCCGCGGATGCTGGCGACGGTCGAGGCCTTCTGGCCGATCGCGACGTAGATGCAGCGGACCTGCTTCTCCGGGTCGCCGGAGTCCCAGTTCGCCTTCTGGTTGATGATCGTGTCCAGCGCGACAGTCGTCTTGCCGGTCTTGCGGTCACCGATGATCAGCTGGCGCTGACCGCGGCCGATCGGCGTCATGGCGTCGATAGCCTTGATGCCGGTCTGCAGCGGCTGCTTCACCGGCTGGCGCGCCATGACGTTCGGCGCCTGGAGTTCGAGCTCGCGGAAGCCCTCGTTCTCGATCTCGCCGAGACCGTCGATCGGCTTGCCCAGGGCGTCGACAACGCGGCCCAGGAAGGCGTCGCCCACCGGCACCGAGAGAACCCGGCCGGTGCGCTTGACCGGCTGACCCTCTTCGATGTTCGCGTAGTCGCCCAGGATCACGGCGCCGATCTCGCGGACGTCGAGGTTCGACGCGACACCAAGGGTGCCGTCCGCGAACTCCAGAAGCTCGTTCGCCATCGTCGAGGGCAGGCCCTCGACGTGCGCGATTCCGTCGCCCGCATCGGAGACGATGCCGACCTCCTCGCGGGAGACCTCGGGCGAATAGGACGAGACGTAGCGCTCTAGCGCCCCCCGGATCTCGTCCGAGGAGATGGTCAGCTCGGCCATCCTCTGCCTTCTCTGTCTAGCTCGGGACGTCGCCGCCGCCGAGGGGCTTCTCGATGTGGAATCGAGGGGAAAGGACTGTTAAGCGAACGCCTGCTTGGCAGCGTTCAGCCTGCGCAGGATCGTGCCGTCGTAGAGGTCGGAGCCGACCCGGACGCTGACCCCGCCGATGACCGCGGGATCCACGTCCACCTTCAGCGAGACCTCGCGGCCGTAGACGGTTGCCAGCTTCGCGGCCAGAGCGGTTTCCTCGGCGTCGCTGAGCGGCTTGGCCACCGTCACATACGCCACCTCGCGGTCACGCTTCTCGGCGGTCAGCTCGACCAGCCGGGTCAGCGAGGCCTCGAAGCCACGGCCACCGAAACCCTCGAGCGCGACCTGGACGAGCCGCACCGTGGCCGGGTGGGCCTTGCCCTCGAGCAAGTCCCCCACCAGCTTAGCCCGGGGGCCCACCGGCGAGCCGATGTCACTGAGCGTGGCCACGAGCTGCGGGCTGCCGCTGACGATCTGTCCGAAGCGGAACAGCTCGTCCTCGACCTCGGCCAGCTTGCCGTCCTTCTGCGCCGAGGCGAGCAGGGTGTCGACACCCAGCCGCTCGGTCGCGTCCAGCAGCTGGCTGGGCCGGCTGAACCGGCCGGCCACCAGGGTGGCCAGCGACTTCACAGTCACCTCAGCCGCCTTGCCGGACAGCAGCGAGCGGAACAGCTCGGCACGGTCGGCACCGGGGCGCGACGGGTCGGTCAGCGCCCGGCGCAGCCGGGGCTGACCCCGCAGCAGACCGGCCACCGACAGGAACTCGTCGGCGACCGCGGTCAGCTGCGCGCCCGTGGACGTGGTGGTGTCGGCGTGCAGCCGCTCCACCGCGTCCGCGTAGGCCTGGTTGGTGACGCCCGGCGCCATCAGCGCCTACCCGCCGTGCCGGCCGAGTCGAGATCCGCGATGAAGCGCTCGACGGTGCCCCGGGTGCGGGCCTCGTCGGCCAGAGCCTCGCCGACGATCTTGCCGGCCAGGTCCACGGCCAGCGTGCCGATCTCGGCGCGGAGATCACGCACGATCGACTCACGCTGCGCGGAGAGCTGCTCGTTGCCGGCCGCGATGATGCGGTCCGACTCCTCGCGAGCCTTGGCGAGCACGTCCTGACGGATGCCCTCGGCGTCGGCCCGGGCCTCGTCGCGGATGCGAGCGGCCTCGGTCCGGGCCTCGGCGAGCTGCGCGCGGTACTGCTCGAGCAGCTCGTTCGCCTCGGCCTGGGCGGTCTCGGCGCGCTTGATGCCACCCTCGATGGCGTCCACGCGAGCCTGGAACGTCTTCTCCATCTGCGGGAAGACGAACTTCATCAGTACGAAGCACAGCACCGAGAAGGCGACCGTGCCGACCACGATCTCCTGCCAGATGGGCAGAATCGGGTTGTGCTTGGTCTCCTCGGCGGCAGCCTCAGCAACAACAAAGAGCTGGGTGATCATGTGAACCTCCTGTCGAGGTCAGTGTCAGCCGACCGGGTTTCCGGCCCAGATGAAGCCGAACGCGATGCCCAGCAGCGCCAGCGCCTCGACAACGGCGAAGCCGATCCAGACGTAGGGCAGGGTCAGGCGCGACGACTCCGGCTGGCGGGCGGTCGACTGGATGTAGGCCGAGAAGACCAGACCGACACCGATACCGGGGCCGATAGCAGCGAGGCCGTAACCGATGGCGGCGGTGCTACCAACAACTTCGGCGAGTGGCATTTCAGTTCCTCCTGGTATCTCGCGTGATTCTCACGCGGGACGACAACGGGGCGTTACGTGAAATCGGGTAGAACTCAGTGCTCGTCGGCGAGTGCGCCCTGGACGTAGCTCGCGGTCAGCACGGTGAAGACGTATGCCTGGAGGCAGATCACCAGGAACTCGAGGAACGTCAGCGCGATCGTCAGGATCCAGGACAGGATCGAGACCGGCGCGAGCAGCGCGTTCGCGTTGATCATCGCGAAGCCGCCGAGCGTGAACACCAGCAGCAGCATGTGGCCGGCGAACATGTTGGCGAACAGACGGACGGCCAGCGAGAACGGCCGCACCAGGAAGTTCGAGAAGAACTCGATCGGGATCAGCAGCGGCAGGATGAACCACGGCGCCGGCGGAATGAGCGAGTTCTTGACGTACTTCACGAAACCGTGCTGCCGGATGCCGACGTAGATGAACATCACGTAGCTGATCACCGCGAGAATCGCCGGGAACGCGATGTGCGAGTTCGGCGAGATCTGGATCAGCGGCACGATACCGAAGAAGTTCATGAAAATGACGAAGCAGAAAAGCGTCGTCAGATACGGAGCGAAGTTGACGCCGCGGGGCCCGATCATCTCGACCGCGATGTTGTTCCGCACGAAGCCGTAGACGCTTTCCGCGAACCACTGCTTCTTGGACGGCACCAACTGGGGCTTCCGGTACGTGACCAGGAAGAACACAATGATCAGCGCAACCGCCACCCAGGCGAGAACCGTGATCTTGGTGAACCAGTAATTGTTCTCCGCGCCCCACGGCAGGATGCTGGGCAGGTAGAAGTCCTCGACGCTGGGCGGGAACTCTGCCGCGAGGACCGTCGACTGAACGATCACCTGGGCCCTTTCCTGTCAGGCGCCGAGCCGGCGCACGATGAGGTACACACCTAAGCCGATCCCGAGGACTGCGCCGATACCGGCGAAAATACCCTGGGTTCCGACATAGCGGTCGATCAGCCAGCCGATTCCACCCCACACCAACATGCCCGCGATGAGGTATGTGACAGCCGTCATGCCCGCGCCCGTATCGGGCGGGGGGCTGCCGTCGTCACCGCGTTTGTCGGGGGGAGGTTCTTGGCCGGTCATGACGGCCCGAACGATATCAGCAGGAAACACGAGGCTAAGCGGGACCCCCCGCACAACCGTAGTTGTCCAGGCGTCAGGGGTCTCGCAGCTGGAAGGACACGGTACTCCTGTCCTGCCATCGCGGAACACGGCACGGGCGGACACATCACCGGTTCGGGGTATTCCCCCGGCCAAACGTGCGCTGGCCAGGGGTGATGCACGTGGCTCAGGTCACCGGCGGAGCGTCTGGCGTGTCACCCACCACGCCTGCACGCCGGTCCACACCACCACGCCGGCGACGATGCCCAGGCCGAGAGCGTCCTTGCCCGACCAATCGGACGAAACGCCGAACGCAAGAATAACGCCGAGCAACGAGAATTTGACGACATACGTCAGCATTCCGATCGGCAGGACGAGGGCCGGGCGAACGGTGTCCACCACCGCCACGACCAGGGTCGTCAGGCTGTAGCTGACCGTGACCATCAGCACGCCGCCGGCCGCGGCGAGCGCGGCGACCGGGCCGGAGACCAGGAAGCCCACCGAAGCGGCGCACAACAGCAGCGCGAACGAGACGACGGTGAGGAACCCGAGGTGCTCGACCCGCCAGCGGGGGTCCTTCGGCAACGGCGGCAGGTCGGGCAGCGGGAGGTCGTCGTCCGTCTCCGGGACCCGCCCCGAACTCTGCTCAGCCGCCGCGGGCGATACGCCGCTCAAGCCAGAACCTCCTGCTCCTGATAGAAGGGGAAGCGCCGCACCAGGCCGGTCACCTCCTCGCCGATACCGGCCAGCCGGGACGTCCCGGCGGCGGTCTGCGGATCGCACCGCACCGCCAGCCCGATCAGCTCCGCGATCCGGCGCATCTCGTCCTCCCGCATCCCCTGCGAGGTGACACTCGGTGCGCCGACCCGGATCCCGGACGCCACGGCGGGTTTCTCCGGGTCGTACGGAATGACGTTCTTGTTGAGTGCGATCCCGGCGGCGGCGCAGCGCGCCTCCGCCTCCCGGCCGCTGACGCCCACCTCGCGCAGATCCAGCAGGGCGAGGTGCGTGTCGGTGCCACCGGTGACCGGGCGCATCCCCTCGGCGGTCAGCCAGCTGGCCAGCGCCTGAGCGTTACGCACGGTCTGGTGAGCGTACTCCTGGAAGGCCGGGGTGCCCGCCTCGCGGAGGGCCACCGCCTTGGCCGCGACCGCGTGCATCATCGGGCCGCCCTGCGCGAACGGGAAGACCGCCTTGTCCACCCGCTGGGCCAGTTCCTCGCGGCAGAGGATCATGCCGCCCCGGGGCCCGCGCAGCGCCTTGTGGGTGGTGCAGGTGACCACGTCGGCGTACGGCACCGGCGACGGCACCGCCCGCCCGGCCACCAGGCCGATGAAGTGCGCCGCGTCGACCAGCAGGTACGCGCCCACCTCGTCGGCGATCTCCCGGAACCGGGCGAAGTCGATCAGACGCGGGTACGACGTCGCGCCACAGATGATCAGTTTCGGCCGGTGCGCGAGAGCCAGGTCCCGCACCTCGTCGTAGTCGATCAGCTCGGTGTCCGGCGCCACCCGGTAGGCGATCGGGTGGAACCACTTGCCGGAGAAGTTCGCCCGGCTGCCGTGGGTCAGGTGCCCGCCGTGCGGCAGCCCCATCGCCAGCACCGGGTCGCCCGGCTCGGCCAGCGCGGCGTACGCGGCCAGGTTCGCCGACGCGCCGGAGTGCGGCTGCACGTTCGCGTGGTCGGCGCCGAAGAGCTCCCGGGCCCGCTCGACCGCCAGTTCCTCGGCCCGGTCGGCCTGGGCGCACCCGCCGTAGTAGCGGTGCCCCGGATAACCCTCGGCGTACTTGTTGGCCAGCGTCGACCCGAGCGCCGCCAGCACGGCCGGCGAGGTGAAGCTCTCGCTGGCGATCAGCGTCAGGGTGTCGCGCTGGCGGGCCAGCTCGTCCAGCAGCACATCAGCGATCTCCGGATCATCGCGTTCCAACGCGCCGAAATCCGGACCCCAGAACGTCCTCACCTGGGCCCTCCCCCGTGCTTGTCGAACGCGGCCGGATCGAGCATATGGCTGAATCACCCCCGTTCGGGGCACAGTCTGAAGTTATGCAATGTCTTGTCACCGGCGCGACCGGCTACATCGGGGGACGGCTGGCGCCCCGGCTGGTCGATGCCGGCCACCAGGTCCGTTGCCTGTCCCGGAGCGCGGCCCGGCTGCGCGACGTGCCCTGGGCCGATCAGGTGGAGATCGTCGAGGGCGACCTGTCCGACCCGGCCACCCTGCGCCCGGCCTTCGACGGCGTCGAGGTCGCCTACTTCCTGATGCACTCGCTCGGCCAGAAGGACTTCGAGCGCCGCGACCGGGAGGCGGCCGCGAACTTCGCCACCGCGGCCCGGGCCGCCGGGGTCCGCCGGATCATCTACCTGGGCGGCCCCGAGCCGCCGCCCGGCGACCGCCCGTCACCGCACCTGCGCTCACGCGCCGAGGTGGCCCGGATCCTGCTGGCCAGCGGCGTGCCGACGGTGGTGCTGCGCGCCCCGGTGATCATCGGTTCCGGCTCGGCCTCGTTCGAGATGCTGCGCCACCTGACCGAGCGGCTGCCCGCGATGGTCACCCCGCGCTGGGTCTTCAACCGGATCCAGCCGATCGCGGTCCGCGACGTGCTGCACTACCTGATCGGCGCGGCCGGGCTGCCGCCGGACGTGCACCGCGGCTTCGACATCGGCGGCCCCGACGTGCTCAGCTACGCGACCATGATGCAGCGGTACGCCGCGGTCGCCGGGCTCCCTCGCCGGGTCATCCTGCCCACCCGGGTGCTCAGCCCGTGGCTCTCCGCGCACTGGGTCGGCCTGGTCACCCCGGTGCCGAACGCGATCGCCCGGCCCCTGGTGGCCAGCCTGGTGCACGAGGCGGTGGCCCGGGAGAACGACCTGGCCGCCCTGCTGCCCGGCCCGCCTCCGACCGATTTCGATCAGGCGGTGCGGCTGGCGCTCGGCAAGATCCGTGACGCGAACGTGGAGACCCGCTGGTCCACCGCGTCCGGCCGGGACGCCGCCGCCGAGCCGCTGCCCAGCGACCCGGACTGGTCCGGCGGCAGCGTCTACACCGACGAGCGGACCCGTCCCGTGCACGCGCCGGCCGACCGGCTGTGGCGGGTGATCGAGGGCGTCGGCGGCGACAACGGCTGGTATTCGTTCCCCTTGGCCTGGTCGGTGCGCGGCTGGCTGGACCGGCTGGTCGGCGGCGTCGGGCTGCGCCGCGGCCGCCGGGACCGGCACCGGCTGCGGGTCGGCGAGGCGCTGGACTGGTGGCGGGTCGAGGAGATCGTGCCCGGCGAGTTGCTGCGGCTGCGCGCCGAGATGCGGGTGCCCGGCCGCGCCTGGCTGGAGATGCGCGCCGAACCGGACGGCGCCGGCGGCTCGGTCTACCGCCAGCGCGCGGTGTTCCTGCCCCGCGGCCTGGCCGGCCACCTCTACTGGGCCACGGTCCTGCCCTTCCACGGCGTCGTCTTCAACGGCATGGCCCGCAACATCGCCCGCGGCGCCGAGTCGACCCCCACCACGAGCGTGTGACGTTACGGTGCGCTCCGCACCACAACTCCCCACGCTCAGCACCGCCGCGCCCAGTGTGTGAAATTGCGGCGCGCTCCGCACCACAACTCCCCACGCTGGCCTCATGACCGAACGACGCTCGATCCTCAGCGGGTCCGCCTACGAGGACGATTACGGCTACGCCCGGGCGGTGGTCGCCGGCGACCACGTCTACGTCTCCGGCACGACCGGTTTCGACTACGCCACGATGACCATCGCGGACGACCCGGCGGAGCAGGCCGCGCAGACCCTGCGCACCATTGCGACCGCGCTGGCCGAGGCCGGCTGCACGCTCGCCGACGTGGTCCGGGTCCGCTACCTGCTCCCCGACCCGGCCGACTTCGAGGCGTGCGCCCCGGTGCTGCGCGCGGCGTTCGGCGACGTCCGCCCGGCCGCCACCATGCAGGTCTGCGGCCTGCTCGACCCCCGCATGCGCATCGAGATCGAAGTCGACGCTCTCCGCCGCTGACGACCGAGGCGTCCCCGCCGGATCCGCATCCTTTTCCGGTACGAGTACGGAGCGCCCGTCCGCAGGCTACGAGCCACGCTCACTGATGGTCTCGCGCCACACCGCGGCACTCCGGGCCCGGCCGCGCCCCCGGGCATTGGCTGGCTCCCAGGGGTGTCTCCGCAGCGCGGAGACACCCCTGGGGACCAGCCGAAAAGCGGGAGCCGCGCTGCGGCCGGGCACTGCGGCGACCTCGCGCGCCCCCGCGGCGGTCTCGTTTCGGGCGCGGGCCGGGCGGCGCGGGTCAGGCGGCGGCGCGGGTGAGGCGGTCGCGGACGGCGAGCCAGTCCTCCGTGTGCGGGGGTTCCTGGATCAGGATGGTGGCGGCGCCGGCGTCGTCCAGGCGGTGCAGCGCGGCGTAGAGGTCCGCCGCGTACTCCCGCGGGTCGGCGGAGAGGATCTCGACGGTTCCGGAGCTGTCGGTCGCGGGCTGACCTTCGTACGTCAAAGTCGCCAACGGCGCCGGCAACCCGGACCGATCCGCCTGCCGCAAGTCCCGCATCAGCACGACCTTGGCGCGCGGGGCGTAGTGCCGCCGGCTCATCCCGGGCGACGGCCGGGCCGTGCCGTCCGCGGCCTCCGCGTCGCGCACAGCGATCGACCCGGTCACGTCCCGCAGCGCGCGCAGGCTCAGCGCGCCCGGGCGCAGCAGCGTCGGCACCTCGGTGGTCAGGTCCAGCACCGTCGACTCGATGCCCCACGAGCACGGGCCGCCGTCCAGCACCAGCGGCACGTCGGGCAGGCTGCGGATCACGTGCTCGGCGGTGGTCGGTGAGATCGACTCGGAGCGGTTCGCGCTGGGGGCGGCGAGCGGCAGGCCGGACGCCTCGAGCAGGCGCAGCGCCACCTCGTGCGCCGGGATCCGGATCGCGATGGTGTCGTTGTCGGCGCCGACACCGGCCAGGTGCGCGGCCCGGCGGACGACCAGGGTCAGCGGACCCGGCCAGAAGCGGGCGGCCAGCTCGTCGGCGACGGCGGGCCACGCGGCGGCCAGCTCGCGGGCGGCCGGGACCGAGGCGACGTGCACGATCAGCGGGTTCCAGCTGGGCCGGTTCTTCAGCCGGTAGATCTCGCCGATCGCCCCCGGGGAGAACGCGTCGGCGCCGAGGCCGTAGACGGTCTCGGTGGGAAAGGCGACGACCGAGCCGGCACGCAGGATCTCCACGGCGCGCCCGATACCTACGGCGTCCGGTGCGATGACACGAGGATTCACGGAAGCGACAACAGGGTTCACGGAAGCAACAACGTGGCGAGCGGGACCGTGGTGTCCTCGATCTCCTCACCGACCCGCTGGAACGTCTGGTCGCCACGGCCCCACGGGTCGTCGAGATCGTCGCTGATCAGCGGGGTCTCGCCGGCGCGCAGCCGGTGCACCGCCGCGACGATGGCCGTGCCGCGCTCCTGCACCGCGTCGGGTTTCGCCTCGGCGGCGGGCAGCGCGGCCGCGTCGACCCCGTTGAGCAGCCGGCCGAACTCGCCGAGCACAAACGTGCGGGCGGCGGCCTCCGGGCGCAGCGCGACCACGTAGTCGTACTGGTCGGCGGTGGCGGTGAGGATCAGGTCGGCCTCGTCGATGAAGCCGCCGCGCAGCTTGCGGGCCTCGAAGCCGTCGGTCGAGCCACGCCGGGCGCGGACCTGGCGGGCCGCCGGCGGGTTCATCTCCTCGCCCTCGTGCCAGCCGCCGGTGCCGGCGCTGACACTGCGGACGAGCGGCTCGGTCGCGTCGCCGGCGCGGTCCCGGACCGCCCGGGCGAGCAGGCGCTCGGCCATCGGGGACCGGCAGATGTTGCCCATGCAGACGTGCAGAACGGTGAACGGCGCCACCTCAGGCCTGCCCCTCGACCAGCTCGGGCACCACGTCGCGGAGTTTCTCCACCGGGATCGAGCCGGTCCGCAGGACCCGCGGCACGTCACCGGTCACGTCGACGACGGTGCTGGGCCACGGATCGCTGGCCGGGCCGGCCTCCAGATAGACGCGCACCGAATACTCCAGCTGCTCGCGGGCTTCCTCGGCGGTCAGCGGCGACGGCGAGCCGAGCTTGTTGGCGGTGGTCACCGCCATCGGGCCGACCTCGCGCAGCACCTCGAGGGCGACCGGGTGCAACGGCATCCGGACCGCGATCACCCCGCCGGTGTCGCCGAGATCCCACTGCAGGCTCGGCGAGTGCTCCACGATGATGGTCAGCGCGCCCGGCCAGAACGCGTCGGCCAGCTCCCGGGCGGCCCGGGGCAGCGAGTAGACCAGACCGTCGAGCGTGTGGCGGGAGCCGACCAGCACCGGCGGCGGCACCCGGCGGTCGGAGCCGCGGGCATGGTGCAGCTGGGTGATCGCATGCGAGGTGAACGCGTCGGCACCCACCCCGTACACCGTGTCGGTGGGGATCACCACGAGCTCACCGCTCTTGGCCGCCTCGACGGCCGCGGCGATCCCGCGATCACGATCGGCGATGGCCGCGCAGTCGTAGAGCATCACGGGATGCAGTCTGCCATGTGACTACCTGATAGTTCACTGGCGGCGGGCGGTCGCGTACCTCGGGCGGCCGGTGAGGTCGTCGTGGGCGGTCACCTCGGTGAACCGGCCGTCCGCGCGGAGCAGCGCGGGCACCGCCGCGCCGTGCACGTCGTCGTGTTCGATACCGACCCATCCGCCCGGTTTGAGCAGGGCGGCCGCGAGCGCGATCACCGGGCGGATCACCGACAGCCCGTCGGCGCCGCCGAAGACCGCGTCGGCCGGGTCGTGATCGGACACCTCGGGCGGGACCGGGGTGCCGACCGGGACGTACGGCGGGTTGCAGAGCAGCACGTCCACCTGTCCGCGCAGCTCAGCCAGCAGATCAGGGTCGGTCACGTCGGCCTCGAGCACCTCGACCGTGTCATGTCCCGTGGCGTTGCGCCGCAGCCACGGCAGCGCCTCCGGCGAGCGTTCCACCGCGATCACCCGCCCGGCCGGCGACTCGTCGGCGACCGAGAGCGCGATCGCGCCGCTGCCGCTGCACAGGTCGACCACCGTCGCCCCCGGCACGGTCCGCTCGATGCCCCAGCCGGCCAGCAGCTCGGTCTCCGGGCGGGGCACGAAGACACCGTCGCCGACCGCGAGTTCCAGATGGCGGAACGCCGCTGTGCCAACCAGGTGCTGCAACGGCACCCGCTTCGCCCGCCCGGCGACCAGCTCCCGGAACCGGCCGGCCTCCTCGGCCCGGATGGTGTCGACGAGCACCAGCCGGCCCCGTGGCACGTCCAGGACGTGTGCGGCAAGCCATTCGGCGTCGACACGGGGCGACGACACCCCGGCCGCCGCGAGTTCGGCGGCCGCCGATGCCAGCTCCGGAGCCAGCCGGGTCCGATCCGGACGGTCTCGGGGGTGTTCGTCACGCGCCATCACGGCATAATCATGAGACGTCGCGCACGCCGGGGATCGGCCGGGTCACCCAGCGAGCGCGCCGTAGGCCGTGGGAGGCGCCTGGTGGGTTGGTTGGACCAGCTCGCGGAACATGTCGATGATCTGCATCGGGCTGGGCAGCTGCAGCAGGACGGACGCTCGGCGCAGGCCCTGCCCATCCTGGACGCCGTGCTGGCCACCAGCTCCGATCCGACCACCCGGGCGTACTCGCTCGTGCAGCGCTTCGGTGCGCTGATCAACCTGGGCCGGGTGGCGGAGCTGGCGGCCGCGATGGCCGCCGCCGCCGAGGCGGTCCGTGAGGTGCCCGACCCCTACCTGCGCGGCCAGATGCACGCGTTCGCCGCCCTCGGCGCGCACCTGCAGAGCAACCTGGACCGCGGGGTGACCCACCTGGTGCAGGCGTCCCGGGCGCTGGCCGCGGTGCCGGAGGGTGACGCGGAGACCGCCTGGGGCTGGCACGACCTGGCCATGGCGTACTCATATCTGGGTTTTCACGGTCAGGCGCTGACCGCTATCGAGCAGGCCCGCGAGGTCGGCGCGAGCGCCGGGCTCACCCCGGAGGTGTTCGCCGCTCCCGGCATCCGGCTGCGCAACGCGGTCTCGCTCGACCACCAGGGCGACACCGACGGCTGCCTGCGGGTGCTGCGCGACATCGACGCCGAGCTCTCCCGGTACGTCGCCACCGACCAGCTGCGCCCCGGCAGCCGCGCCGTCTACGGCTATGCCCTGGCCCGCCGCGCCGCCCTGGGCGAGCCCACCGAGGCCGACGCCGCGAAGTGGCTGACCGGCGGCGGCGACAGCGTGCGCACCCGCGACCTGCGGCATCTCGGCGCGGTCTGCCTGACCATCGCGGCCGGCAAACCGGAGCGGGCGCTGACCATGCTGGAGGCGATCCCGGTCTCGGCCGAGGTGCTCGGCGCCCCGGAGCCTGCCCGTTTACGCAGCATCTGCCACGCCAGCGCCGGTGACCACGCCGCCGCGCACGCCGCCGACCGGTACGCGTTCCGCCTCGCCGCCCAGCGCATCGACCAGCTCCGCGACGGCTACCTGGACGGCGTCGCGGCCCGTCTGGACGCCCAGGAGACCCAGCGCGACCCGCACCGGTACGGCGACGAGACCCTCGTCGACCCGCTCACCGGCCTGCCCAACCGCCGCCAGCTGGAGCACTACGTCGACGGGCTGCTGGCCCGGGGCGAGCGCGCCGCCGTCGGGGTCTGCGACATCGTCGGCTTCACCACGGTCAACATGCGGCACGGCCGGCACTGCGGCGACCTGGTCCTGCAGCGGATCGCCGGCGTGCTGGCCCGGGTGATGCGCCGCGGCGACTTCGCGGCCCGGTTCGCCGGTGACGAGTTCGTCTTGGTGCTGCCGGGCGCCGGCCCGCAGCACGCGGCCGAGGTGTCCCGCCGGATCAGCGCCGCCGCAGCCGCGGAGAACTGGCAGGTCCTGGTGCCGGGCACCCCGATCGCGCTGGCGGCCGGCTGGTCCGAGGTGGGCACCAAGGGCCGCGGGCTGAGCGCCGCCCTGGCCGCCGCCGCGGCGATCCGCAAGCCGACCTGAGATGGCGGTGATCGAGCTGGGCGAGCCGGCCCCGGTCACCGACGAGCCCACCGCACCGCACCGGTGGCGGCCCCGCCCCTGGCTGATCACCGCCGTGGCCCTGCTCTGCGTCGTCGCGCTGACCGGTTCGGCCCGGCCCCACGGCGGCCGGCCGGGCCGGATCCTCTGGTCCGCGCCGATCGCCGCCGAGGACCAGATCACCGTCGCCGGCGACGCCGTCCTCCAGCAGCGCACCGGCTGGACCTCCGAGCTGACCGTGTACGACCTGGCCACCGGCGCCCTGCGCTGGCGCACCGGCGACGCCCCGCTGACCCGGGTGCTGCCCTCCCCCGCGGACGCCGTGGTGCTCGTCGTCGACGACCAGGGTGTGGCGACCCCGAACCGGGACGGCGGCACCGTCACCGCGCGGCGCAGCGCCGACGGCGCCACGGTCTGGCAGCAGCCCGGAACGGTGCTGACCGCCGACGCCGGGCTCGCGCTGATCGCCGACCACGACACCCGGGGCTGGGTGATCCGGTTGCGCCAGGTCCGGGTCGCCGACGGCGCCGCGCTCTGGCGCCGTTCGATCGCGCCGGCCCGGGACGTGCTGGTCGAACCCACCCGGGACGGCCACTTCGGCCGGGTGCTCACCGTGACGAACGGGCGGATCGACCTCTACCGGTGGGCCGACGGTGTCCCGTCCGCCTCCGGCCGGGTCACCCTGGCCCCCGACAGCCTGCTGAGCGCCGTGCACGGCCGGCTCCGCGCCGACCGGTACGCCACCGCCGGGATCACCTCCACCTGGTACGACCTGACCGACTTCCGGCAGCTCGGCACGATCGACGCCGGCACCGTGCCGGCCGTCGAGTGCGGCCCGCTGGTCTGCCGGGCCGGGCCGGCCTCGGTGACCGCCACCGAGGCGGGCACCGGGCGGGAGGTGTGGCGGCGCACCGACGTGGCCGGTTTCGCGCTTGTCACCGCGGACCGGCTGCTGCTGATCGCGACCGACGGCTCGACCCGCACCCTCGTCGACCCGGCGACCGGCCGCGCGCTGGCCACCCACGTGCCGGGTGAGGCTGTCGCCAACGACACCGTCCGGGACTCGGTGCTGCTGCTGCACGACACCCGGTCGCCGGCCGGGCGCAGCGCCGCGGTGCGGCTCGACCTGACCACCGGAGCGTGGCGCACGCTCGGCCTGCTGCCGTCGATCCGCGATCCGCGCCGGTGCGTCGGCACCGCGGCCGGGCTGCTGCTGTGCCAGGACAACAACCGGATGCTGGTGGCTACAGTGCCGGTATGAGCGTCATCGACCTCGGCGAGGTGCGGGCCCACGAGCCCGCCGAGCACCCGGTCGCCGAGCCGCTGCCGCTGCGCGGGTTCCGCCGTGCCGCGGTCGCGGTCGTCGCGATCGCCTGCGCGCTCACCCTGGGTGCCGCGGCGCCGGTGCCGCCCCCGCTGGTCCGCGACGTCTGGTCGACGGCCGGCCCGCGGGACGGCGCGATGCTGGTCGGCACGGACACCGTCTATCTCACCGGCAGCCAGGGCGAGATCACCGCGCACGACCTGGCCACCGGGACGGTCCGGTGGAGCCGGACGCTGGACGCCGGCGGAGGGCCGAGCGAGGAGGTGGCCGGCCTGCTGCTGGTCCTCGGCTCGCTGAAGACCGTCATGCTCACCGGCGAGGATCAGAGCTCCACGCTGATGTGGTCGGACGGCGTGATCATGCTGGACCCGGCCACCGGCGCCGAGCGATGGCGCGGTCCCGGCGACCAGCTGGCGTCGACGCCCGACACGATGCTGCTGGCCGACCGGGGCGACGACGGGGAGGCCCGGGCCATGCGGCTGGTCACGACCCGCACCGGCGACGTGCTCTGGACACGGCCGCTGGCACACGCCGCGGACGCGCAGATCCACTACGACGACGGCCGGCCCGCGCGGATCGTCACCACCGCACCCGACGAGATCAACATCTATCGGTACGCCGACGGCGCGCCGCTGGCCCACCGCGGGTTCACCTGGACCGACGACACCCGGCCGGAGAGCGCCCGGGCCACGATCGCCGGTGACCGGATCGTGGTGACCTGGACCGACCGGCGGGGCTCCACCGTCACCGCGTTCCGGCCGGACGACCTGGACACCCCGCTCTGGAGCCTGCGCACCCTCCGCTATGCCCTGGTCACCCCGTGCGGACCGGTGGTCTGCCTCGCCGAGGGCGCCGAGGTGTCCGGCCTCGACCCGGCCACCGGCGCGTCCCGCTGGCAGCTGCCCGGGCCGGCCGGCATCAACGAGGCCGGCACCGGCCGGCTGCTCGCCTACACCGACCGCGACCCGCCGTCGGAGACCCTGGTGGACGCGACCACCGGCCGGGTGCTCGGCGACAGCGCGACCGGCTGGCAGATGAACCGCACCGACCCGGCCGCCCGGATCCTGCTGCGCGCCGGCCGGGACGACCCGGACCAGGTCGTGATCAGCCGGATGGACCTGGAGACCGGCCGGGTCGCCGTGCTCGGCACGGTCGGCTCCGCCGAGTGGCACGACTGCGGCAGCACCGCGCGTTTCCTGGTCTGCCGGCGCGGGGACCGCGTCGTGGCCACCGCGATCGGCTGACCCGTGGCCACCATCGAGCTCGGCGATCTCAGCGAGCGCACCGCCACACCCGGCGCGGCGCCGGAGCTGCGCGCCGACCGCCTGCTCACCCGGGTGGTCGCCGCCGGTCTCGCGGTGCTCTGCGCGGCCGGCCTGACCGGCTCCGGGCCGCCCGCTCCGCCCCGCGTCCACGAGCTGTGGTCGATACCGGTACGCGACGGCGACTACCCGTACCTGTCCGGCGACGCGGCACTGCTCTCCCGGGTCACCGACGCGGGCGCCGAGCTCACCTCGTACGACCTGGGCACCGGCCGGGTCCGCTGGGCCACGCTGACCGGCCCGGAGTCGAACTGGCTGATCCCGGACGACGACGCGCACCGGATCTACGTGGCCGACGGCGCCCGGACCTACACCGCCGGCAGCAGCTCGACCGGGTACGCCACCAGCACCGTGGTGCTGGACAGCGGCACCGGGGCGGTCCGCTGGCGGCACACCGGGCAGGCGCTGGCCGCCTCGGGTGGGACCGCCCTGTTCGCCGACTGGGACGAGCAGGCCCGGGTGGTCGGGCTGCACCTGCTCCGGGCCGCGGACGGCACCCCGGTCTGGGAGCACCCGATCGCACCGGCCTCGCTCGTGCTGCCCCCGCCCGACGCGCCGGGGACCGGTGACCTCATCGCGATCACCCCGTCCGGCACGATGACCGCGCTGCGGTACGCCGACGGGGTCCCGCTCGCCACCCGCAAGGTCGGCGCCCGGGACCAGCCGCCCTGGATGGCCCTGGTCCGCGACGGCCGGTTCTACGACATCGTGCCCGGCACGACCACCTCGGTGACCGCGTACCGGTCGGACACCCTGGCCGAGCTGTGGCGGATCACCTGGCCGGACAGCGACGTCATCCTGAACGACTGCCACCCGGTGCTCTGCACGCTGCACGCCGGCCTGCTGGCCGGGCTGGACCCGGCGACCGGCCGGGCGCGGTGGCAGCTGCCGCAGGCCGACGCGTACCCGATCGGCGGCGGGCGCCTGCTGATCACCCGTCCGGACACCAGCAGCTCGACGGTGGTGGACGCCGCGACCGGCACGGCGATCGGCCCGCAGATCCCGGGCAGCGTGCTCGGCGGTGAACGCCCCGGCGGCGAGCTGGTGGTGACCCGCGCCGCCGGGTACCCGGAGTTGCGTACCGCGGTCTCGCTGCTCGACCCGGCGACCGGCCGGACCCGGCTGATCGGCTCGATGCCCGGCATCACCACCGGCTGCGAGACGGTCCGGCGCTACCTGGTCTGCGGCCGGGAGAACAACCGGCTGACCGTCACTGACGCCGGCTGAGCTCGGTCTCCCCGGCCAGCCGGGCCTCGCGGTCCGCGGCGCCCAGCGCGTCCAGCACCCCGTCCAGCTCACCGCCGAGCACCAGGTCGAGGTTGTACGCCGTGTAGCCGATCCGGTGGTCGGTGATCCGGTTCTGCGGGAAGTTGTACGTCCGCACCCGCTCCGAGCGGTCCACCGTACGGACCTGGGCCTTGCGCGCGTCACCGGCGACCGCGTCGGCGGCCTCCTGCAGCTGGACCAGCAGCCGGGAGCGCAGGATGCGCATCGCCGACTCCTTGTTCTGCAGCTGGCTCTTCTCGTTCTGGCAGCTCACCACGGTGCCGGTGGGCAGGTGGGTGATCCGGACCGCGGAGTCGGTGGTGTTGACCGACTGGCCACCCGGCCCGGACGAGCGGTACACGTCGATCCGCAGGTCGCCGGGCTCGATGTGCACCTCGACGTCCTCGGCCTCGGGCAGCACCAGCACGCCGGCCGCCGAGGTGTGGATCCGGCCCTGCGACTCGGTGACCGGGACGCGCTGCACCCGGTGCACGCCGCCCTCCCACTTCATCCGGGACCAGACGCCGTGACCGCCGGCCGGCACGCCCTTGGTCTTCACCGCGACCGAGATGTCCTTGACGCCGCCGAGGTCCGACTCCTGCAGGTCGATCACCTCGACCACCCAGCCGTGGCGCTCCGCGTACCGGGTGTACATCCGCAGCAGATCGCTGGCGAACAGCGCGGACTCCTGGCCGCCCTCGCCCGCCTTGATCTCGACGATCACGTCCTTGGCGTCGTTCGGGTCGCGCGGCATGAGCATCTCGCCGAGCTTCTCCTCCAGCGCCGGGAGGACGGCGGCGACCGCCTCGACCTCGCTCGCGAACGCCGGGTCCTCGGCGGCCAGCTCCTTGGCGGCGGCCAGGTCGGCGCGCGCGGCCTCCAGCTCGGCGTGCGCGGTGTAGAGCGGCGCGAGCTCGGCGAATCGCCGGCCGACCCGGCGGACCAGTGCCTGGTCAGCGTGGATGGCCGGGTCCTCCATCCGCTTCTCCAGATCGGCGTACTCGTCGAGAAGCGCGGTCAGGCGGTCGGTGCTCATCGGTCTCTCCAGTCAGCGAAAAGCGAACCACACGCCTCTCCAAGTCTGGAAAAGCGGACCACACGCGAACGGCGCCCGCCCCGGATTCCGGGACGGGCGCCGTTGAAGCAGTTACTTCTTCTTCGCGGCGTTGACCTTGGCGTACTTCGCCTGGAACTTCGCAACCCGGCCCGCGGTGTCGAGAACGCGCTGCTTGCCGGTGTAGAACGGGTGGCAGGCGCTGCAGGTCTCGACGCGGATCTCGTCGCCCTTGGCGGTGCTGCGGGTGGAGAAGGTGCTGCCGCAGGAGCAGATGACCTCGGTGGTCGTGTACTCCGGGTGGATTCCGCTCTTCATGTCTACTCGGTCCCTCTCGATGAAACGGGCCGCCGGGTCGCCTTCCGCGGATGGGAAGACGTGAACCGGAACCCCTACTGGCCGATGTACCAGTCTGCCATGCCCCCTGTACCGGCCGGAAATCAGGAGGTGCAAACGGTTTCGTGGTCGATAACGTGAGCGCTCCGCCGGTAATTCCCGCACCCGAAAGGCACCTGTCATGACGCTGCTCCACGACGTCTTCGATCCGGCCGCGCTGGCCGAGGCGATCGACAGCGGGCTGGTCCGGCTGCAGCGTCATCCGAGCCTGCCGTTGACGGTCTACAACTACACCGAGGCCTGCCAGTACACCGGCTCATGGAGCCCGGTCACGCTGGCCTGCCGGGGTCTCATCGCGGACGCCGACGGGCGGATCGTGGCACGTGCCTTCGACAAATTCTTTAATCACACCGAGCCGCAGGCGCCCGCACTCGACCCGTCCGCGCAGGTCACGGTGACCGACAAGGCGGACGGCAGCCTTGGTGTGATCTATCACGACGGCTCCGGCTTCGCCGTCGCGACGCGGGGGTCGTTCGCCTCCGACCAGGCGATCCATGCGACCGCACTGTTGCGTACGCGGTACGCGTCGTTCGTGCCGCCGGCCGGGACGACCGTGCTCGTGGAGATCATCTACCCGGGCAACCGGATCGTCGTCGACTACCAGGGGCTCGACGACCTGGTGCTGCTCGGCGCGGTGGACATCGCCACCGGGCGGTCCTACGGTCCGGCCGCTGTCCCGGGCTGGCCGGGTCCGGTGGTCGAGACGTTCGGGTACGCGACGCTGGCCGAGGCGCTCGCCGCTCCCCCGCGCGACGGGCGGGAGGGGCTGGTCGTGCACTTCACCGAGGCCGATCAGCGCGTGAAGATCAAGTACGCGGACTACGTGCGGCTGCACCGGCTGGTGACCGGGCTCACCGCTCGTACCGTGTGGGAGCTCCTGGCCAACGGTCAGAACCTGGACGCCCTGCTCGAGCCGCTCCCGGACGAGTTCCACGTCTGGGCCCGGGGCATCGCCGACGGCCTGACCGCCGAGGTGGACGCGCGGGCCGCCGCGGTCGAGGTGGCCTACGCCGAGCTCGTCGCCGGGCTGCCCGACGGGTGGGGCCGCAAGGAGTTCGCGCTCGCGGCGGTGCGCACGCCGCACCGGGGCGAGTTGTTCCAGCGCCTGGACGGTCATGATTACCGTCCGGGTCTGTGGCAGCGGGTGCGGCCGCCGGGTGACGCGGTCCGGGCCGCTGGTGGAGGAGCCGAGGAATGACACGACTTTTGATCACGCGGGGCCTGCCCGCGTCCGGGAAGACCACGTTCGCCCGCAAGCTGCAGCCGGGCGTGGTCCGGGTCAACCGCGACGACCTGCGGCGGATGCTGCACGGGCAGCGGTTGTTCACCCAGTGGGCCGAGGCGCAGGTGACGAACGCGCAGCGGGCCGCGGTCGAGGCGCTGCTGCGCGCCCGGGCGTCGGTGATCGTCGACGACACGAACCTGCGGGCCAAGGTGGTCCGGGAGTGGGCCGAGATGGCCGCCCGGTTCGGCGCGTCGTTCGAGGTGCACGACTTCACCGACGTGCCGCTGGAGGAGTGCCTGCGGCGCGACGCCGACCGGCCGGAGGACGAACGGGTCGGCGAGGACGGCATCCGCCGGATGCACGAGCGCTATCTGGCTGGGAAGAACACCCCGCTGCCGGTGCCGTTCGTGGACCCGGGTGGGCCCGGGGTGGTCTACCAGGCCGACCCGGAGCTGCCGCCGGTGGTGCTGGTGGACATCGACGGGACTGTCGCGCTGATGGCCGGGCGCAGCCCGTACGACTGGAGCCGGGTCGGTGAGGACGCCCCCAATCCGTCGGTGATCGCGGCGGTGCGGGCGATGCACGCGGCCGGGCACGCCATCGTCTTCTGCTCCGGGCGGGACGCGGTGTGCCGGGAGGAGACCGAGGCGTGGCTGGAGCTGTTCGTCGGCGTGCCGTACGAGGCTCTGTTCATGCGACCGGAAGGGGACAGCCGCAAGGACTCGATCGTCAAGCGGGAGATCTTCGATACCGAGATCCGGGACCGGTGGCGGGTCGTCGGGGTTTTCGACGACCGCCAGCAGGTGGTACGTATGTGGCGTGCGCTCGGCCTGACGGTGTTCCAGGTGGCGGAAGGGGACTTCTGAGGTGGGTGTCAGGTGAGGAAGTATCCGCGGACGTTCCATCTGCCCGATTCCCCGGGCGCCTCCGACGATGACCGGATCCAATCGGATCTGTCGTGGCTGGACGGCGAGCTCGTGGTGACCGAGAAGATGGACGGCGGGAACCTCACCTTCACCCGGGACGCGATGTACGCCCGCTCCCCCGACTCCGGCACGCACCCGTGGGACCGGCCGGCGAAGGCGTTGTGGGCGATGACGGCGTACCGGATCCCGGACGCCTGGCGGGTCTGCGGCGAGTCCATGTGGGCCCGCCGCAGCGTCGCCTACGCGGATCTGCCCGGCGTCTTCCTGGTCTTCGGCATCTGGGACGAGACCGACACGCTGCTGGGCTGGGACGACACCGTCGACTGGGCGCGGCGGCTGGAGCTGCCGATGGTCCCGGTCCTCTACCGCGGCGGCAGCCTCAGCGAGGCCCGCGCGGCCTGGCCGGGCATGCGCGACACGGACTCCTCGGAGGGTTTTGTGGTCCGCGCGGCCGGCCGCATCCCGGCCGCCGAGTTCGAGCGCCAGGTGCTCAAGTGGGTCCGCGCCGACCACGTCCGCACCCCGGCCGCCTGGCGCCACCGCGACGACTTCGCTCTCAACGAGTTCGCCTGACCCATTGTGGTACGAACAGTCCGGCGCTCGTCCGTAGGCTACGAGCCGAGTCCCGCCCGTGAGGCTTCCGCGAGGCCGCGACCGCTCCGGACCATGACGCGACTTACGGTTCCGGCTGGGCCTGACGGCCCTTATCGCGATGCGATAAGGGCCGTCAGAGCCAGCTGAACAACCCGGCGGCGCGCTGCGGTCCGGTGGCGGGATCACGTCGCGCGAGACCATCACGGGACGTGGCTGGTAGCCTGCGGACGGTCGCTCCGTATTCGTACCGAATAAGGATTTTTTTCATGGGCGGTGCGGACAGCCGCGCATGCCCTCGCGGGCCAGCGACGCCGCGTCCTCGTCCAGGTAGAACGCGGGGCGCAGGTCGAGTTCCTGGTAGTAGCGGTGGAAGACCGGGGTGATGCCGCCGGACATCGGTGGCACGATCCAGCTCCAGTCGGCCGGGACCGGGCGGCCGGCCTTCTCCTCGTTGCTGAGGTGCTTGAGGAAGCGCCGTGACTCGGTGTGGTGGTCGCTCATCTTGACGCCGGCCTGCTCGAAGCTGTGCAGGACCGCGATGTTCAACTCGACCAGCGCGCGGTCGCGCCACAGGGTGGACTCGCGGGTGGTGTCCAGGCCCATCCGGGCCGCGATGATCGGGATCATGTCGTAGCGATCGGGATCGGACAGGTTGCGCGCGCCGATCTCGGTGCCCATGTACCAGCCGTTGAACGGCGCCAGCGGGTAGTGCACGCCGCCGACGGTGAGCCGCATGTTGGCGATCGCCGGGACGGCGTGCCAGCGCAGTCCCAGCTCGGTGAACCAGGCGTAGTCGGGGTGGCCGATCGGCACCTCGCGGATGGCGCGCTCGGGCAGCTCGTAGAGCCGGATCCCGTCCGCCGGGGTCTCGATCACCAGGGGCAGCACGTCGTACGCCTCACCCTTGCCCTGCCAGCCGAACGCCCGGACCGCGGTGGTGAACTCGCGCAGCCGGGGATCGCCGACCGCCTCGCCGCTCTCGGTGCGGTAGCCGGCGTACCGGATCAGCTGCTCGTTCCACACCCGGGCGTACGGCTGACCCGGCCGGGCCGGCGCGAAAATGCTGATCACCGGCCGGATCTGGGTCTCCCCGGCGGTCTGCAGGTGCTGCACCAGCAGCGAGTAGATCTCGTCGGCGGTCCTGGCCCGGCGCCGGTCCAGCACGTGCAGGCTGCGCCAGTAGAGCCGGCCGATGCACCGGCCGGCGTTGCGCCAGGCCATCCGGGCGCCGTGGGTCAGCTCATCGGGAGTGTGCACGTAGGTGCCGGTCGCGGCGATCTGCGCGCGGATGATGGCCAGCCGCGGCTCGACCGGCCCGAGACGGGGGTTCTCGGTGTAGCAGCGGCGCAGGAAGTCCTCCGCCTCACCCGGGTCGACCGGCGCGTCGGGATCCCACGTCTCGGTGGGATGGTCCCGGTAACCAGGCACGATCATCGGGAGCCTCCGGATTATTGAGGGATGGGGATACCGGAGGTTCGCACGACCCCGTACGGGGCGAATCAGACAACGTGTGCGACAAAGACGACGAGCCCCACCCGATCGGGTGGGGCTCGTCGTTTTCGGGTGTTTATTCGCCAGGCGTCGACTTGGCGATCTGCATCAGGAACTCGATGTTGGTCCGGGTCTGCTTGAGCCGGTCCATCAACAGGTCCAGGGCAGCGCCGGACTCCAGCGAGCTGAGCACCTTGCGGAGCTTGTGGATGATCGCCAGCTCCTCCTTGCCCAGAAGGATCTCTTCCTTACGGGTGCTGGAGGCGGAGACGTCCACGGCCGGGAAGACCCGCTTGTCGGCGATCTTCCGGTCCAGCTTGAGCTCGGCGTTACCCGTGCCCTTGAACTCCTCGAAGATCACCGTGTCCATCATCGACCCGGTCTCGACCAGCGCGGTCGCGAGGATGGTGAGCGAGCCACCGTTCTCGATGTTGCGCGCCGCGCCGAGGAACCGCTTCGGCGGGTAGAGCGCGGTCGAGTCGATACCACCCGACATGATCCGGCCGGAGGCCGGCGCGGCCAGGTTGTACGACCGGCCCAGCCGGGTCACCGAGTCGAGCAGCACGACGACGTCGTGGCCCAGCTCGACCAGCCGCTTGGCCCGCTCGATGGCGAGCTCGGCGACCGTGGTGTGGTCCTGCGGCGGACGGTCGAACGTGGCCGCGATGACCTCGCCCTTCACCGTGCGCTGCATGTCGGTGACCTCTTCGGGCCGCTCGTCGACCAGCACCACCATCAGGTGGCACTCCGGGTTGTTGTGGGTGATCGCGTTCGCGAGGGCCTGCAGCACCATCGTCTTACCCGCCTTGGGCGGAGAGACGATCAGCGCGCGCTGACCCTTACCGATCGGCATCACCAGGTCGATGATGCGGGTGGTGAGGATGTGCGGCTCGGTCTCCAGCCGCAGACGCTCCTGCGGGTAGAGCGGGGTGAGCTTGTAGAACTCGGGACGGCGACGGGCCTCGTCGGGCTCCATCCCGTTGATGGTGTCCAGCCGGACCAGCGGGTTGTACTTGTCCCGACGCTGGTCGCCGCTGCCGCCGTCACGCGGGGCGGAGCGCACCGCGCCGGTGACCGCGTCGCCGCGGCGCAGGCCGTACTTCTTGACCTGCGACATGGACACGTAGACGTCGTTCGGGCCGGAGAGGTAGCCGGTGGTCCGGACGAACGCGTAGTTGTCCAGCACGTCCAGGATGCCGGCCACCGGGACGAGCACCTCGTCCTCGGAGACGTGCGGCTCGCGGCCGCCACCGTCGCGCTGGCCGCCGTCCCGCTGGCCACCCTCGCGCGGGCTGGTGCTGTCCCGCGGGTCGTCACGGTCACGACCGCGACGACGGTCCCGGAAACGGCTGCGCCGGCTCCGGCGGCCACCCTCGCCGTCAGCGTCGTCGTCGTCGTGAGCCTGCTCGGTGCGCGGGCCCCGGTCGTTGGTCCGGTCGTTGGTCCGGTCCGGACGCTCGCCGCGCTCGGGCCGGTCCGACCGCTCGGTCCGCTCGCCGTCACGCGGGGTGCGCTCGGAACGGTCGGTCCGGTCGGTCCGCTCGCCGTCGCGCGGGGTGCGCTCGGAACGCTCGATCCGCTCGCCGTCACGCGGCGTGCGCTCGGAACGATCGGTGCGCTCGGGCCGGTCGGTGCGCTCGGGCCGGTCGGTCCGCTCGCTGTCGCGCGGCGCGCGCTCGGTGCGCTGCCGGTCGCGGTTGCGGTCGCCCCGCTCGGGACGCTCGCTCCGCTCGGCACGCTCGGTGGTGTCGGCCGGGGCCGTCTCGGTCACCGCGGCGACCGGCGCGGCGGCGACCGGAGCGGCCTCCGCAACAGCCGTCTCCCGAGGAGCCGTCTCACGGGGGGTGGTGTCACGGGCCCGCTCGCGGCTGCGCCGGGACGGACGCTCGGTCACCGGCGCGGCCTCGGCGGCCGGGGCGGTCTCGACCGGAGCGGCCGGGGCGGCCACGGGCTGCGGCGTCTCGGCCGGGGCCGGCTGAACCGGAGCCACCTGGGCCGGGGCGGGCTGCACCGCGGCGGCAGCGGCGGTCCGCGGACGTGGGGCCGGCTCAGCGGCGGCCGAACCGCCGCTCTGCCGCTCGGTGATCGCGGTGATCAGCTCGCCCTTGCGCATCCGGGCCGTGCCGGAGATGCCCAGGGACGCGGCGAGGCTCTGCAACTCGGGCAGCAGCATCGCGGACAGCCCGGTGCCGGCGCGGCGGCGCTTCGTGGCGGTCGCGGTGGTGCCGGCGCCGTCAGCGACGTCAGAAACACCCGACGTCACGTCGGTGGTGTCGCTCAATGGATTCCTTCCGTCGGAAAAACCCGAGATCACCCGGAACTGCAGCCTGGGCCGGGTGCCCTCGGAACCCGCTTCGCAACAGCGGTGCGGGAGTTCATGCAGCACGGCAGCTCGACGGTTTCCCTGCCCACCAGACTTTGACGGGTAGGTCTCGGCGAGTGCAGCGATCTATGGACTGCTGCCCGGCGTATGCCTTGCTGAGAATTGAGACGGGCCTGGACGGCCCAGAAATCTCGGGGGTGCGCCGAACCGCAGAGATCGCTTGCTTCGCGGCTGTGCTAGGTCTAGAGCGTAATCAACTCTTGCGACCTGCGGCAACAGGACCCCGCTCGGCGTGTTCCACCATACCCCCTTTCACAACAGCACCGGCGCCGTCCACGCCCAGCACTTCGGCGCGCCAATCCGCGCCGGGGTGGAAATCGCCCGGGACCTCGGTCAATGCGAGCACGGTCGGTCCCGCGCCACTCACCACGGCCGCGACACCCACCGACCGCAGCGCCGCGACCAGCGAGGTCGTGCCCGGCATGCCGGGCGCACGGTACCCCTGGTGCAGCCGGTCCTCGGTGGCCGGGAACAACAGCGCCGGATCACTCGTCAGGGCGTGGCTCAGCAGGGCGGCCCGGCCGGCGTTGAAGGCGGCGTCCCGGTGCGGCACCTCGGACGGCAGCGCGGCGCGCGCGGTGGCGGTATAACCCCGCTCGGACGGGATGAAAACCGTCGGGCGCACGCCCCCGGCCGGCGCCAGCTTCACCGCTCGCGCGCCGCCGGGCTCGGTCCAGGCCACGGTGAACCCGCCGAGCAGGCACGGCGCCACGTTGTCCGGATGTCCCTCGATGCGCGCCGCGATCCGCAGCGCGGCCGCCTCGTCGATCAGCTCCAGACCGCCTTTGACCAGGCCACGAGCCAGTTGTACGCCGCCGACGATGGCCGCCGACGAGCTGCCCAGCCCGCGCGCCTGCGGGATCCGGTTGACGCAGCGCACGGCCAGGCCGGGCGGGCGCTCGCCGAACTCGTCGAAAGTGGCCAGCATGGCCCGCACCACCAGGTGCCCGGCGTCGGTCGGCAGCTCACCAGCGCCCTGACCGCTGATCTCGACGGTGAACCCGGACGCGGTCACGCTCGCGGTCAGGTCGTCGTACAGGGTCAGCGCGAGACCCAGCGCGTCGAAGCCCGGACCCAGATTCGCACTGGTCGCCGGGGTGCTGACGGAAACCGGATCGGTGGCGAAGGTCAGGCCCATCGCCACATGCTATGGCTTGATCATCTCAGGGTGATTGCCGCGCCCCGGGAATCTCATTCCCGGACGCCGACCGGCGCGCCAGCCCCCGGGTCGCCAGCCACCAGCCGGCCGCGTAGAGCACCGTGATCAGGCCGCACACCGCCAGCACGGCCCGCTGGGACACGTGGTCGACGACCGCGCCGGCACCCAGCTGGCTGATCGAGATGGCGAGCGTCGCCAGCATCATGTCGGTGGCGAACACCCGCCCGCGCAGCCGGTCCGGCACCTCGGCCTGCAGCGCGTAGTTGGAGAGCACCCAGTTGGTGCCGCCGGCGAAGTGCGCGACGAAGACCAGCAGCAGGACCAGCGGGAACCAGCTGGTGAAGGCGACACCGAGGTAGCCGAGGCCGTACAGGCTCATCGACAGGGCCAGGCCGGTGAACAGCCAGGCCGGGCGGGCCAGCACCGGGCGCATCACCATCGGGCCGACCAGCGCGCCGAGGCCGCGGACCGCGAAGAGCAGACCGGCGCCCAGCTCACCGGCGCCGTGCGCGGCGGCGATCAGCGGGAACACGGTCAGCACCCCGTTGCCCAGGCCGACCGCCGACTTCACGGTGACCAGCGCCCGCAGCCGGGGACGGATCACGATGTACCGCAGCGCCTCCCGCAGGGCGTGCCCGGTCTCCGGCCGCTCGGCGTCCGCGGCGCGCTCGGCCTGCAGCGGGCGGCGGACCAGCGCGGTGAGCAGGCTCGCGATCAGCAGGCCGGCCGCGGTCACGGTGAAGCTGACGTACGGGCCGAACAGGCTGCTCACCACGCCGCCGAGCGACGCGCCGAGGATCGTCATGGTGCCCCACGCCGAGCCGGAGATCGCGTTCGCGGCGGGCAGGTCGGCCGGGTCCACCACGTTCGGCAGCGCCGCCGAGCTGGCCGGCTGGTAGAACGCCTTGGCGACGGCCATCGCACCGATCGCGATCAGGGCGAGCGGCGCGGTGGCCGCCGACCGCACCGCGAAGAGCAGCAACACCGCGGCGAACGACGCCAGGTTCGCCACGATCAGGATCTTCCGCCGGTCCAGCCGGTCGGCGATCGTCCCGGTGTAGGGGAGCAGCAGCGCGTTGATCCCGGTGTCCACGGCCAGCACCAGACCGCCCCAGAACCCGTGGCCGGTGAGCTCGGGCAGCAACACCAGCAACGGCACCATCACGAACCAGTCCGCGCCGAAGACCACCAGCTCAGCGGTGAACAGACGGCGGAAATCACGATTCCGGGTAAGGACCGAGAACGTTGCTGGCACGTACCGGAATGTAGTCGTACCCCGGAAAAGGCCGATGCCCGGCCGCCGGGGCCGGGCATCGCTTCCTTATTTCTTGCTTAGTTTTTCGGTACGCCCTACTCCTGCACCGGCTTGGCCGGCCCCTTGGGCATCTTGAGCACCTCGAACTGATCGGTGTAGCCCCGCAGCGCGCCGCTGGAAGCGGGCTCGACCGGCACCGTCGACGCCACCGGGGCGTCGTCCGGCACGGTCACCGGCTCGGCCGTCGGCTCGGCCGGCGTGACCGGCTTGCCGCCCTTGGCCAGCCGCTTGGCCTCGCGCTTGGCCCGGCGACGCTCCTTGCGGTTCTCCACCAGCGTGTAGAGCGCGGGCACCAGCACCAGGGTGAGCAGCGTCGAGCTGACCAGACCACCGATCACCACGATGGCCAGCGGCTGGGAGATGAAGCCGCCCTCGCCGGTGAGACCCAGCGCCATCGGGATGAGCGCGAAGATCGTCGCGATGGCGGTCATCAGGATCGGCCGCAGCCGGTGCCGGCCGCCCTCGACCACCGCTTCCTGGACACCCATGCCGGCCGCCCGGTAGTGGTTGATCAGGTCCATCAGCACGATCGCGTTGGTGACCACGATGCCGACCAGCATCAGCACCCCGATCAGGGCCGGCACACCGAGCGGGGTGCCGGTCGCCAGCAGCAGGCCGATCGCGCCGGTCGCCGCGAACGGGATGGAGACCAGCAGGATGATCGGCTGCACGATGCTGCGGAACGTCGCCACCATGATGATGAAGACGATCGCGATGGCCGCCAGCACGGCGAGGCCGAGCTGCGCGAACGCCTCCTGCTGGTCGGCGCTGACGCCACCGACCGTGTACGAGGCGCCGGCCGGCAGGTCGAGCGCGTCCAGCTTCTCGGTCAGATCCGTGTTGACCTTGCTGAGGTTGGAGCCGGTCACCGCGCCGGTCACCGTGGCGGTGCGGTTGCCGTCCACCCGGGTGACCTGCTCCGGGCCGTTGACCTGCTTGACCTCGGCCACCTTGCTCAGCGGCACGGTGCCCTTGGCGGTGGTCAGCGGCACGTTCTTCAGCGCGTCCGGGTCGGTCGGCGCGGCGCCGAACGAGATGACCACGTCCTCGCTGGCCCCGTCGATCGCGACGGTGCCGGCCGGGGCGGACCGGAACAGGCCGGCCACGGTCTGGCCGATCTGCGCCTCGGTGAGACCGGCCTCGGCGGCGGCCTTGCGGTTCACCACCACGTCCAGGCGCGGCACGCTGGCGGCCAGCGTGGTGTCCACGTCGCTGACTCCGCCGATCCCGGTCATCGCGGTGCGGACCTGCTCGGTCGCGGCGGTCAGCACGTCGTTGTCGGCCGCGGTGACCTCGACGGAGAGCTGGCTGCTGCCCAGCCCGGAGCTGTCCTGACCGATCTTGATCTCACCGGCGTCGGTGAGCTTGGCGAACTCGTCGCGCAGCTGGTCGGAGACCTGCTCGGTGTCGGCGTCCTCGCTCAGCGCCACGTTGAACGTCGCGGTGGCGCCACCGCCGCCCCCGGCGAACGGGTTCGACGAGTTGCCGCCGACGGTGACCTGGTACGTCGTCACGTCGTCGCGGTCCGAGAGGATCGCCTCGACCTTCCTGGCCGCCTCGTCGGTGGCCGCCAGGCTGGTGCCGACCGGCAGCTCCTGGGAGACCGTGATGCTGTCCTGGCCGGACTGGTCCAGGAAGTTCGTCTCCAGCCGGGTGGACAGGGCGAACGTGCCGAGCAGCACCGCGATGCCGATCAGCACCGTGGTCCAGCGGCGGGTGGTGGCGAACTTGATGACCGGCAGGTATCCGCGCTGCAGCGGGCTGCGCAGCTCCTTCTCCTCGGCGGTCTTGCGGATCGCCTCGGTGTCGGCGTCGTCGGCCGGCGGCTTGAGGAACCAGAACGCCAGCACCGGCACCACGGTCAGCGCCACGAACAGCGACGCCAGCAGCGCCACCGTCACGGTGATTGCGAAGGACGAGAAGATCTGCCCGACCAGGCCGCCGACCAGGGCGATCGGGGCGAAGACGGCGACCGTGGTGAGCGTGGAGGCGACCACCGCGCCGGACACCTCGCGGACCGCGCCGAGGATGGCGTGGACCTTCTCCTCGCCGTACTCGAGATGTCGTTTGATGTTCTCCAGCACCACGATCGAGTCGTCCACCACCCGGCCCACCGCGATCGTCAGCGCGCCGAGGGTGAGCAGGTTGAGCGTGTAGTCGCCGGCCCAGAGCGCGATCAGCGCGATCAGCACCGAGAGCGGGATGGAAACCGCGGTGACGAGCGTCGAGCGGACGCTGAGCAGGAAGATCAGGATGACCACCACGGCCATCACCAGGCCGAGCAGTCCCTCGGTGGTCAGGCTCTTGATCGAGCGCTCCACGAACGGCGCCTGGTCGGTGATCACGGTGAGCTTGGCGCCGGAGTCCTTCTCCAGGTCGGCGAGCATGTCGCGGACCTGGTGCGAGATCTCCACCGGGTTGCCGTCCGGGCGCGCGGTGACCGCGATGCCCAGGCTGTCCACCCCGTCGGTGCGGGTGTACCCGTCGGCGGCCGGCAGCTTGCTCTCCACCGTGGCGACGTCGGCGAGGCGCACCGGCCCGCGAGCGCCGGTCAGGTAGACGTCCTGCAGCTGCTGCACCGTGGTGATCGGGGTGCCCACCTGCACGGTCAGCGACTTGGTGCCCTCGGTCACCGTGCCGGCCGGGATGGAGACGCCGTTGGCCTGCAGCACCGTGGTGAGCGACGCCGGGCTGACCCCGGCCGCGCCCATCTTCGCCAGGTCCGGCGTGATCACGACCTGCTTGGCCCGGGAGCCGGTGACCTGGGTGTCGCGGACGCCGGAGATGCCGTTCAGCTCCGGGACCACTGTCTCGTTGAGCTTGCTGAGCAGGGCGCTCTCGTCGCCGCCACCGGAGGCGGCGAGCACGATGGCCGGGATGTCGTCGGTGCCACCCGCGAAGACCTGAGGGTCGACGTCGGCCGGCAGCTGCGACTGGATCCGGTTGATCGAGGTGGTGACCTGGTTGACGGCGGACTCGATGTCCGTACCGAACTCGAACAGCACGACGACGCTCGTCACGTTCTCACGCGAGGTCGAGGTGACCGAGTCGATGCCGTCGATGCCCTTGACCGCATCCTCGATCGGCTTGGTGACCGTCTGCTCGACCGTCTCCGGCGAGGCGCCGGGCAGCACCGCGCTGACGAAGGCCGCCGGCAGCTCGATCGACGGAAAGAGCTGCTGTTTCAAGGACGGGATCGCATAGAGGCCGAAGCCGCTGATCACGATGGCGATCAGGGCTACCAGGCCTCGGTTGGCAAGGCTGAGCCGTGTCAGGGCTGACATGGGCGCTCCCCCGAGATAATTTCGTCCGACACTGATAGTTTGCCTGACACGAACAAATGGTTTTCGATGGGGTCCCTGCGGGGTTTGTTCGCGACGGTGGAGACGATCTGCCTCCCTACCTTGAGGCGCGCCTCAAGGTAGGTCGCGAACAAACCCCGTTGATAGGGTCCGTTACGAGGTGGACCCACCACGGCCATCGGGACGTCACATAAGGAGCGGGCGCTGAGCGAGAAAGAACAGCTCATCGCGGACATCATGGGCGCACACATCCGGATGCAGCACCTGTTCGCCGACGACCGGTCAGATCCGCTCTTCTCGTCGCATCTGACGATGTCGCAGTTGAAAATACTCTTGTTGCTGTCCCGGCACGGGACGTTGGCGGGCGGCGAACTGGCCCGCCTGGTGGGCGTCGGCGCCGCCGCACTGAGCGGCATGATCGACCGGCTCGTGGTGCAGGAACTCGTCACGCGCACGGAAGACGTGCACGATCGGCGGATCCGCCGGATCGGGCTGACGAAAGCGGGCACCGAACTCATCGACGGCATCATCACCGCCGGGGTGGCGAAACAGCGCGACCTCCTCAGCCGACTCTCAGCCGAGGAGCTCGCGGTGGTGTCTCAAGCGACGCGCCTCCTGTTGCGGGAGGCCGCGGCGATCCGGGACGAGGCGTCAGGCCAGGTCTAGCGCCTTCGCCGCGAGCAGGGCGTCGTTGGCGATCACGGTCGGCGACGGCGCCGTGGAGATCGCCCACTCCGGGTCCTTCAGGCCGTGCCCGGTGACCGTGCAGACCACCCGCGAGCCGGCCGGGATCTTCCCGGCCGCCGCCTGCTGCAGCAGACCGGCCACGCTGGCCGCGCTGCCCAGCTCGACGAAGACACCGACCTCGCGGGCCAGCAGCCGGTACGCGTTCAGGATGTCCCGGTCGGTGACCGCCGAGATCAGGCCGCCCGAGGCGTCCCGCGCGTCGAGGGCCTTGGTCCAGCTCGCCGGGTTGCCGATCCGGATCGCGGTGGCGATCGTGGACGGCTGCTCGACCACCTTGCCGTTCACGATCGGTGCGGCGCCGGAGGCCTGGAAGCCGTACATCTTCGGCAGCCGGGTGCTGTTGCCGGCCTCCTTGTCCTCCTGGTAGCCCATCCAGTACGCGGAGATGTTGCCGGCGTTGCCGACCGGCAGGCAGTGGATGTCCGGCGCGTCGCCGAGCGCCTCGACGATCTCGAAGGCCGCGGTCTTCTGCCCGTGCAGCCGGAAGATGTTCACCGAGTTGACCAGGGAGACCGGGTAGTCCTGGGAGAGCTTCGAGGCGAGCGCCAGGCAGTCGTCGAAGTTGCCGTCGACCTGCAGCAGCCGGGCCCCGTGCACCAGGGCCTGCGCCAGCTTGCCGAGCGCGATCTTGCCCTGCGGCACCAGCACCGCGCAGGCGATCCCGGCGCGGGCCGCATAGGCCGCGGCGGACGCCGACGTGTTGCCGGTGGAGGCGCAGATGATCGCCTTGGAACCCTCCTCGACCGCCTTGGAGACGGCCATGGTCATGCCGCGGTCCTTGAACGAGCCGGTCGGGTTCGCGCCCTCCACCTTGAGGTAGACGTCCGCGCCGACCCGCTGGGACAGCACCGGCGCCGGCACCAGCGGTGTGTTGCCCTCGTGCAACGTGACCACCGGGGTGGCCTCGGTCACCGGAAGGCGGTCCCGGTACGCCTCGATCAGACCCCGCCACATGGTCGTACTCCTCACTCCAGCTGGGCAATCGCGCACAGCGTGCCCCAGTAATCCGATCTTTGGGACCGGAAGTCCATTATTCAGGACGGCGCCCCACGCGGCGGTCCTAGCCCGCCCCGCCCTCGACCCGCAGCACACTGGCGATGGACCGGACGATGTCCAGCCCGGCCAGCGCCTCGACGGTAGCCGCCAGAGCGGCGTCCGGGGCGCTGTGGGTCACGATGACCAGTTTCGCGTCATCCGCCCGGCCGGACTGCCGGACCGTGGCGATCGAGACCTCGTGCTGGGCGAAGACCCCGGCCACGGTGGCCAGCACGCCCGGGCGCTCGGCCACGTCGAGGCTGATGTGGTACCGGGTCAGCGACTCGCCGATCGGGCGGACCCGCAGCTTGGCGTAGTTGCTCTCGCTCGGGGCGCGGGTCCCGCTGATCTTGTTGCGGGCCGCCGCCACGATGTCGCCGAGGACCGCGCTGGCGGTCGGCCGGCCACCGGCGCCACGGCCGTAGAACATCAGCGGACCGGCCGCCTCGGCCTCGACGAAGACCGCGTTGAACGCGTCGCCGACACCGGCCAGCGGGTGGGTCAGCGGGATCATCGCCGGGTGGACCCGGACCGACACCGTCTCGTCGCCGTCCGGGCCGGAGCCGCGCTGCGCGATGCAGAGCAGCTTGATCGTGCAGCCCATCTCCTTGGCGCTGGCCATGTCGCCGGCCGTCACCCCGGTCATCCCCTCGCGGAACACGTCCGCCGCGGTGACCCGGGTGTGGAACGCCAGCGAGGCCAGGATCGCGGCCTTCGCGGCGGCGTCGAAGCCCTCCACGTCGGCGGTCGGGTCGGCCTCGGCGTACCCCAGCTCGGTGGCCTCCTCGAGCGCCTCGTTGAAGCCGGCGCCGGTGGACGCCATCGAGGAGAGGATGAAGTTGGTGGTGCCGTTCACGATGCCGGTCACCGCGGTGACCCGGTCACCGTGCAACGACTCGCGCAGCGGGCGCAGCAGCGGGATCGCGCCGGCCACCGCGGCCTCGTAGTACAGGTCGGCACCGCCCTGGGCGGCCGCGTCGTGCAGGGTGCCGCCGTCCTCGGCGAGCAGCGCCTTGTTCGCGGTGACCACGCTCTTGCCCGCGTGCAGCGCCTCGACCAGCCAGGTGCGCGCCGTGTCGATGCCGCCGACCACCTCGATCACGATGTCCACGTCGTCGCGCTTGATCAGGCCGAGCGCGTCCGAGGTGAACAGGGCCGGGTCGATCGGCAGGTCGCCGCGCTCGCGGCCGAGCCGCCGCACCGCGATGCCGACCAGCTCCAGCGGTGCGCCGATCCGGGCGGTCAGGTCGTCGGCCTGCTCGTGCAGCAGCCGGACCACTTCAGTGCCGACCGTGCCGCAGCCGAGAAGGGCGAGACGGACTGCTGGCTTTTCAGTCAGCTCAGTTGCTGGGCTCATCCAACATCCAATGCAAGCAGGTCGTCCTCGGTCTCGCGCCGCACGATGACGCGGGCAGCGCCGTCGCGCACCGCCACCACGGGCGGCCGAGGAACGTGGTTGTAGTTGCTGGCCATGCTCCGGCAATAGGCGCCGGTACCCGGCACCGCAACAAGATCTCCGGGCTGCACGTCAGCGGGCAGGAATTCATCCTTCACGACGATGTCCCCGGACTCACAATGTTTTCCCACCACGCGGGCGAGCATCGGCTCCGCGATGGAGCTCCGGTTGGCCAGAGTGGCCGAGTAGGACGCGTCGTAGAGCGCGGTCCGGATGTTGTCGCTCATCCCGCCGTCGACACTCACGTACGTCCGGATCCCGTCGACGTCCTTGACCGTGCCGACCTCGTAGAGGGTGAACACGGCCGGCCCCACGATGGCCCGGCCCGGCTCGATCGACAGGCGCGGCACCCGCAACGCGGCCATCTCGCACTCCGACTCGACGATCTTGTTGATCCGCTTGGCCAGATCGCCGGGCGTGGCGGGGTCGTCCTGCGTGGTGTACGCGATACCGAACCCGCCGCCCAGGTCCAGCTCCGGCAGCTCCACCCCGCGCGCGTCCCGGACCTGCGCCTGCAGCTCCAGGATCCGCCGGGCGGCCACCTCGAACCCGCTGGTGTCGAAGATCTGCGAACCGATGTGCGAGTGCAGCCCGCGCAGGTCGAGCACACCCTCGTCGAGGATCTGCGCGCAGGCCGCGAACGCCGCGCCACCGGCCAGCGAGAAACCGAACTTCTGGTCCTCGTGCGCGGTCGCGATGAACTCGTGGGTGTGCGCCTCGACGCCGACGGTGACCCGGACCAGCACACCCGGCCGCTTGTTCAGCTCGCGGGACAGCTCGGAGAGCCGGACGATCTCGTCGAACGAGTCGACGATGATCCGGCCGACCCCGGCGTCCAGCGCGCGGCGCAGCTCGGACTGCGACTTGTTGTTGCCGTGGAAGCCCAGCCGCTCCGGCGGGAACCCGGCCGCGAGGGCCACCGCCAGCTCGCCGCCCGAGCACACGTCGAGGAAGAGGCCCTCCTCCTCGACGATCCGGACGACCGCCTTGCAGAGGAACGACTTGCCGGCGTAGTAGACGTCCGCGCCGGCGAAGGCGGCCGCGAAGTCACGGCAGCGGGCCCGCAGGTCCTCCTCGTCGAGCAGGTAGGCCGGGGTGCCGTAGTCGGCGGCCAGCTCGGTGACGCTCACGCCGCCGATCACCAGGGGCCCGGCGTCGCCGCGGGTCACGGTCCGCGGCCAGAGTTCCGGCATCAGGGCGTTGACATCTTCCGGGGTACGGAGCCACGCCGGACCACGGTTGCCGAGGTCGCCGTGCAGTGCCCCGGCCTCATGTGCGCGCATGGCTACATCTTCTCCGGGGCCGAGACGCCGAGCAGGTCCAAACCGTTCGCGATCACCGTACGGGTGGCCTCGGCCAGCCACAGCCGGGCCAGGTTCACCGCGGCGACCGGCTCGTCGCCCTTCGGCACCACCTGGCAGGCGTCGTAGAACCGGTGCCAGTCGGTGGCGACCCGCTCCTCCAGGTAGACCGCGATCCGGTGCGGCTCGCGCAGCTCGGCCGCGGTGGCCACCACGGCCGGGAACTGGCCGAGCGTCTTGAGCAGGCTGTTCTCCCGCTCGTGGGCGAGCAGCGACGGGTCGAAGTCGTCACCCCGGGTGATCTTCTTCTCCGCGGCGTTGCGCAGGATCGAGGAGATCCGGGCGTGCGCGTACTGCACGTAGAAGACCGGGTTGTCGCTGGAGTGCTTGGTGATCTCCTCGATGTCCAGGGTCAGCATCGAGTCGGTGGAGGACCGGGCCAGCGAGTACCGCGCGGCGTCCACGCCGACCGCGTCGACGAGCTCGTCCAGCGTGATGATGTTGCCGGCCCGCTTGGACAGCCGCACCGGCTGACCGGCGCGGACCAGGTTCACCAGCTGGCCGATCAGGATCTCGATGTTCTGCTTCGGGTCGTCGCCGGCGCACGCCGCGATCGCCTTGAGCCGGCCGATGTAGCCGTGGTGGTCCGCGCCGAGCAGGTAGATGCACTTGTCGAAGCCGCGCTCGCGCTTGTTGATGTAGTACGCCGCGTCGGCCGCGAAGTAGGTCTTCTCGCCGTTGGACCGGATCAGCACCCGGTCCTTGTCGTCGGTGAAGTCGGTGGTGCGCAGCCAGACCGCGCCGCCGTCGTCGAAGATGTGCCCCTGCTTGCGCAGCTCGGCGATGGCGTGCTCGACCGCGCCGCCCTCGTGCAGCTCCTTCTCGGAGAACCACACGTCGAAGTGCACGCCGAAGCGCTCCAGGCTCTCCCGGATCTCCTTGAGCATCAGCTGGTAGCCGAGCGACCAGAACTCCGGCAGCGCGGTCTCGGCCGGCTGACCGGCCAGCAACGGGTCCGCGCTGAGAATCCGCTGGGCGATCTCGCCGATGTAGTCGCCGCCGTACCCGTCCTCGGGGGCCGGCTCACCGTTCGCGGCGGCGTACAGCGACCGGGCGAACCGGTCGACCTGGGCACCCGCGTCGTTGATGTAGTACTCGCTGGTCACCTCGGCGCCGGCGGCGGTCAGCACCCGGCGCAGCGAGTCACCGACCGCGGCCCACCGGGTGTGCCCCAGGTGGATCGGGCCGGTCGGGTTCGCCGAGACGAACTCCAGGTTGATCCGCTGACCGGTGAGCTGGGTGTTCCGGCCGTACGCGGCGCCGGCCTCGACCACCAGGCGGGCGATCGCGCCGGTCACGGCGGCGTCCAGCCGGATGTTCAGGAAGCCCGGCCCGGCGATCTCCACCGTCTTGATCCCGTCGCGGCGGCCCAGCTCCTCGGCGAGCGCGGCGGCCAGCTCGCGTGGCGCCACACCGACCTTCTTGCCCAGCTGCAGGGCGAGCGTGGAGGCGTAGTCGCCGTGCTCGGGGTTGCGGGGCCGCTCCAGCGCCGTGGTCGCGGGCAGCGCGGCCAGGTCCAGGCCACGCGTCTCGAATACGGCACGAGCAGCTGAGAGAACGGTGTCAGCAAGGTTGGCGGGAGTCACTGGGCCATGCTATCGGGGGTAGACTTCAGCGTTCGGCGGCCACCCGAGCCCCGCCCTTCCCCTTTTTGACGAATCGACGAGGCGCGATGAGTATGAGCACGCCGGGGCCCGAACGGGTCCCGTCCACCGTGAAGGTCGGCAAGACCACCGGTCAGGGTAAGCCGCCGACCGGCAAACCCGGGGCCAATCGGCCGAACGCCACCAAGCCGGGCGGCAAGGGCCGCAAGCCGATCGCCCCGGTCAAGGTCGCAGGCGGCCGCAACTGGGGCCCGATCGCCGTGGCGGGCCTGGTCGTCGTGATCGCCGGCGGCATCATCGGGTACGGCGTGTACGCCTCGGTGCAGGGCTCCCGCGACTGGACCGACAAGGTGGCCGAGATCCAGGGCGTGGTCAACTACCGCGCGCAGAAGAACGCGCTGATCGACGACCGCACCCACAAGGCCGGTCCGCTGACGTATGTGACGAGTCCCCCGGTCGGCGGCGCGCACAACCAGACCTGGCAGAACTGCCAGGGCGACGTGTACACCGCGCCGATCGCCAACGAGCACGCGGTGCACAGCCTCGAGCACGGCGCGGTCTGGATCACGTACAAGCAGGGTCTGGCCGCCGACCAGGTCGCCACCCTGCAGAAGAAGGTGGAGGGCAAGGACTACATGTTGATGTCCCCCTACGCCGGACTCGACAAGAACGTCTCCGTCCAGGTCTGGGGCTACCAGCTCAAGACCGACGACGTGAACGACTCGCGGATCGACACGTTCATCTCCGCGGCCCGGGTCAAGGCCTCGATGGAGCCCGGCGCGGCCTGCTCCAGCGGCAACACCACCTCCGACCCGGTCAGCGCGGCCGTCAGCGACGGCGCCAGCTCGGACACCGGCAGCTGATGAGCTCGGACACCACCTCCCTGGACGCCGCGCCGGCGTCCGGGGAGGTTCCCGCGCGTCACCGCTTCGGGTATGCGGCGCTCGCGCTGCTGCTCGCCGGGATCGTGCTCGGCGCCGGGATCGGCCTGGTGGTCCCCCGGTTCCGGACCCCGGCCGACGACTCCGTCGAGGCGGGTTTCCTCCGCGACATGTCGACCCACCACGCGCAGGCGGTCGAGATGGCGATGGAGGCGCACGCCGACTCGATCACCCCGGCCATCGTCACGCTGTCGGCCGACATCGCCACCACCCAGCAGGCCCAGATCGGGTACATGCAGGCCTGGCTGCGCGACTGGGACCTCAGCCCGACCGGCGGCGAGCAGCCGATGGCCTGGATGCCGGACGCGGCCGGCTCGGTCGTCGACGGCCTGATGCCCGGCATGGCCACCCCCGAGCAGCTCGCCTCGCTGCGCAAGGCCACCGGCAAGGACCTGGACGTCCAGTTCCTCACCCTGATGCGGGCGCACCACCTGGGCGGCATCCACATGGCCCAGGAGGCCGAGAACCTGTCCGACAACAAGGACGTCGACTGGCTCGCCGACAGCATGGTCACCGCGCAGCAGGGCGAGATCCAGCTGATCGACGACCTGCTCAAGCAGGCCCAATCCGGCTGATCACCCGACCCGGCGACGCCGATTGGCGGTGCTTCCGGAGGTCCTGCTAGGCTTTCCAAGCACTGAGCCCCCGTAGCTCAGGGGATAGAGCGTCGCCCTCCGGAGGCGAAAGCGCAGGTTCGAATCCTGCCGGGGGCACGATTTGGCAGGCGTCGTTTGTCCGCGGAAAGCGCGGACGCGGCGCCATCGTGCTTTTCTGGCCTGGGACCCGAGCCCCAGACCCCACGCCGGGGATACCCCGGAGCCCCATCTGCTGTTCGGTCGCGGTGGTTGCCCCACTCCCGGTTGTCGGGACGACACCATCAAGCCCCATCCCGTACGCACGGGTCTGCGCCTTTCGGGGTCGCGGGGGTAGGTGATCAGTGTCAGACAGGCGGGGTGAGGGGACTGGGCGGGGCTGGCTGCGGGCGTCGCCCGGAGTGGGCGTAGGTGGCGCCGCACGGGCGGGGCAGAGCGGGCGGGAAGCTGGTCCGGGCCGGGCTGGCGCATCTGCGGAAGACACAGAAGCGGGCGGGACGGCGGCGGTTCAAGCAACCAGGCAACGACTGGCGGCTGGGGCCGAGGAGCATCAAGCATCGGCGGGTGTCCCGGCTCATGGGCAACTGGAAGCGCTACGGCGGGCAGAGCCGTGACGACTTCCTGAACACCCACGGGGACAGCGGCAAGGGCAGCTGGAAATACCCTGACCACCGTTCGAGCAGCGGGCGTTGCCACCGAGCAACTTGGGACAACCTCCCGGCGACCGTGCGCCGCACGGCTACCACCGATACGAGGTGCGGCGGGCGTTCAATGTGGAGAGCGGCTCGATCGCCCCGGCGTTCGGCCAGCCCGGCGGTGGGATCCAGCACGTCCGGCAGAGCCTCATCGTCGCGCTCCGGGCCGCGGGCGTACCCGACGGCGAGTTCTACGAGGTACCGGGACTGGTTCGGCTGGCCCGGGATCAGGGCGCCTATCTGCTCCTGGAACACCGGGACGACCGTTGGGTGGTCGGGAACCGGGAGCGATCGCTGGAGTGGGTTCACGGCGAGTACACCTCCGAGGCAGAGGCTGCCCGCAATTTCTACGATCGGCTGCGGGAGGTCCGGGAGTTCACCCGCCACCCCCGCCCGCCGGACCCGAACGTGCCCCGGTTGTCCCGCAAGGAACTGGCCGCGGATACCGAACGGGTCAAACGAGAAGCGGCGCGACTGAACGCGGAACGAGAGCTGGTCTTCGAGGGGCCGGAGCCGGCCGTGTTCGGCGACGCCGACGAGGCCGTGGCAGCCGAGCGCAGCAAGCGGCTCACCGAGCTCGTCGACTTCGGGATGGACGAGGCGGCGCAGCGGGGTGCGGTGACCAGCATCGAGTTCCACCTCCGTCCCGGTGACGTGGTGGACCGGTTCGGGGCGGAGAGCGGCTCCTACCTGTTCCCGGACGGCGTGGGCCTGCTGCGCCCGGTCGTCGAACAGGCGTGAGGGTCCTCGATGGACACCGCTGAACAGATCACCCCCCGGGCTGGTCCGGCAGCGGACGTCCGGGCAGGCCGGGTCGTCAGGGGATGGCGTCGAAGGTGGACGGGACTGACAGGGAGCGCCACCGGGACGACGGCCAGTAGATGGCGAAGGCCCGCCCGGCCACCCGGTCCACCGGGATGGTGCCCTGGTCGCTGTCCATGTGGGCGCGGGAGTCGGCCGAGTCCGAGCGGTGGTCGCCCATCATGAACATCCGGCCCGCCGGGACGGTCACGTCGAACTCCTCGTCGGACGGCGCGTCGCCGGGGAACAGGTAGTCCTCGGCCAGGGCGTGCCCGTTCACGGTGATCCGCTTGTCGGCGTCGCAGCAGACCACCCGGTCGCCGCCGATGCCGATCACCCGCTTGATGTACTCCTGCTCGCTGGGGCCGATGCCCCAGCCGACCGGCGGTTCGAAGACCACGATCTCGCCGCGCGCCGGGTCCCGGAACCGGTAGACCGCCTTGTTCACCAGGACCTTGTCGTTCAGGAGAAGCGTGTTCTCCATCGATCCGGACGGGATGTAGAAGGTCTGCACCAGGAAGGTGCGCACCCCGGCGGCGACCACTACCGCCACGATGAGCAGCACCAGGAACTCGAACGGCTTCGACCGCGGGAAGCGGCGAGCGTTGATCTTGTCGGGCACGGGCGGAGCGTACCGCAGCGGACACGCTGAGGAGGGGCACGAAGGCCCCTCCCCGGTGTCAACTAGGCAAGACGGACCTCGGCGAGCACCGTCTCACCGACCGCCTCGACGGTCACCTCGCGGACCACGCCGGCTGCCTGCACGTCCGGCCTGACCAGGCCGAAGGCGAGCACGTCGGCCTCCGGTCCGCGCACCGTCAGGTGGGCCACCTCGGTACGCATCGACTGCTTGGCCTCGGACTTCGCCTTGCGCACCAGGCCGAGCACGGTGCCGGCCAGGCCGAGCAGCGTGGCCGGGGCCGCCGGGTCCAGTGCCGGCGCGAGTTCGCCGGCGGACGGCCACGCGGCGCGGTGCACCGAACCGTCCTGCCACCAGGACCAGGCCTCCTCGGCGACGAACGGCAGCGCCGGCGCGAACAGCCGCAGCAACGTCCGCAGGGCGAGCGCCAGCGCGGCGTGTGCCGATCGGGTGGCCGGGTCGGCCGGGTCGGCGTACGCCCGCTCCTTGACCAGCTCCAGGTAGTCGTCGCAGAACGTCCAGAAGAACTGCTCGGTGCGTTCCAGGGCGCGCGCGTAGTCGTACCCCTCGAAGTGCCTGGTGGCGTCAGCCACGACGGCCTCGAGACCGGCGAGCATGGCGCGGTCCAGCGGTTCGGTGACGGCAGCGGCCTCGAGATCGGCGGCGACGCCGAACCGGAGCACGAACTTCGTCGCGTTGAGGATCTTGATGGCGAGCCGGCGGCCGACCTTCATCTGGCCGGTGTCGAACGCGGTGTCGGTGCCCGGGCGGCCGCTGACCGCCCAGTAGCGGACCGCGTCCGAGCCGTACTCCTCCAGCAGCGCCATCGGGGTGACGGTGTTGCCCTTGGACTTCGACATCTTCTTGCGGTCCGGGTCGAGGATCCAGCCGGAGAGCAGCGCGGTGCGCCACGGCAGGCTGTCGAACTCCTGGTGGGCGCGGAGCACCGTGGCGAACAGCCAGGTACGGATGATCTCGTGGGCCTGCGGGCGCAGGTCCATCGGGAAGACCCGCTCGAACAGGTCGTCGTCCAGGCCCCACCGGCCGGCGATCTCCGGGGTGAGCGACGAGGTGGCCCAGGTGTCCATCACGTCCGGGTCGCCGGTGAAGCCGCCCGGCTTGTCGCGCTGGTCCTCGGTGAAGCCGGGCGGGGTGTCGCTGCTCGGGTCGACCGGCAGCGTGGTCGCGGTGATCGGCGCGGCGTGGTCCGGCTCACCGGCCGCGTCGAGGGGGTACCAGATCGGGAACGGCACGCCGAAGAACCGCTGCCGGCTGATCACCCAGTCACCGGCCAGGCCCTCCACCCAGCTCTCGTACCGGTTCCGCATGAACTCCGGTGACCAGGTCATCTCGCGGCCCCGCGCGAGCAGGGCAGCGCGCAGCGCGGCGTCCCGGCCGCCGTTGCGGATGTACCACTGCCGGGTCGTGACGATCTCGAGCGGCTTGTCGCCCCTTTCGTAGAACTTCACCTGCTGTGTGGTCGGCCGGGGTTCGCCGTCCAGCGCGCCGGCGGCCCGCAGCAGCTCGACCATCTTCTCCTTCGCCGAGAACGCGGTCTTCCCGGCGAGCTCGGCGTAAGGCCCGGCCGGCACGTCCGAGGGCGGCTGGGCCAGCAGGCGGCCGTCCCGGCCCATCACCGGGCGGGTCGTCAGGTCCAGCTCACGCCACCAGATCACGTCGGTGAGGTCGCCGAACGTGCAGATCATCGCGATGCCGGAGCCCTTGTCCGGCTGGGCCAGCGGGTGCGCCCGGATCGGCACCTGGACGCCGAACACCGGCGTGGTGGCATACGTGCCGAACAGCTTCTGGTACCGCTCGTCGCCGGGATGCGCGACGAGCGCCACGCAGGCCGGGAGCAGTTCGGGCCGGGTGGTCTCGATGTACGTGGTCCCGCCGCCGGGCAGGCCGAACGCGAGCCGGTAGTACGCACCCTGCCGTTCCCGGTCCTCCAACTCGGCCTGTGCCACCGCCGTCCGGAACGTGACGTCCCAGAGCGTCGGCGCGTCCGCGAGGTACGCCTCACCACGCTCCAGGTTGCGCAGGAACGCCCGCTGCGAGACCGCCCGGCTGGTGTCGTCGATCGTGCTGTACTGCAGCGACCAGTCCACGGACAGCCCGACCTGGCGCCACACGTCCTCGAACGCCTGCTCGTCGATCGCGGTCAGCCGCTGGCACAGCTCGACGAAGTTGCGCCGGGAGATCGGCAGCGGCCGGCTCGGCACCGTCGAGGGCGGCGTGAAGTCCGGGTCGTACGGCAGCGACGGGTCGCACTGCACGCCGTAGTGGTTCTGCACCCGGCGCTCGGTCGGCAGCCCGTTGTCGTCCCAGCCCATCGGGTAGAACACCTCGCGGCCGGTCATCCGCTGGTAGCGGGCGATCGCGTCGGCGTGGGTGAACGAGAACACGTGCCCGACGTGCAGCGACCCGCTGACCGTCGGCGGCGGGGTGTCGATCGAGAAGACCCGCGATCGGGGCGCCGTCCGGTCGAACGTGTAGGTGCCGTTCCGGGCCCATACCTCGCGCCATTTCCGCTCGAGGCCGTCGAGGGTGATCTTCTCTGGCACGGATCTCATCTCGGTCACCGGAAAACCGTACGCAACAGCGCCGGTCGACAACGACCGAGTTTCGCTTTGGTCCCCAGCGACTACCGCGCGGGATGACCGTCTTGTTTACATCAGAGCCCAGGAAAAGCGAGGAGGGCTCATGAATCGCCGCACCGTACTTGCTGCGTCCACGGCCGGGGCGGCTCTGGCCGCCACCGGGGCGACACCGGCGTTCGGCGCCGCCGCGGCAGCCGACGCGGACGCCATCGTGATCGGGCACGGGCTGGCCGGGCTGGTCGCCACGTCCGAGTTGGTGGCGGCCGGGCGCAAGGTGCTGCTGCTGGACCAGGAGCCGGAGGCGAGCCTCGGCGGGCAGGCCTGGTGGTCGTTCGGCGGGCTGTTCCTGGTCAACTCGGTCGAGCAGGGGCTGATGGGCGTCAAGGACTCGTACGACCTGGCCTGGCAGGACTGGCTGGGCACGGCCGGGTTCGACCGCGGGATCGACGACCCGGCCGGGCAGGACTACTGGGCGTACAAGTGGGCGCAGGCGTACGTGCAGTTCGCGTCCGGCGAGAAGCGCTCCTGGCTGGCCGGGCTCGGGCTGCAGTGGTTCCCGGCAGTGGGCTGGGCGGAGCGCGGCGGTGGCCTGGCCGACGGCCACGGCAACTCGGTGCCGCGCTTCCACGTGACCTGGGGCACCGGACCGGCCATCGTCGAGCCGTTCGAGAAGAAGGTGCGTGCCGGGGTGGCGGCCGGCAAGGTGGTCTTCAAGTTCCGGCACCGGGTGGACGAGGTGGTCGTCACGAACGGGGCGGTCACCGGCGTGCGCGGGGCGGTGCTGGAGGCCAGCACGGCCGCTCGCGGGACGCCGTCCTCCCGTACCGTGATCGGTGATTTTGATCTGAAGGCGCCGATCGTGATCGTCACGTCCGGCGGGATCGGCGCGAACCAGGACCTGATCCGGCAGAACTGGCCGGCCCGGCTCGGCCCCGCGCCCAAGTCGATGATCACCGGCGTTCCGGCGCACGTGGACGGCCGGATGCTGTCGATCACCGCGCAGGCCGGCGGGCGGATCGTGAACCCGGACCGGATGTGGCACTACACCGAGGGCCTGCGCAACTACGCGCCGATCTGGCCGAACCACGGCATCCGGATCCTGCCCGGGCCGTCCTCGATGTGGCTCGACGCCAAGGGCAAGCGGTTCGGCGCGCCGGACATGCCGGGCTACGACACCCTGCACACGCTCGGCTCGATCACCGCGTCCGGATATGACTACTCCTGGTTCGTCACCACCCAGAAGATCGTCGACAAGGAGTTCGCGCTCTCCGGCTCGGAGCAGAACCCGGATCTGACCGGTAAGAACCTGTGGCTGCTGCTGTCCCGGATCTGGCAGACCCCGGAGCCGATCCAGAAGTTCCAGAAGTACGGGGTGGACTTCGTGCAGGCCGCGACGCTGCCCGAGCTGGTGGCCGGGATGAACCGGCTGGCCGGCAACAACCTGCTCGACCCGGCCGCGGTGAAACGGCAGGTCGACGCGCGGGACCGGGAGATCGACAACGCGTACAGCAAGGACGCCCAGGTGATGGGGATCCGCAACGCGCTGGACTATCTCGGTGACCAGATCAGCCGGACCGCCTCGATCCACAAGCTGCTGGACACGAGCGCCGGGCCGCTGGTCGCGGTGCGTCTCAACATCCTCACCCGCAAGACCCTCGGCGGGCTGCAGACCGACCTGTCCGGCCGGGTGCTGAACGCCGCCGGCGCGGCGATCCCGGGCCTCTACGCGGCCGGCGAGGTGGCCGGTTTCGGCGGTGGCGGGGTGCACGGGTACCGGTCGCTGGAGGGCACGTTCCTGGGCGGCTGCCTCTTCTCCGGCCGCCAGGCGGGCAAGGCCGCGGCCGCCGCATCTGCCTGACCTGCCGGGGTGCCGGGCCGGGGGTCACCCCTCGGCCCGGTGCGCCGTTGTTGCGGCTTCATGCGGCTTTTGTCGGTGGGATAGTGCTGACGTGCTCCCCCACCGCCTCCCCGCCCTGACTGTCGTCCTCCTGTTGCTGGTCAGTGGCTGTTCGGGAGATGACGACAAGGGCACGAGTCCCGCCGCCAGCACCGGCCCGGCACCGACCGGGACCGCGCAGAGCGCCCCCGCCATCCCCCCGACCGTCAAGGTCTCCCCCTACCTCGACGTCACCAGCAGCAGCGCCGACCTGGACGCGGTCGCCGCCGCCACCGGGCAGACCGACTTCACCGTCGCGTTCCTGCTGGCCGGCAACGGCACGTGCACCCCGGCCTGGGACGGCAGGACCGCGCTCGACGACACCACGGTCACCGCCCAGATCGACAAGATCGCCGCACTGGGCGGCGAGGTGACCGTGGCCAGCGGCGGCGCGACCGGCAGCTACCTGGAGAGTGTCTGCACCCCGGAGCAGCTGGTCACCGCGTACGGATCGGCCCTGGACGCGGCCGGCGCCAACCGCCTGGACGTGGACATCGAGCAGGAGGTCCCGCTGGACGCGCTGGCCGAGGCGCTCGCCGCCCTGCAGAAGGAGCGCGGCACCGCGATCACGCTGACCCTCCCGGTCGAGGGCACCACCGACGGCCTCACCGACGACGGCCTGGCGCTGCTGCGGAACGCCGAGGCGGCCGGGGTCGAGGTCACCGTGAACGCGATGACGATGAACTTCAGCGCGGCCGGCGGCGGGTGGGGCCGGGCCATGACCCTCGCCGCCGAGGCGGTCCACGCCGACCTGGCCACCGTGTGGCCGGACCGGGACGACGACGACCGCTACGCCATGCTCGGCGTCACCCCGATGATCGGCGTGAACAACACCGGCGGCACCACCACGACCGCGGACGCGGCATACCTGCTCGACTGGGCCGGGCAGAAGGGGCTGGGCTTCGTCCGGTTCTGGTCAGTGAACCGGGACAACGGCGACTGCGACGACGGCTCGGTGGACGCCGCCTGCAGCGGGATCACCCAGACGAGGTACCAGTTCACCGGCCAGTTCCACGACTTCGCCGGCTAGCCGGCCGCGGCGGAGGCGCTCACCGACGCCGACGGGGTGGGTGCGGCGGACACCGTGGCCCGGACGGCGAGGGACGCGTCGGAGGCCCGCACCAGGCCGGCACCCACCACGCCCATGTAGAGCGCCGCGAACAGGGTCACCAGGAAACCGGCGACGCCGAGCAGTCGCCGGCGCCTCCCGGTCGCGTCAACGAAGATCATCTGCCGATTCTGGGAGCCGACCCTACGATTGGACTTTGTGCAGGCTGAGGGTGTTCATCCGGCCGTACTCGACGGCGCCGGCCAGCTCCTGGTAGGTGCCCGCGCCGAAGATCTCCCGGGCCGCCCGGTCGACGAGCCCGTACGCCGCCTGCGCCACCGACGACCCCAGGCTGATCCGGGCCACACCGAGCTTCGCCAGCTCGCCGATCGACGGCGCGCCCGGCCCGGTCATCACGTTGAGCGGCCCCGGGATCGCCGCGACCAGCTCGGTGATCACCGCAGGGTCGGTCACCCCGGGCACGAAGATCCCGTCCGCGCCGGCGTCCAGATAGGCCCGGGCCCGGCTGATCGCCTCGGCCACGTCACCGAGCCCGAACAGCAGCGTGTCGATCCGGGCGTTCAGGAAGACCTCCGGTGCCGCCTGGTGCGCCGCGGTCAGCCGGGCGACCTGCTCGGCCGCGGACCGGGAACCGTCCTCGACGTTGACACCGGCGACACCGGCCGCGGCCATCGCCTTCAGGGTGCCGGCCGGGTCGCCGTAACCGGACTCGACGTCGACGGTGACCGGCACCGAGACCGCCGCGACCACCCGGCGGGCCAGCTCGGCGGCCAGGTCACGACCGAGCGCGTCACCGTCCGGCGCACCCAGGCTCCAGGCCACCCCGGCGCTGGTGGTGGCGATGGCAGCGGCGCCGGCCGCCTCGACGATCCGGGCGCTGGCCGCGTCCCACGCGTTGACCAGGACGAGCGGGGAACCGGGCTGATGCAGAGAACGGAAGTCAGTCACACCGGAAGTCTTCCCGGGCGGGCCGCACGGACGCAGCTATTTAGCGGAGACTAAAACCATGGTCGCGATCGCCACCTCCCGCATCAGGTTCGCCGTGTCCGGCCTGTGGGAGGTGCTGGCCAGCCTGCGCGTGCTGCACGATCGGGGCGTTCCGTCCGTACATCAGAAATGGGCGGCCCGGACCCGCCCCGGACCGCAAGGCCTGCTCGCCGCCCTGATCCCGCCGACCGGGGGTTATGCCCCGGATTTCCTCACGCCGCCGCCGACCGGCCCGGACCCCGGCCTCGACGCCGAGTTGGCGGTCCTGCGCGCCACCAGCGACGACGTGGTCCGCGCGCACCTCGACCTGATGTCCGGTTCACCCGGCCCCGAGGTGCGGCGGCTGCACGCCGATCCGCGCGACGGCCTGGCCCGGCTCGCCGACGAGATCGCCGCCTACTGGCGGTCCGCGATCGCACCGGACTGGCCGCGGATCCACGCCCTGCTCGACGCGGACGTCCGCCGCCGCGCCCACCGGCTGGCCACCGACGGCGCTCCCGCCGTCCTCGCCGACCTGCACGACCGGGTCCACTGGCGGGACGGCACGCTGCTCGTCGACCAGCGCCACTGCACCGCCCCGGACGTGCCGGACGCCGGTGACCTGGTGCTGATCCCGTCGGTCTTCGCCTGGCCGTCGGTGCTCACCGTCTCGTCCTGGGGCACACCGCAACTCGCCTACCCGGCCGCCGGCGTGGCCACCCTGTGGGAAGAACCGTCCCGCCCGCCGGACGCGCTGAGCGCCCTGCTCGGCACCGGCCGCGCCCGCATCCTGGCCGCCCTGTCCGGCCCGCTCTCCACCACCGAGCTGGCCCGCCGCACCGGCATCACCGCCGGTGGCATCTCCCAGCACCTGCGGATCCTCCGCGCGGCCGGCCTGATCGCCACCCACCGCGACCGCCGCCACCTGCTCAACTCCCGCACCCCCGCCGCGGAGACGCTGCTGGCCGCGGCGGGGGCCGCGCACACCGGGTCCCGCCCGTGAGGCCCCGCGAGGCCCCTGCCCACCCCGGACCGCAGCGCGCCCCCGGGTCCTGGCTGGCTGTCAGGGGTGCCTCCGCGCTGCGGAGGCACCCCTGAGGACCAGCTGGGGTCAGAGGGGGAGGACCACCGCGCTGGGTTTGCCCGAGAGGCAGGTCACGGACATGCGGTAGCGGCTGAGGTCGGCGGCGAAGACCACCGAGGCGGTCAGCCCCGGGCCGGGGTCGGCGCGTTCCACCTCGAAACCCTCGGCCGGCTCCCAGTCGATCAGCTTGGCGTTGCCGGACTCGCAGACCGCGTAGACCGCGCCGCCCTTCGACTCCAGCAGGGTGCCCGGGTCGGCCGGCGCGGACGAGCTCGGCGGCGCGCTGGCACTCGGGTTCGCCGAGGCCGCCGCCGACGAGGGCGCGGCCGGGGAGATCGCCGCGGAGGCGGTGACGCTGATCGGCACGCCGCTGTTCAGCGCGGCCGGGTGCCGTGAGTTCCGGGAGGCCGCCGGGGTCGGTGAGGCACCGGCCGACCGGGTCGCCCCGGGCGCCACCTCCACGATGTCGCCGCTGGCGGCCGGCGCGACGTCGTCGACCGGTGCGGCCACCGGCTCGTGCGAGCGGGTCGCCCAGAGCGTGGCCACCACCACCGCCAGCGCGGCCAGGGCCGCGCCGACCAGCAGGAGTTTGCGCCGGCTGTCCGGCATCCCGCCGGCCGACGGCACCGCGGGCCGCATCCCGGGGACGATCGCCTCGGTCTGTTCGTCGAACCGGGTCGGCGACAGCGCGGTGGTGAGTTCCGGATCGGCCTCCGGCGCCGCGGGGCGGATCGAGGCGGCCTCCGCGGCGTCGCCGAGCACCGCGGACACCTCGGCCGCGTCCGGCCGGTCCGCGCACTCCTTGGCCAGGCAGCGGTCGACCAGGTCGGCGACCGCGGCCGGCACCCCGGGCAGCCGGGGCATCGGCGTCGGCTCGAGGTAGATGTGCGCGCTGAGCATCTGCGTGGTGGTCTCCACCGTCCACGGCGAGTCGTCGGTGAGCAGGCGGTAGAGCAGCACGCCGAGCGCGTACACGTCGGAGGCCGGCTCGATCGCGCCGCCGGTGAGGCGTTCCGGCGCCAGGTAGGCGGGCGTGCCGAGCAGGCCCTCCTCCGGTTCGGCCGGTCCGGCCGCGGCGGCGATGCCGAAGTCCACCACCTTCGCGCCGGACGGCGGCACCATCACGTTCGCCAGTTTGATGTCCCGGTGGACCAGGCCGTCCTCGTGCGCGGCGGCGAGGGCCGCGGCCACCTCGCCGCAGATCCGGAATACCCGGCGGGGCGGGAGCGGCGCATGCGATTGCAGCTGTTGCAGCGTCGGCCCGTTGATCAATTCCATGACGACGTACGGCACCGGAGTGGATTCGCCCTCGACCGATTCGCCGAAGTCGTAGATCTGCGCGATGTTCGGGTGCGACAACGTCGCGGCGGCTCGCGCCTCGTGCAGGATCCGCGACCGGAAACGCTCGTCGCCGGCGTAGCTCCCGGCCAGCACCTTCACCGCCACCGTACGGTTCAGCACCTCATCGGTGGCGCGCCAGACCACGGCCATCCCGCCCCGGCCGAGTTCGTTCAGCAGGCGGTACCGGCCCCCGAGTTTGTCTCCCTCGTCCACGCGACGCAGTTTGCCGAAATACCGGCCGATTCGCACATCGGCAATCCCGCGAATGCCATTCATCTTTCACCTTCGCCGGGCCACCGATATCGTCGGTTCTCCCGCATGCGACAAAGGGGGCCGGTATGGCGATCTCGAAACGGCAGCGGCTGGGCGACGCGATGCTGAGCCGGCTCCTCGGCCAGTCGCCGGCCCTGCACGAGTACACGGTGGAGCAGGTCCGGACCCCGATGCGGGACGGTGTGCGACTGCTCGGCGACCACTTCGGCCCGGTCGCCGACGAGCCGCGGGGCACCGTGCTGATCCGCACCCCGTACGGTCGCGGTCTGCCCACGTCGGCGCTGAACGGCCGGCTGCTCGCGGCCCGCGGCTACCACGTGCTGTTGCAGAGCGTGCGCGGCACGTTCGGCTCCGAGGGCACTTTCCGGCCGATGGCGCAGGAGGCCGAGGACGGTCAGGACACCGTCGCCTGGCTGCGCGACCAGCCCTGGTTCGACGGCCGGCTGGCCACTCTCGGGGCCTCCTACCTGGGCTGGACCCAGTGGGCGCTGCTGCAGGACCCACCGCCGGAGTTGCGCGCCGCGGTGGTCTACGTCGGCCCGCACGACTTCCGCGAGGCGGTCTACGGAACCGGCTCGTTCACCCTCGGTGACTTCCTCGGCTGGAGTGATCAGATCGTCCATCAGGAGGACGGCGGCCTGCGCCGGGTGCTGAGCATGGCCACCGCCGGGCGCCGGTTGAGGCCCGCGCTGGGCGGGTTGCCGCTGGCCTCGGCGGCCGAGCCGGTGCTGCGCGGGCGCGCCCCGTGGTACGCCGACTGGGTCGGCCACCCGGACGGCGACGACCCGTGGTGGGAGCCGTACCGGGCCGGCGCCGCGCTGACCGGGGTGACCGCTCCGGTGCTGCTGATCGGCGGCTGGCAGGACCTGTTCCTGGACCAGACCCTGGAACAGTACAAAACCCTGCAAGCCCGCGGCGTCGACGTCGCCCTGACCGTCGGCCCGTGGACACATCTGCAGGTGGGACTGCACGCGGCCGGTCTGGTCGCCCGGGAAAGCGCGGCCTGGCTCGATCAGCACCTGGCCGGTGGGGCCGCGGCCCGCAAGTCACCCGTACGAGTGCACCGGACCGGCGAGCGCGCCTGGCACGACCTGCCCGAGTGGCCGCCGCCGTCCGACCCGGTCGTCTTCCACCTGCGGGCCGGGCACCGGCTGACCATCACGGCGCCGGACGGTCCGGAGGGTGTCGCCGAGTTCCGCTACGACCCGGCCGACCCGACCCCGTCGGTGGGTGGCCGCACCCTGACCGGTTCGATGGGCGTGAAGGACAACCGGGCCTTGGAGGCGCGGGCGGACGTGCTGGTCTTCAGCACCGATCCGCTGCCCACCGCGGTCGACGTGATCGGCGCGCCGGTGCTGGAGCTGACCGTGGCGGTGGACAACCCGTACGCCGACGTCTTCGCCCGGCTCTGCGACGCCGACCCGCACGGCCACTCGCACAACGTCACCGACCGGCACCTGCGCCTCGACCCGGACGTGCCGGCCGGCCAGGAACAGCGGCTGACACTCACCCTGGATCCGTGCTTCCACCGGCTGCTCGCCGGGCACCGGCTGCGCCTGCAGGTCTCCGGCGGCGCGTTCCCGCGGTTCGCCCGCAATCCGGGCACCGGCGGCGCGGGGCTGGCCGCCACCCGGCACACCGTCACGGTCGCGGCGTCCCGGCTCACCGTGCCGGTGGCGACGGCACCACCGGATAGGGTCCCGGGATGACTGAGAGCTGGCGGCATCTGCCCCCACCGGCCCGCCCGGTCGCGGCGGCCACCACGGCGGCCGTCACCGCGGTCCGGAGCGGTTCCCGGGACGACTTCGAGGAGGCCGTCGCCGGCCTGGCCGCGTTGGAGGCGACGCACACCGGCCTGATCCTCGGCACCACGCTGCGGCTGCTGCTGGAGGACGGCAACCCGGACGGGTTGACGGCTGACGACGTACGGGAAACTCTCGGATCCTGTGTGCGCACCCACCCGGAAGCGAACCCGCAGGTCGTGCTGTGGCTGCTGGCCGGAGCGCTCGGCGTGCTGGACGAGGACGGCGACGAGGCGCCGAAACCGGAGGCGCTGGCGCGCAACGCCGCGCTGCTGATCACTGACCTGCTGGCCGGGCGTGACCTGAGCCCGTGGCTCACCGCCGCGCTCACGGAGATCCAGCACACCCAGCTGAACGACTGAGCTAGCCGTGCTCGCGGGCCCAGTCGCAGATCGCGGCGAGCGGCTCGCGCAGGGTGCGGCCGAGCGCGGTCAGCTCGTATTCGACGTGCTGCGGCGGGTCGGGCTTGTGGACCCGGCGCAGCACCAGGCCGTCCGCCTCCATCCCGCGCAGCGTCTCGGTGAGCATCTTCGGGGTGATCCCGGGGATCCGCCGGCGCAGCCGGGCCGGCCGTTGCGCCCCGTCGGCCAGCGCGTAGATCAGCAGCACCCGCCACTTCACCGCGAGCCGTTCCAGGGCCTGCCGCGTGACACAGCCCTCCTCCAGCACGTCCGGTACGACCAGATCCACGCTCCACCCCCATGGGTACCCGAAAGTGCCTTCTTCTCCCGCGCCGCCCCGGCAGCCTAGCGTCGGGCCGTGACCGAGACAGTGACGTTCTTCAGCGAGGGACTGCAACTCGCCGGGGTGCTGCGTACCGCCCCAGGCCGTCGTGCCGCCGTGCTCACCGGCCCCTTCACCGGGGTCAAGGAGCAGGTGGTGGCCGAGTACGCGGAGCGCCTCACCGCGGCCGGCATCACCACCCTGGCCTTCGACCACCGCGGCCACGGCGCCAGCGAGGGCCGACCCGGACACGAGGACAGCCAGGGCAAACTGGCCGACCTGCGGGCCGCCGTCGGCCTGCTCGACGGGTACGACCGGGCAGTCGTCGGCATCTGCCTCGGCGCCGGTTACGCGATGCGCGCCGCCGCCACCGACCCCCGGGTCCGCGCGGTGGCCGGGATCGCCGGCGCGTACAACAGCCCCGCGTGGTTCGCCGAGCGGATGGGCCTGGCGGCCTACCGGGACGCGCTGGCCGGCATGCTGGCCCGGTACGACGAGGAGATCCCCGCGGTCGCACCGGACGGCGAGGCGGCGATGCCGGGTGAGGAGCCGTTGTCGTACTACGGCAAGTGGATCGGCTCCCCCGGCTGGCCGAACCGGGTCACCCGGGGCTCGCTGCACAGCCTCATGACGCTCGACGTGCTGGGCGTACGCCCGCTGCTGCCGCCGAGCCTGATCGTGCACGGCAGGGTGGACGACTACTGCTCGCCGGAGCTGGCCGAGGCGATGCACGCCGACGAGACGCTGTGGCTGGACTGCACCCGCCACGTGGATCTGTACGACGTGGACCCGTACGTCGGCCGGGCGGTTTCGGCCACGGTGGACTTCCTGGAACGCCATCTGTAAAAACTTTACAGTCTCTGCAAAGTTTCGCGTAACCTCCCCGGCGTGAACCGGGACCACAAGCGGCGGCAGACCCGCCTCGCCCTGATCAGCGCCGCGCTCCGGCTCGCCGACGAGCGCGGCGCTGACCGTGTCACGGTCGACGAGATCAGCGAGGCCGCGGGCGTCTCCCCGCGCACGTTCTTCAACTACTTCGCCTCCAAGGACGACGCCCTGGTCGGCGACCCCCTGGAGGGCTGCGCCGACCCGCGGGAGCTGATGCTCGCCGCCCCGCCCGGCCCGGCCCTGAGCGCCGTCGAGGCGGCGCTCGCCCCGGCGATCCGGCAGATCCAGGACGACCGGGAACTGTGGCTGCTCCGATTCCGGGTGATCACCAACAATCCGCAGCTGCTCCCCCGGCTGGCCGCCATCGCCGCGACCGCCGAGCAGGAGATGGCCGCCGCGATCGCGGGACGGCTCGGGCTGCCGCCGGAGCACGCGTTCCCGCCGGTGCTGGCCGCGGTCACCGGTGCCGCGCTGCGGGTCGCGCTGATGCGGTGGGCTGCCGGAACCGAGCTGCCCGGCGTACCCAAGACCGCCGGAGGCGCGAGGACAACCGCGACCGATCCGGCAACGTCTCTCGCCGACCACCTGCATGAGGCCTTCGGCCTGGTCGCCGCCGGCCTGAAAGATCCCACCCCCACCCCCTGAGGAAGCGATGACCGCCCAACCCACCGCCGACGAAACCACCGAACCCACCGACGGCCGGATGACCCATCGCGAGGTCGTCCAGGCGCTGTCCGGCCTGATGCTGGGCATGTTCGTCAGCATCCTGGCGTCCACGGTGGTCGCCAACGCCCTGCCGACGATCATCGCCGAGCTGGGTGGCAGCCAGTCCGTCTACACCTGGATCGTCACCACCGAGCTGCTCGCGATGACCGCCACCGTCCCGCTCTGGGGCAAGATGGCCGACCTCTACAGCAAGAAACTGCTGATCCAGCTCTCGCTCGGCCTGTTCGTGCTCGGCTCGCTGATCGCCGGCCTGGCCCCGAACGTCGAGATCCTGCTGCTCAGCCGGATCGCCCAGGGCGTCGGCGCGGGCGGTATGTCGGCCCTCGCGATGATCGTGATGGCCGCGATGATCCCGCCGCGCGAACTGGGCCGGTACTCCGGGCTGTTCGGCGCGGTCTTCGGCGTCGCCACCATCGCCGGCCCGCTGATCGGCGGCGTCCTGGTGGACACGTCCTGGCTGGGCTGGCGCTGGTGCTTCCTGATCGGGGTGCCGTTCTCGGTCGCCGCGATCGCGATGCTGCAGAAGACCCTGCACCTGCCGGTGACCCGGCGCGCCGTGACCATCGACTGGCTGGGCGCGCTGCTGATCACGGCCGGGGTGAGCACGCTGCTGATCTGGTCCACGCTGGCCGGTCAGCACTTCGCCTGGGCGTCGGTGCAGACCGTCGCGTTCGTGGCCGGCGGGGTGCTGCTGCTGGCCCTGGCGGTGTGGGTGGAGTCCCGCGCGGCCGAGCCGATCATCCCGCTCGGCATCTTCCGGCACCGGACGGTCAGCCTCACCATCATCGCGAGCGTGCTGGTCGGCGTCGCGTTGTTCGGCGGCACGGTGTTCCTGTCGCAGTACTTCCAGTTCTCGCTGGGCAAGTCGCCGACGGTGGCCGGCCTGATGAGCCTGCCGATGATCTTCGGTCTGCTGGTCTCGTCCACGATCGCCGGTCAGCTGATCACCAAGTACGGCAGGTGGAAGAGGTACCTGGTGGCCGGCGCGGTCGTGATGACCGGCGGGATGCTGCTGCTGAGCACGATCGGCGCCACCACCTCGGTCCCGCTGATCTCGCTCTACATGGCGGTGCTCGGCGTCGGCGTCGGCATGCTGATGCAGAACCTGGTGCTGGCCGCGCAGAACGACGTGCCGGCCAGCGAGCTCGGCGCCACCACCTCGGCGCTGACGTTCTTCCGCAGCATGGGCGGCTCGATCGGGGTCAGTGCGCTGGGCGCGGTGCTGGCCGGCAAGGTCACCTCGCTGTTCAGCGAGAAGTTCGGCACGGCCGCCACCGGCGGCACCGCCAAGGTGCCCGACCTGACCACGCTGCCGCCCGAGGTGCTGACCGTGGTCCGGGAGATCTACGGAACGGCGACCGCGCACCTGTTCCTGATCGGCGCGCCGATCGCGTTCCTGGCGATCGTCGCGGTGGCCTTCATCAAGGAGAAGCCGCTGTCCACGCTCTCCGGTGACGAGCGGGCGGCCCAGGAGCAGGCCGCGGCGCCACCGCACTGAACGTAAACGGCCGGGGCGCGTCCGCGCCCCGGCCGAAAAAACGTGGCTGGATCAGGACGGGCGCAGGCCCACCGACGTGCGCGGTGACGGCGGCTCGGCGCAGCCCAGCAGCCCGACCAGCCCGGAGACCCAGAGTTGCCGGTACACCGTGGCACTGGGGTGGCTGACCACCAGCTTGATGCCGCTGGCGGCGGCGGTGTGGAAACAGGCCACCAGGATGCCGATCCCGATGCTGTCGATCAGCATCACGCGCTGCAGGTCCAGACAGATCTTGCTGGCCGTCATGGTGGTCAGCACGTCGTTGACGGCGTCCCGCATGACGTGGGCGTTGTCCAAGTCGATCTCGCCGCTCGGGGCGATCTCGACGGTGCCGTCGGCCAGCTGGCGGGTCGTGATCGGCAGATACACAGCTGCCCTCTTCCTGGCCTCGGAGGGTCCGACGCCGACTTGCCGCGGGACATGACACGCCGACCCGGATACAAAGGTCGTACGTCACGCGGCGTTCGCTGGGAGACGCCACAGGAACCCGCGTTCCTACAACAATCCGCTGGTCTGCAAGTTACGCCACGTAGGCGCGGAACGCCAGAGTAGTTCATATGGCCGGAATGTGCTGGAACGGTCACTGTGTGACGACCACGTTGACTGTCCACTGACCCTGGCCGAATACTCACCGTATGCGATGGAGCAACGGAATGCATGCGTGACCCGGTGGCCCCGGGGACTGTCCACTCTGACAGCACCGGCGGCCAGGCGGCTCGTGACGTGCTGAATCGTTTCTATCATCCGGTGACGCTGGGCGAACCGGAGAGCGCCGAGAGCGTGATCCAGGTCAATGTGATCCAACTCGGACCCCTTACCGTCGGCCATTTCCGCTTCACCGGCCGGGCGACACTCGTCGCGACCGAAGGGGACGCCTATCACGTGACCTTGCCGACCGCGGGGCGCGTGACAGCCCGGCGCAACGGCCACGAGGTCACCGCCGGACCGTCCACCGCGGTCACCTTCCGCCCCGGCGATCCGGTCTACCTTCGACCGCAGGCGCCGTCCGCCGAGCTCGACGTCCGCATCGACCGCTGCGCCCTGGAGAGTGAACTGGCCGCCCTGCTGGGTCACCCGGTCGAGGGACCGATCGACCTCCCGGCCGCTTTTGATCTGACCGGCGGCCCGGCGCACAGCTGGAGCCGGCTGATCCGGCTGATGCACGACGAACTGGACCACGAGGCCAGCCTGATCTTCCGGCCGCTGGTCGCCGAGCACCTGTGCAGCAGCGTGCTGAGCGGGCTGCTGCTCAGCGTCCCGCACCGCTACCACGCCGAGCTGGTCGCGCCGGCCACCGCCGGGCCGCCCCGGGCGATCCGCCGGGCCCTGGACGCCATCGACGCCGAGCCGGACCGGGCGTTCACGGTCGCCGACCTGGCCCGGATCGCGCGGATGAGCGTGCGCTCGCTGCAGGAGGGCTTCCGCCGGCACCTCGGCTGCACGCCGATGGCATACCTGCACCAGACCCGGCTCACCCGGGCGCACGAGACGCTGCGCCGGGCCGACCCGGCGATGGTCACCGTCGCGGCGGTGGCCCATCGCTGGGGCTTCGCCCACCTGGGCCGCTTCGCCTCGGCCTACCGGACGCGCTTCGGGGTGTCGCCGTCCGACACGTTGCGCCGGACGGCGTGAGCGTCACTCCCCGGGATCACACCGGCGCCGCTGCGGCACCTCGCGGAGCGACCGTCACTCCCCGGGATCACACCGGCGCGGCTGCGGCACCTCGTTGACCCGGCGGGCGGCGGGGGCGTGTCCCCGGCGCGCGCCGAACAGATGACCACGCGGTGGCACCCAGTCGCGCCACTCGCCCAGCGCCGGTGGCACCGCGGCCGCGTCGCCGTCACCGGCGCCCCGCTGCTCGTGCAGATAGCCCTGGACCCGGGACGCGGACGCCGCGCCGTTCACGGCGAGCTGCCGCATGATCCGCAGGGTCTCCTCGTCCGGGCCGGGGTCCGCGGGGTCCTGGTTCAGCAGCGCCGCCAGCCCCGCCAGGGCCCGCACCACCTCGCCGGCGTCGCGTTCGGCGTCCCAGAGGCCGGTCATACCCGGCCCACTCTCGGCACGCCCCTCCGGCCGTCGCCCGCGGCATCCCCGGCGGGCGCGGCGCCGTGCCGCTCGATCGTCCGATGGTCCGGCACTCGTCTCGCTGCGGTGCGGTGGTGCGTCATGCAGATCCGTCCCCTCACCTCACGCGCGCCGGCGGCGACCCGCAGGCCCGCGGGGCCGTTGACGGGACGTGTCGTCCCGGGCACGCATGACAGGCGAAAATGTATTCGTCTCGCTACTATGCGTCCATCCGTAACGCGCAGGTTCTGTCCAGTTAGCGCTCAGTTCGGACCACCTTGCCGCTACCCGGCGTACAGAATGGGAAACCGGGCCCCAAAACCGCCCGGACATCACCTGAAGGAGGCCGCCGTGAGCACGATCCAGAAACCGCCGGAGGACTCGCCGATCTGGCGTACCGGAGCCGAGCAACCCTGGGACCCCGAGGACCTGGCGGTGGCTCAGGGGAAGTACCCGACACCGGAGAACGTCGCCCGCGCCCGGGCCGAGCTGGAGCGCGACGGCGCCGCCGCGATCGAGCGCACCGTACCGTGACCGGGCAGGTCCCGTGGGCCGCGACGCCGCCCACGGGACCGAAAGTGATCAGCTGATCCGGACCGTCCGGCCGTCCCGGATCGACTCCTCGGCAGCTTCCAGGATCCGGGTCACCGTGACGCCGAAGTCCACGTCGAGCGCCGACGCCGCGCCACCGTCGGCGGCGGTCAGCAGCTGGTCCAGCGCCAGGCCGTAGAGCGTGACCGCGTCGAAGTCGACGGACGGCAGGGCACGGATCCCGGCCTCGCCGAAGAACTCGGTCACCGCCCGGCCCGCCGCCTCCGGCGCGTCCACCGAAAGGGTGAGCCGGCTGATCGCGCCGCCCTCGTGCCGGAGCACCAGCGCGGTCAGGTCGCGGTTGCCGGCCAGACCGGTCACCTCGGTCACCGGGCCGAGCACCGGCAGCACCAGCGACAGCGCGTGCGGGCCGACGTCCCAGAGCCCGCCGCGCTCCTTGCGCCAGGCCGAGGCGCCGAACGGGTTGTCCGGCGTGAAGATCGAACCGAGGTGGTCCACCCGGGCCTCGGTCCAGCCGCCGGTCGCCACCGCCTCGTCCAGGAACTCCGCCCACTCCGGCACGAAACGCCGGGTGAAGAAGACGACCGATGCCACCTCCCGGTCCGCGACGGCCGAGGCCAATTCAACAGCCTCTTCGGTACGCAGGGAGACCGGCTTGTCCAGCAACAGATGTTTGCCGGCGCGCGCCGCCCGGATGGCGATCGGGGCCTGCACGTCCGGCGGCAGCGCGATCGCGACCGCGTCCACCGCCGCGATCAGCTCGTCCGGGTCCGCGTACGCGCGGGTCCCGTGCTTCTCCGCCAGCTCGGCGGCCTTCTCCGGGTTCCGGCCCCAGACACCGGCCAGCTCGGCCCGTGGATGCCGGGCCAGCGCCTCGGAGTGCACCATGTGTGCCCACGGACCCGTACCGAATAATCCGAACCGCACCGGTTCGACCACCTCTCCGCTAAAGGATCTCCCGGGCCGGAAGTTACCAGCCCAGCGGCACCTCAGTAACCTGTGCCGGGTGAACGGTCCCCTCTCGACGGCGACGATCGTCGTCGCTCTCCTCCTGGCGGCGTGGTATCTGCTGCGCAGCGCGCTCGACCGCGCGCCCAGCCGCCTCGACCTGCTGACCATGGCCGCGCTCAGCGCCCTGGCCGCGGTCCTCGTGGTGGTCGCCGTGATCGGCCTCTTCGACGGCACCCGCCCGGCGGACACCGCCACGTTCGGTGGCTACCTGATCACCACGATCGCCTTCTGCCCGGCCGCGCTCTGGCTGGCCAAGCTCGAACCGACCCGCTGGGGCACCCTGATCCTCGGGGTCGGCGCGATCATTCTGCCCGTTCTGGTGCTGCGCCTGCAGCAGATCGCCGAGGTGACCCATGTCGTCTGACCCCTCCCCCGGCACCCCTCCCCCCGCAACCCCCTCTCCCGCGGCCCCCTCTCCCGCGGTGCCCTCTTCCGCCGCGCCCTCTCCCGCGGTGCCCTCTCCCGCGGTGCCCTCTCCCGCCGTGCCCTCTCCCGCCGTGCCCTCTCCCGCGGCCCCCTCTCCCGCGGTGCCCTCTCCTGCGGCCCCCTCTCCCGCGGCGCCCTCTCCCGCGGCGAAGGCTCGGCCGCGGGATGCCGCGCTCGGCACCGGTCTGGGGCGGGTGTTGCTGCTGGTCTACGGCACATTCGCGCTCTCGGCCAGCGCCCGCGCCCTGGTCCAGATCACCACGCACTTCGGCGAGGCCCCGCTGGCCTACCTGCTCTCCGGGCTGGCCGGCCTGGTCTACATCGCGGCCACCGTCGGCCTGGCGGTCGGCGGGGTCCGCGGCCGACTGATCGCCCTGGTCAGCTGCACCATCGAGCTGATCGGCGTGCTGGTCGTCGGCACCCTGAGCATCGCCGACCGGGTCGCCTTCCCGGACGCCACAGTCTGGTCCCGCTTCGGCAGCGGCTACGGCTACGTCCCCCTGGTCCTCCCGTTCATCGGCCTGTGGTGGATCTGGCGCCACAAGCCCCAGCCCACCGACTCCTGAAGT
>NZ_BOMS01000018.1 GCF_016862315.1 Actinoplanes palleronii | reverse complement strand
CGACGGGCGGCGCGACGGGCGGCGCGACGGGCGGCGCGACGGGCGGCGCGACGGGCGGCGCGGCGGGCGGCGCGGCGGGCGGGCGGCGCGGCGGGCGGGCGGAGCGGCCCGGGGCGCGGGGCCGGGCGGAGCGGCCCGGGGCGCGTGGCCGGGCGGAGCGCGGACTGGCTGGTTGGCGGGCTGGCGGCGGATCGCTGATGGCTGGGGTTGGCTGCCAGGCGGGGTGGCGGTAGGTCGCGGTCCAGCCAACCGGCTGGCCCTCACTGCCCTTATGCCGACCCCATAAAGGCCGCCACAGCCAGCCGGGTGCACGCAGCTGGCCCTGACAGCCGCTAAACAGGCACATAACGGCCGCTACAGCCAGCCGGGTGCACGCAGCTGGCCCTGACGGCCGTTAAGCAGGCACATAACGGCCGCTGCAGCCAGCCGGGTGCGCGCGGCTGGCCCTGACGGCCGCTGAAACGGACATAGCGACGGGGAGAGCGGGCGGCGCAACGGACCGCGACCCACCGCCACCCCGCCTGGCAGCCAACCCCAGCCACCGCCGACCCGCAGCCCGACCGGCACGGCGAGCGGGGCCGACGCGGCAAGGCACGGACCCGGCACGGCGCGGACCCGGCGAGGCACGGGGCGGCGGGGCGCGGGGTTAGTTGTCGGACTCGATGGCGTGGGGGAGGAAGTTGCAGTTGTCCTTGGTGACCAGGCCCTCGACGCCGAGGCCCTCGCGGATGCCCATGCCGGCCGGCTCGCCGTCGATCAGCCAGGAGCCGATCACCGGGTGGACCGTGCCCTCCAGGCCGTCGAAGGACGGCAGTTCGCAGAGTTCCTGCACGACGAAGAGGCCGTCGGTGCCGTACTCGGAGGGGTTCTCGCTGATCGGGACGCCGTCCTTGACCAGGGTGACCGAGCCGCCCTCCCGGCCCCAGACCGGCTTCTTCGCGTACGACGTGAGCGTCTTCGCGCCCTTGGAGTCCGCGAAGAACGCCGGCAGCAGGTACTTGCCCCGCTCCGGGTCGTCGCCGAAGAGCTTCCACAGCACCGGCAGCAGCGCCTTGTTGCCGAGCAGCGCGGCCTTGTACGGCGGTTCGAGCCACACCGTCCCGCGCTTCTCCGGGTCGGCCATGTTCCGGAAGAAGGCCTTGCCGCCCTCCTCGTGCCAGAACCACTCCCACGGGTAGAGCATGAAGATCACGTCGATCGGCACGGCCTGGTTCTCCCGGCCGGGTGCGGACACGTACACCACCCGGTCGCCGGCCACGTCCCAGCCGATCTGGCTCATCGCGATCAGCTCGACCGGGAAGCCGGCCTCCTCCGCCGTCGACATCAGGTACGCGACGTTCATCCGGTCCTCGCCCGAGGTGTCCGACGTCTCGTACGCAAAATAGATCTTGGGTTTTTCCGGGAGCCAGGTGCGGGCCTCGCGCAGTTTGGCGATGTTGCGCCGCCACGCGCCGGGGTCGGCCGGCTCACCGTTCTCGGCCGGCCAGCCGACCAGCCGGTCGTGAATGGAGTTCCACTGCCGCCACTCGTGCTTGGTGACGCCGGTCTGGTCCATCCAGTGCCACTGGATGACCGCGGCCTCGACCAGTGAGGTGGGCGTCTGCGCGTTGAACTCGAGCAGCCGGGGCGTGCTGCCGGCCCCGTTGTACCAGAGGTCGAAGCGGCCGTAGACGGTCGGCGAGAAGTCCGGCGTCTGCATCGGCAGCCGCATCTCCGGATCCTTGTCGTAGTGCGTCCAGGTCTCCGCGTCGCCGTCCAGCCAGGTCCGGATGATCTGCTCGTGGGTGTATTCCGGGATGCCGATCCGGGTCAGGAAGCAGGCCTCACGCGTGCAGACCGAGCTGAAGAAGCCCTGCTTACGGCCTTCGACGGTGTGCCGCGGGCACTGCTCGACCATCCAGTCGCCGGCTTCGAGGCACATGTCGTAGAGCGTCGCGGTGGCGGTCTCCAGCTCCTCGATCTCGGCCGCGGTGAAGTCGTAGTACGGACCCTCCTGCCAGTACGAGTACATCGACCCGTCCGGCAGCACGTCGTCGTTGTAGGTGAGCCCGAGACTGAAATTGGTCAGTTGCCAACCATCCCGGACCGGCCCGTACGGAATCCGCCGCATGTCGCTAGCCTCCCACCGAACCGGTGCCGCCGCCGCTTCCGACGATCTTCGTCTTGACCGTGGACGCCGGCTGGGCGGCCACCGTCGGCGCGACCGTCCGGCGAGTCTGCGCCGGGGCGACGGTCCGGGTCGGCCTTGCAGCGGTCCGGGTCGGCTTGGCGACGCCCGGCGCCCGGGTGGCCGGGGAGCTCGTGGCCGGCAGGACCATCGGCGCGGCGGGGCGGCCGCCGCCGGAGTAGCCGCCGGTGCCGGAGACCGGGTCGGTGTCGGTGGTGCGGTAGTCGTCGGCGGCGGGCGAACCGCAGGCGGTCAGGGCGAGAAAGGAGGCCGTCAGCACGACGGCCCCCGACGTCCAGCGTCGTGTCATCGGTGGGTCAGCCGCCCGACGAGCCGTGGCTGCCGCTGCCACCCTTGCCGACAACACTCGACTTGACCGTGCCGTTGCCGACCCGGCCGCTGGACGGCAGGCCGTAACTGCTGCGGGAGGCCGAGTCGTTGTAGGCGAACCGGCTGCCGCCGGAGGGCAGCTTGGTGCCGATCGGGTAGCCGGACCGGTAACTCGGCGAGTGGTAGAGGTAGTAGCCGCCGTAGTAGCCGTTGCTGACCCCGGTGCGACCGCCGTTGTCGTCGCAGAAGTCCTCGTCGACGATCACACCGTTCTCGTCGGCGCAGTAAAAACCCTCGTCGTGATATTTGTCGTTGCTGCAGGCCGCCGCGCCGCCCGCGGCGAGCAGCAGAAATGTGCTGGTCAGCGACACGCTGCGGGAACTCATGCGTCGGTTCATAAGCTTCTTTGTAGTCGCTCTCAGCAAGTTCGCAACATCAGTCCTGCGGCCCGCCGGCCACGTAAATCACCTGACCGGAGACAAAACCGGCACCCTCGCTCGCGAGGAACGAAACCGTGTTCGCCACGTCGTCCGGACGGCCGGCCCGGGCCACCGGGATCTGACCGATCGCGGCCTTCTCGAAGTCGGCGAAGTCCGCGCCGACCCGGGCCGCGGTGGCCCGGGTCATGTCGGTGACGATGAAGCCGGGTGCCACCGCGTTCGCGGTGATCCCGAACTTGCCCAGCTCGATGGCGAGGGTCTTGGTGAAGCCCTGCAGCCCGGCCTTGGCCGCGGCGTAGTTGGCCTGTCCGCGGTTGCCCAGCGCCGAGGTGCTCGAGAGGCTGACGATCCGGCCGAACCCGGCCTCGACCATGTGCTTCTGCACCGCGCGGGTGAACAGGAACGAGCCCTTGAGGTGCACGTTCATCACGGTGTCCCAGTCGTCCTCGGACATCTTGAAGAGCAGGTTGTCGCGCAGCACCCCGGCGTTGTTGACCAGCACGGTCGGCGGGCCGAGCTCGGACACCACCCGCTCCACCGCGGCGGTCACCTGGGCCGCGTCGGCGACGTCCGCGCCGATCGCGACCGCGGTGCCGCCGGCGTCGTGGATCGCGGTGACCGTGTTGGCGCAGGCGCCCTCGTCCAGGTCGACCACCGCGACGGCGAGGCCGTCAGCGGCGAGCTTGAGCGCGATCGCCTCGCCGATGCCACGTGCGGCACCGGTGACGACGGCGACCCTGGACGGTGCGGACTGCGACATTGCGGCCTCCAATGAGCGATCTTCACGGCTCCTGCGGGCCGACAATAGCCGGAATCAGATGCCTCTGCGCAGCCGGATCCAGCGATATCCGTAACCGGACACCGAAAGATCGTCGAGCTTGCCCGGCTCCGGGTACTCGGAGTCGGCGAGCACGTCGTTCGGCTGCTCCGCCTCGCCTTCCAGCGAGCTCAGGTCGATCCGCACCTCGTCCGGGCCGAGGTTGTGCAGGAACAGCATCGTGCCGGTGGTGTCGTCGGCGCGGTGCACCAGCAGGGTGCGCGGCGCCGGGACGTCGACGTGGGTGCAGGAGCCGCTGCCCACCTCGGGCGCCTCGCGCAGGGTCCGGATCATCCGCTCGAACCAGGAGAGCAGCGACGAGGTGTCGTGCCGCTGGTGGGTCACGTTGAGCGTCTCGTAGCCGTACCCGTCGTCGGTGACCACCGGGCGGATCAGGTCCTTCGGGTCGGCGGTGGAGAACCCGGCGTTGGCCAGCCGGTTCCACTGCATCGGGGTGCGGATCGCGTCCCGGCCGTTCAGCGCCAGGTCGTCACCCATCCCGATCTCCTCGCCGTACCGCAGCACCGGGGTGCCGCGCAGGCTGAACTGCAACGCGTACGCCAGCTCCAGCCGGCGCCGGTCGTTGCCCAGCATCGGCGCGAGGCGGCGGCGGATGCCGCGGCCGTACAGTTGCTCGTCCTTTTCCGGCCCGAACTTCGCGAAGACGTCGGCGCGCTGCTCGGCGGTGAGCCGGGACAGGTCGATCTCGTCGTGGTTGCGCAGGAACGTCGCCCACTGGCCGCCGGCCGGCAGCTTCGGGGTGTCCCGCAGCCCGTCGATGATCGGCTCCGGGTCCTCCCGGGCCAGCGCGAGGATCATCTTGGCGTTCAGCATGAAGTCGAAGAGCATGTGGATCCGGTTGCTCGACCCGCCCTCGTCACCGAAGAACGTGACCAGGTCGGCGGGCTCCACATTGGCCTCGGCGAGCAGCACCGCGTCGCTCTTGCGCCATTGCACGTGCTGGCGCAGCTCGGTGAGGTAGCCGAAGTCCTTGGGCGAGTTCGGGTTGCCCGGCTCGGTCTCCTCGATGATGAACGGCACCGCGTCCATCCGGAACCCGGCCACACCGAGCTGCAGCCAGAACGCGCAGATCTTCTTGATCTCCTCGCGCACCTGGGCGTTCTTGATGTTGAGGTCCGGCTGGAACTTGTAGAACCGGTGGTAGTACCAGAGCTTCGCGGTCCGGTCGTAACTCCAGGTCTCATCCTGCTCGCCGGGGAAGACCATGCCCTGCTTGCGGTCCGACGGTTCGGTCTCCGACCAGACAAACCAGTCACGGTACGGCGAGTCCGGCGACGATCGGGCCGACTGGAACCACGGGTGCTGATCCGAGGTGTGGTTGACCACCAAGTCGATGATCACCTTGATGCCCCGGTTCTCGGCCTGGTGCAGCAGCTCGGCGAAGTCGCCCAGGGTGCCGAGGCGCGGGTCGACGTTGTAGAAGTCGGCGACGTCGTACCCGTCGTCACGGTTCGGGGTGGGGTGGATCGGGTTGAGCCAGATGCAGTTCACCCCGAGCCGGGACAGGTAATCGAGCCGCCCGATCAGGCCCGGGATGTCACCGATACCGTCGCCGTTCGAGTCGGCGAACGTGTCGATGTCGAGGCAATAGACGACGGCCTTGGAATACCACCTGTCACTCATGGCCCTTTACTTGTCCGCGCTTCCCGGACCCAAAACGTTCGCCACCCAACAGCGCTCCCGCGCCCACGGCGGCGAGCAGAGCCGGTGCCAGGACCAGCACCACCACGCGCAGCGACGGGACGTCGGAGATGCTGCCGGTCCCGCCGGTCAGCGCGGTGGAAATCCACAGCGTCAGGAACACGAACACCGCCGCCGCCGCCGGGAGCAGCAGGACCACGACCTTCCACCGCACCGACCAGGCCCGGAGGTCCTCGGCCAGGGAGGCCAGGTTGTCGGCCGCCAGGAACAGTGCGGTGATCAGGGCGGTGACTCCGGCGGCCGCGCGCCAGGTCGTACCGGGAAGGGGTGGGAAAGGGTGACCCAGAGGGGCCGTGAGGCCCGCGCGGACCAGGTCCAGCGCATCGGCCGGGGCGGGGAAACGGCGGCCCGGCGGCGAACCGGCCAGCAGCACCCCGATCATCTCCTCGGCGTAGGCCGCTCGGTGCGCCGCCGGATAGATCCGCAGCAGCCGGCGGTAGCGGTCCTCCAATGTGGTCATGCCGGGGTCTCGAGACGACGGACGATCGCGGCGGCCGCGGCGAACGCCGCCAGCGGCACGACCAGCAGCAGCGCCCACTGACCGGGATCGATCAGGCGCAGCGAGTCGGGGTGGCCCATGTTGTAGGCGACGAACCCGCCGAAGCCGGCCCGGACCAGGGGGAAGGTCACCAGGATCGGCACCGACCAGGCGATCAGCCGGCGGCGCACCGCCGCCTCCTGCCGGAGCACGCCGAGCGCCACCAGGCCGGCCGCGACGGCGAGCAGCGCCGCGGGGGGCCGCCAGGCGAAGAAGGACTCGGGGCGCTGCCAGTCGAGGAGGAACAGAAAACGGCCCTCCGCGATCAGGACCGCACCGGCCGCCGCGATCGGCACCCAGCCGCGCGGCCGGAGCGCGCCACGCTCCGCCACCAGGACGGCGCACAGCACCACGAACGCGGCCACGATCAGCCAGTAGGCGTTGAGCACCGTGGCCGGAGTGTCCACGTAGGTCCGGCTGGGTGCGGCGATCTCGCCGGCCAGGCCGGCGACCGCGCCGAGCGCACCCACGAGCCGCAGGCCGAGGACCGCCGCGAGCAGTGCGACCGCCCACCCGGCCAGCCGCACCGCGTCCACCGGCGGGATCCCCGCCCACTGCCGGCCGGGATGGGCCGGGATCGGGATGTCACCGACCACCCGGCGCAGGGTGACCGTCAGCAGCAGCGTCGCGCCGAAGAACCACACCAGCCGGGCCGACCGGGCCCAGCCCGAACCCGGGGCCGCCAGCCGGAGGCGAGCGATCAGCGCGTTCCGGATCAGGTCGAACACCTGCGCCGGAGCCGGCCGGGGATCGGCCATCAGCACGCCGATCATCTCCTCGGCGTACTCCTGCCGGAACGCCCTCGGATAGAGCGCCAGCAGCCGCCGATAGCGGATCTCGGTCATGCGGTGGCTCCCCCGAGCTCGGTGCGGCGGGCGCGCAGGCGGCGCTCCGCGATGGTGGCCTGGGCGCGCAGGCGGGCGGACTCGGCGGTCAGGCTCTGCTCGCCGGCCCCCGTGAGCCGGTAGTAGCGCCGCAGCCGGGACTGGACGACCTCTTCGCGGTCGATTTCGATCAGGCCGTCGACACGCAGGCGGTCGAGGGCCGCGTAGAGCGTCCCGGCGCGCAGCCGGACCCGCCCGGCGGTCATCTGGGCCACATCCTCGATCACGGCGTAACCGTGCCGGGGTTCCGCGGCCAGCGCGGTGAGCACCAGGAACGTGGGCTCGCGCATGGGGCTGTCGCTCATCGCCGGAGAATATACCTATCATCGGTATATACGGAAGTGGTTGCCTCCGGACCGACCGGGTACTGCTTGGTGATGGCACAGGTGGATCCCGGACAACTCAGTGGGCTGACCGGGTGGGTGGCCTCGGTCATCGACTCGCTCGGCGAGGCCGGCGTCGGCCTGCTCGTGGCCCTGGAAAATCTCATCCCGCCGATCCCCAGCGAGATCGTGCTGTCGATGGCCGGATATCTGGCGAGTGCCGGCCGGGTGAACCTGGTGCTGGTCTGGGCCGCCGCGACGATCGGCGCGTTGGCCGGCGCGCTGCTGCTCTACTGGGTCGGCCGCGGCCTCGGCGAGGAGCGGCTGCGCCGCTGGCTGGACCGGGTCCCGCTGGTCGACCTGGACGACCTCACCAAGGCCGACCGCTGGTTCGAGAAGCACGAGCGGGCCGCGGTGCTGTTCGGCCGCTGCGCGCCGGTGGTGCGCAGCCTGGTGTCGATCCCGGCCGGGGCCAACCGGATGCCGATCGGTCAGTTCGCGCTGTTCACCACGATCGGCAGCGGCGTCTGGAACGCGCTCTTCATCGGCGCCGGGTACGCGCTCGGCTCCCGCTGGCAGGACGTGGAGAAGTACGGCCACTGGTTCGACTACGCGATCGGGGCGTTCTTCGCGGCCGCCATCGGCTGGTGGGTGGTCAAAAAGGTGCGCGGCCGCTCCGGAGAGCGACCGCGCACCGAGAACTCCGAGGACTCCGAAGGTCAGGTCAGAAGCCCGCGCTGACCTTCGTGAAGGCCCAGTCGGCCTGCGCGATGCCGGAGCAGTCGGAGACCACGCCGCCGCCGGCGCAGCCGCGGTCGCGGTTGACCGCCCAGAAGGTGAAGCGGGCCAGGCCCTTGCTCTTGGCGTAGTCCCGGATCCGGGTCCAGGTGTCGACCGAGGTGACCTCCTGCTGGTCGGAGAGACCGTTCATGCCGGAGATGCCGACGCGCGAGTAGGCCTGCGCGTCGGTGAGGCCGAAGGTGGTCTTCACCAGGTTCTTCAGGCCCTCGGTCGCGCCGACCGTCGAGGCGTACATGTCCGCGCCGCCGCCGAAGTCGAACGGCATCTGGGTGAAGATGTCGATGTTCGCGCCGAGCGCCTTGGCCTGCTGGACCAGCCGGGTGCCGTAGTAGTTCGGGCCGGTCGGCGACGTGCCGAAGGTGACGATGGTCTTCACCGACGGGTTGTTCGCCTTGATGACCTTCAGGGCGCCGAGGATCCGGTCCTGCACCGCGGTGTTCTCGAACTCGTCGGTGTTCTCGATGTCGATGTCGATCGCCTTCAGACCGAAGGCGTTGATCACCTTCTGGTACGCGCCGGCCAGGGCGTCGACGGTGGTGCAGTTCGGGCCGAGCTTGTTACCGCTCCAGCCGCCGATCGACGGGATGACGTCCGCGCCGGCCGCCTTGATCTGCGAGATGTAGCTGGCGTGCACGCCGCCGGTCAGGCCGGACTCGCCGTCCCAGACCGGGTTGCAGCCGTTGGCCAGCACGAACGCCATGGTGAACGACTTGATGCCGGTGGCGTTGACGATCGTGGCGGGCGCCGGCGGGTTGCCCCAGCCCGGGTAGACGTACGGCGCCGAGGCCATCTTGGTGCCGGAGGTCGGCGGCGTGGTGGTCGGTCCCGTGGTGGGGGTGGTGGTCGGCGGCGTGGTCGGCGTGGTGCCGCCGCACGCGCCGTTGTCGATCCAGACGTCCCACTGACCACTGTGGGTGGCCGGCGACTCGTTCTGGGTCCACCACTTCGCGGTGTAGTTGTGGCCGCTCTGCGAGGCGCTGTTGTCCTTGACGTACGTCGCGGTGCTGCTCCAGGCGGCGGCACACGCGGTCGCCGCGTTGGACGCCGCCATCGGGAGCACTGCGGCAAGCGTGCCCACGGTGGCGACCGCCGACACGAGGGCGATCTTTCTGCTGAGCTTCACGGGGATCTCCGAGGGGTGGGAGGGGTTCAGGGGAGGGTGGCGAGGTGCGGGTCGATGGTGTTCGCCCAGCCGTTGCCGTTCGTGACGTCCCAGTTGATCGACCAGGTCATCGCGCCGCGGATGCCCGGGTACGTCGCCGGCGGCTTGAACGTGCCGCAGTTGGTGCCGCGGGCCAGGCAGTCCAGGGCCGCGTTGACCACGGACGGGGCGACGTAACCGCCACCGGCGGCCTGGGTGCTGGCCGGCAGGCCGAGCGAGACCTGGTCGGGGCGCAGGCCGTTCTGGGTCTGGATGCAGCTCAGCGCGGTCAGGAAGTTCTCGGTGCCCTGGCTGTAGGCGTTCATCTGGTCGCAGCCGAGCATCGCGCCGGAGTTGTAGAACTGCGTGTGTACGACGGTCAGGATGTCCTTGATCGCCAGGGCCAGCGCGAAGTACGACGACCCGGCGCTCTGCATGTCGATCGTCTGCGGCGCCATCGTGATGATCAGGTTGGCGCCGGCCTTGGCCCGCAGGCTGCGCAGCGCACTCGCCATGTAGGTCGGGTTGAGCCCGTTCTCCAGGTCGATGTCGACGCCGTCGAAGCCGTACGTCTGGATCAGCGAGTAGACCGAGTTGGCGAACGTGGTGGCCGCGGCGTCACTGCCGACACCGACGGTGCCCTTCTCCCCGCCGACCGAGATGATCACCTTCTTGCCGCGCGAGTGCAGCGTGGCGATGTCCGCCTTGAACTGCGCGTCGGTGTAGCCGCCGACCGCGCTCGCCAGGCCGGGGTCGAGGGTGAAGGTGACCGCGCCCGGGGTCGAGGTGGCGTCCGCGAAGGCGACCGCGATCAGGTCGTACGTGCCGGGGACGGCGGCCAGCTTGAGCGGCGCGGCGCCGTTCACGAAGTTCTGCCAGTAGCCGGTGAGGAAGTGCGCCGGCAGCTGTCCGGAACCGGTCGGCTGCACGGTCGGTGACGTCGTGGGTGACGACGTCGGCGACGCGGTCGGCGAACTGGTGGGCGGCTTGCTGGGTGACGTCGTCGGCGACGCGGTGGGTGAGCTGGTCGGCGGCGTCGTGCCGGTGCCGCCGCACACCCCGCCGTCGATCCAGACGTCCCACTGACCACTGTGGGTGGCCGGCGACTCGTTGAGGGTCCACCACTTCGCGGTGTAGTTGTGGCCGTTCTGCGAGGCGGTGTTGTCCTTGACGTACGTCGCCGTCGAGCTCCACGCCGAGGCGCAGGCGGTGGCCGCCGAGGCGTCACCCGCGAACCAGGTGGCGGTGCCGGCGGCGGCGACCGCGGTGACTGTCGCGAGGAGTACCGAACGGGAGCGCTGCATAGTGGTCCTTCCCTGCGCCTCCGATGAGATACGTCAATCTTTAGGACTGTTAACAGTAAATGTAAAGAGGGTGAGCACCTTAAATATCCTTATGGTTCTCTCCGTCGATCAGACGATGACGGAGAGCAGCGGGAACCGGTCAATCCCCCGACCATCCCGAAACGCCACGATCCGGTCCGACCTATGTCGGCCGTTCCGGGGAGGTCACGCCGCCCGATGCCCACCAGGCCAGGTGTTCGGCGGATGCCCCGCTAGATCACATGCGGCAAGGATTTGATCACCCACCGCAAGTAAAGCGGCTCCCGGCGGCGTGCTGCGAACACCCACCGAGAGCCTTGACCGCAGAGAGGCTGCGACCCATGGGCTACCTAACCACCAACCCGGCTCCACGTCCTGCCGAGCAGGCGATCCGATGACCACCGACCTGATCGCCGACTACGAACAGCACCTCAAGAACCGGCGCCGCGCCGAGGTCACCATCGAGGGATACATCGGCCTGCTGCGCCGCATGGACCGCGAACTTCCCGCCGGGCTCACCTCCGCCACCACCGACGAGCTCCACGCCTGGGTCTTCACCAACGACCGCGCCGTCAGCACCCTGCAGCACTACATCACCGTCGCCAAGGGCTTCACCCGCTGGGCCACCGACCCGCGCGAACCGGCCCTGGACTACGACGCCGCGGCCGAGCTCCCCCAGTTGTCGGTGTCCGTGCGCCGGCCGGTCCGGGCCGCGACCGGCGTGCAGGTCGCCGACATCCTCGACCGCGCCGGCGAGCCGTACATCGACCTGTTCATCCCGGCCGCATTCGGCGGGCTGCGGTGCGTGGAGATCCACCGGCTGTGGCGCGAGCACATGACACAGGAGGAGACCCGGATCTACGGCAAGGGCGGCAAGTACCGGTCGGTCGCCACCCACCCGCGCACGTGGGCGCACTTCAAGGACCGGCCTGACGGCCCGATCGCGCGGGACCGGGAGGGCAAGCGGCTCACGCGCGACCAGGTGATCCACTGGGGCAACAACCGGCTGGCCCGGATGGGCTACGACGGGCAGCTGACGATGCACTCGCTGCGGAAGTACTTCGGCACCCAGGTGTACGAGCTGTCCGGCCGCGACATCCGCGTCGCCCAGGAGCTGCTCGGCCACTCCTACGTGACGACCACGCAGAAGTACGTGGCGGTCAGCAAGGAGCGCAGCACCAGCGCGGTGCTCGCCATGGATCTCCCCTAGCGCACGACGAAAGCGCCGGCGCCCCCTTCCCCGGGCGCCGGCGCTTTCGTGTTGCTACCGCAGGGCCCGCGGCCGCCGTTCGCGGTGCCGGCCCGGCCGGTCGTTCGCCGGCCGGGCGACCGGTTCCTCGGCGATGACGCCGTCGATGACCTCGCGGGCGATGCGCCGGGTCTCGGCGCCCACGACCTCGATCGTCGGCCACCACTGCGGGTTGAAGTGCTCCGGCCTGGCGACGATGACGATGCGGACTTCACCGAGCAACAGCAGCTCCCCCACTGCCGTTTCGTTGCCGATGATCACGCTGGCTTCGTAGCCGCGGCGCTGGCAGTGGTCCAGGCAGCTGCTGAGCCAGGTGGCGTTGATTTCGCCCGCTGGTAGATAGATGACGGCTTTGGTCACAGGTCGATCTCCCCTCTGATCACGCGCGCGGCGCTGGCTGTGCCTCGCGCTCCCCCTCTGACTCCGCCCCCGGGTTGTGAGAGATCAACCCTTTCTGATCGCCACTTTGAGCAACACCGCCGTAACAGACTGCGCAGGTGAACGCGCGTCCACGTGGGAGATCACCCGATCGGTCGGACCAATCGGTCAGGACCTCTGACCCCTTGATCACCGATGCGACCTGGTGCATGATGTCGCACGTCAACTGATCAACTGCCCGCTATGACCAGCCGCTACGACTGGTCCGCGCAACTGATCGCCCCTGCCGGGAGCCATAACTTCAGACGATGCGCAGAGTCCGCCTCATGGGTGCCTGGGAGATCCAGCAGGCACTAGGACTCGGCCGCACCAGGGCCCGCGAGATCATGTTCCGCAAGGGCTTCCCCGACCCCGCCGACGACACCCTCAAGCTAGGCATCGTCTGGTACGAGGATGAAGTCCTCGCTTGGATCGCTGCGAACCGGCCGCCGGCCGAAGACCCCTCCTAGGTGACGGCGGCGCTCAAACCACGCCTGGACGTCGCACTCCCGCCAGACCCGGCCCATCATGAGGATCGCGACGGGCTTCGGGAAGTCGCCCTCCACGCGCAGTTGCTGGATCCGCTGGCGGCTCAGGCCAGCCCATGCGGCGATCTCGCCGGCCCCGACCAACCGGGTCGCCGGGCAGTCGATGCACGGTCGCTCGGTCATCGCGGCACCGGCAGCAGCTCGTACTCGGCACCGCCGACCGGACGCACCTTGAAGGTTCGCATCCAGCGGTAGCCGATCCCTTCCGGCTGGACCTGGACGCCACGGATGTAGCACCAGTCCGGCTCGGGCGGGGGCTGCAGGTCCGAGCCGTCGTCGTAGTACTCCAGCACGAAGTCGTGCTCGCCTCCGGGCCAGCGGACGGCGACGTGCTCGCCGACCTGGTGGGTGTTCACGCGGTCCGCCGTCCTGCCGGGTCGGGTACGTCCTGGGCGATGATCCGGCGTACGGCCGCGTTGTGGGCGGCGGCCTGGCGGCGCTCGGCGTCGGACCAGGCGCGGGCGGCGATCAGGCGGCGGCGGTAGAGCACGTGGCGTATGGCCTCAGCGAGCATCTCCGGCCTCCTCGGCGAGAGGGGTTTGGGCGGCAGCCGGTGCGAATTTCGGATCTCTGAGGTGCGAGAGGAAACCGGCTGCCGCAGGCCGGACTTTACACATGACAATGGCAATTGTCAGCGGACCCGACAATTTCTTACCGTCAAGTGCGCATGTACATAGCGTGATCTTCATGGGCAAGGGACGGCTGTACGGCACGTCGGAGATCGCCGACCGGCTCGGTGTGACCCGCCAGCGCGCCCACGTCATCACCCGGCAGAAGGGCTTCCCTGAGCCGTACGAGGAGCTGGTCATGGGCTCGGTCTGGCAGATCAAGGACGTCGAGGCGTGGATCGCCGAGCACCGGCCCGAGCTGAACGAGGACCCGGAGAGCTGACCCCGCCCACGACGAATCGCCCCGCCGCCCGTGGAGTTATCCACAAGGCGGCGGGGCGCTGTCGGTGGTCCGGTTTACGGTGTCGGCATGGAGCTGGAGGAGCGGATCGCCGCGCGGCTGAACCGGGCGCTGGACCAGCTGGTCGGCGCCGGAGCGTATGCCTACGCGGATGACGACCGGGGCTTGGCCGCTGGCGAGCCAGGGAGCGGCAGCGTCCGCCTGCGGCTGACCGTCGACGAGGTGGCCCGGATCGCGGCGCAGGAAGCGCGGGACTGGTTCTAGAAGATCCCGCCGGTGAGCAGGTGCACTACCAGCCAGGCGAGCCCGGCCAGCAGCCCGAAGCGCCGCAACCTCGTCCATCCGGTCGGCTGGCGCACGCCCTCGGAGTAGCCGAGCCAGGCCCACGCGTGCTCCGAGAGCGTGTCACCGGACCGGCTGTTGGCCAGCGCCATGCCCTCGACCACCGCGAAGTACAAGCCCCAGCCAAGCCAGGCCCAGGTCCAGAGGCTCATGCGCGGGCGTTGCGGACGCGCCAGGTGGCCCAGCCGGTCCCGGCCGCCGCGACGATGGCGACACCGAGGGCCTTGGACACCTCGTCCTTGGTGAGCGCGCCGGACGTGGCCAGGGCGCCGACGCCGGCGGCGATCCCGGCCCCGAGTCCTGCGACGACGGCCTTGCGAATGCGAGCGATCACGAGCGTTCTCCGATCACGAAGAAGCCCCCGGCGAGCACCGAGGGGCTGAGGTTTGTGGGGGTGCGGAGCTACTGCGCCGGGCAGTCGAGGTCCTGGCGCAGCTTGCGCATCGCCTCGGCGACCCGGCGGCCCGTGATCGTTGTCGGGGTCGTCTCCGACCAGGCGTCATCCTGTGCGCTGATCAGGTCACAGAACTTCCGGTCGGACTCGGCCCGGTCGACCCGGCCCCAGACGATCGCCACCGCGCCGGTCAGACCGGACGACAGCAGGATTGCCAGCACCAGGTACCAGGTCGGGCGCCTCACCGGTTAGCCCCCGGCCCGCTGGGCGACGGCAACGGCGATGGCGACGGCGACTCCTCCGGCGGATCCGGCAATGGCCCAGAGCCGGTACGCAGTGCCAGCAGCTGGCCGACGCCCGGGATCCCGACGAGCGTGCCGCCCAGCAGCACCAGCGTCAGATTGAAGTCGGCCGGCGGGACGAACACCGCCTGATGCACGATCAGCGCCCAGCCACCCAGATACGACAACAGGTCCTTGACCAGCGTGACGGTGCCCGGCCGCCGGGTTCGGGAGCGACGCGGAGTGCTCATGCATACGACCAGGCCTTCCCCGCGCCGGGCCGGATCAACCGGGTCACGCGGCCGGAGCGGTCAGCAGCGCGCCGAGCTCGGCCGCGCGGGCCCGGCCGAGCGCGTCGACGAGCACGTCGCGCAGCTGCTCGGTGCTGCCGCCGAAGATGGCCGCGGCGGTCTGCTCGTCGACCTGGCCGACCTGCGCCGACAGCTCGGCCAGCTGCGCCTTCAGCGCCGCCAGCTGCGCCTCGCCGACCCGGGCGAACCGGGCCGCGAACGTGATTGCCGACGCCACCGTCATGTCGTCGGCGGCCGGGTCCGCCGGGTTCTCGGGCAGCGCGGCCCCGGTCGAGTCGTAGCCCTGGATCCGGTCCTGCGCCAGCGTTGCGTTCCACATCGCGGCCTGCCCTTTGGCGCCCGCGAGCGCCTTCTCCACTGCGGCAATGAGTTCGGCCTCGGTCACGTCATCCTCCAGTACGCCCCACGGGCGGGTGTCGGCCTCCTGCGCGGAGGTGTAGCGGGCGCTGAAATGCGCATGATCGAAGTGGTCGGACGGGCCGTCGTAGTCGTGCCATTCCGACCAGCCCCACGAGCGGGAGATGATCTGGCCGCGCCAGATGATGTTCTGCAGCCGGCCGAAGACCGTGGTGCTCAGGAACTCGCGGCGCTCCTGCGCCGCGATGGCCCGGATCGTGCGGTCGAACCATCCGCCCGCCTGGCCACCACGGCCGTCCGGCCACGGGCCGTCGCCGTCGATGTCCACGGCGTGGACCTCGTCGACGAAGTCCGCGTCGGAGTACGGCGTCCGGCCGGTCTCGTCCGGGTTGTGATCGGAGCTGGACAGGGCATGCGCCCGGTTGCCGATCCAGCCGTCCGCACCCTTGTCCCGGCCGGGCGCGACCGCGTTGAACTCGGACCGCAGCGTGACCAGGCACGGCACCAAAAACGGATCATTCATGGTCAGCTCCTCAGGGCGCCGGAAGGACGAGGACCGAGCGGTGGAAGATGCTGCCGTTGCCGCCGAACACCTTTTTCTGCACGACGACGTTGTACGTCGAGCCCGCGGTCAGGCCGGAGATATACCGGAACGCCGACGCACCCATCCGCGTCTCGACGCCACCGGTCGTGCCCTGCGAGGTCTCGATCGCACCGTCATCGTTCGCAGCCGACACCACCGTGCCGGACCCGAGCGTGCCGCCCGTCGCGACCGAAATGCTGGCCAGCGCCCGCTGGTTCGCCGAGTTCGCCTGTAACCGCGCGAACCAGTGCACGACGACCGCGCCCGACGTCGGCGCCACGAACGTGGTACCGCAGACGCTGGAGCCCGAGTCGAACGACGTGTTCGTCCACGCGGTCTCATCCGCGACCTCCTCGTCGTACGCGGCAGGCGGCGTGTCGAGCGCCAAAACGATGTCACCGGCAGACATGGACCTCTCCTCTCACAGAGCCCGCGGGAGCGGCTTCCACAAACTGACCTTGGTGCCCGCCGCCTGCGACTTGACGATCCCGTTAACGCTGCGTGTCACCGGAGCGGTCTGGGTGTACGGCCCGGTCCCGGACGGCGCGGACATGGCACTGGTGACCGTGATCCGCTCCCCGCCGACGTTGAGGTCGAGAGGGTAGGCGGAGGCCTTCGTCGTCCACGCCTCGACAAGATTCGGGGTGGTGATCGACAGGGACGTCGCCGTCGAATTCACGGAGGCGGCGAGCGTCGAGGATGTCGAGTCCCGGCGCGAACCCGGGTCGTCGTACACCGCGACGTCCCACGGCCGGGCCGGCGAGCAGGACAGCTCGACGTCCCACGAGTAAATCGACAGGTTCTCGGTCCAGCCCTCGACGATCAGGTCCAGGTCCTGGCCGGCGACTGCGCTCGGCGGGTTCGCGATCGTGATCCGCGACCCGACCCGAACCTTGCACCAGGCGGCGATCAGGCCCGGATTCCGCGCCAGGTCCAAGGTGATCCGCGGCCAGCGCAACTCGTCAATCGTGCCGAGGTGCAGCCGCCACGTGGCGTGGTCGTCGAGCTGCGCGTCGGTCTCCACGTTGATCTCGACCTCGTCGGCATAGACACCGCTGCGCGCGATCGACGCCAGAACCTCCGCGATGACCTCCGACCCGCCCGGCCGTGACACGGTGATCCGGTTCCGGAGGCGCTGGTCGTCGTCGGTCGGTTCCGGCGGCGACGAGACATGCCCGGCCGCGAAGTCCAGGACCATCGCCGGGTTCTGGTTGTACCGCGACCTGCGGGGCAGATATCCGAGCCCGGCGCCGCGCTCGTACAGCACCCCCTGGTCAGCCTGCTCGCAGTCCCGGACCAGGTCGATGAACGTGCCGACAGGCTGCGCGCCCATCGTCGAGGTCGTCGACTCCGAACCGATCAACGCAAACGGGATCCCGTTCTCGGTGTGCAGCCGGGCCAGCCGGGCGCCGGCGGTCTCGCCCGCGTAGCCGGCCGCGATCCGCATGAACGGAACGTCGAGGAACGCCAGCGTGTGATGCCCGGCCCACAGGTGCGACACCCCGGTGCTGTCCACCGGGGCCAGCAGGCTCGCCGCGGTGACACGGTCCGCGGTGCCGGAGTACGAGCCCGACGCGAGGAAGGTGATGCCGTCGGTCGCGCCGACCTGGTACCAGAGCAGCCGCCAGTTCACGGTGCCGCCGGTCTCCTCGGCCTCCAGCTGCAGCGCGGTCCACTTGAGCGGGTTGATCACGTAGCTGAAGCTGCCGGTGTTGACGGTCAGGCTGCCGTCGTTCGCGTAGCCCTCGATGTAGAACCCGCCGCTGGTGGCGTAGATGACCCAGCGGACCACCGTGCCGACGGCCGAGATCCGCATCAGCCGATTGCCGTTGACGACGAGAGGCGCACCGGAGACCGGCAGCGTCGGCAGCCGGAAGTAGCACATGACCGCGTAACCGGTCTGTGGCTGCGTCCACCGTTTGACGGTGCCGGTGACATACGACGTGCCACCGCCGGTCGTGAGGACCGCGGCGCTGGCCGCGCCCGGCGGCCGGTCGTCGTTCCCGAACGTCACCTCGGCACCGGACGCGACGACCCCGCCGACGACCGCCGACGACGCCCGCGTCGAGTCCGAGCCGTCCTCGAGGGGCCAGTACCCGCACACCGGCTGCGCCGACAGCTGCCGGAAGATCGGCGACCGGAGCGCGGGCTGGCCCTGCCCGAGCCGCCGCAGGATCCCGGCGCCGACGACCGGCGCGACCACGTTCTTACCGGACTGGTCCCAGCGGACCGGCCACTCCGGGACCGGAGTCGTCGCCCGGATCACGTCCATCCGGAAGTCATCGATCGTCGCGGTCAAACTGCCTGCGTTGGTGTTCCCGGTGACCCGCCACGAGAACAGGCCGGTGAGCGTGCCAACCACATCGTCGTCGTCGACCTGGGCGTGCCAGCCCGTCGGCTCCGGCCCGGATTCCAGCCAGCACCGAATCTGCAGGGTCGCACCGATCGCCCGGGCCCGCACCCGGATCCGGGTTCCCGCCGAGTAGGTGACCCCCGTGGAGATGACGCCGGTCAGGTCGGTGTTGACCCCTCCGGACACCTTGGCGATCTTTACAGCGACCGTTCCGGCGGTCGTGAATTCGCAGTACAGGCGGTATTGGTTGCTGCCGTCAACGCGGCGGACCACGGTGGCGTGGACCCAGGACGCGCCGGTCATCACCGCGGGCACGCTGACCGTCGACAGGACCTCGACGTCGTGGCCGGCCGCATCGGCCACCAGCGCGGTGGCGGTGTCAGCGGCAGCCGCCAAGGTGCAGGTCGCTGCGGATCCGGTGGCGTTCCAGCAGGTCGGGTTGACATGCGTCCAGGTGAATCCGGAGTTCGGTTCGGTGCCGAGCCCGTTGCTGAACGACCGGGTGAACGTGTCGACGATCCGGGTCACCCGGACTTGGATCGGGGTGCCCTTGTCGAGCAGGCCGTACAGGTCGCTTATCGGGTTGACCCGGGAGTACCTGCCCGCCCGGTTGTCGAGCGTCACACCGACTTTGGTCGCGTCGACCAGGTCGCTCTCGTCCTGCCGGCCGACCTGGATGGACACGCCGGCGCGGGCCCGGACGTCGTTGCTGATGTCGGCGAACTCCCAGCCGGCCGGGTTGACCGGGTCGGCGCCAACGGCCAGGCCGACGAACAGCGGCAGAGGGGTGGTCGGGAACGCCATCTCACTTCACCTTGATCCGCAGCTGCTTGGCCAGTGCGCCGGCGACGGCGGGCTGGGTTCGGATGGCGTGCGTCATCAGCTGGCCGAACTCGCTGCCGCCGAAGTCGAAGTAGATGGTGACCGTGTTCTCGTCGCCCATGCCGCTGGCGGTGGTGCCCCCCTTGAGCGGGGTGACCTGCGCGCCCTTGCGCAGCGATACCAGCTCGGGACCCTTCTCACCGACGACCGCGGCACCGCCGAGCGCGACGTTGCCGCCCTTGGCGAGGTACGGGATGTCGGGCGTGCCGACACTGAACGACGGCACGTTGTAGCCCATGAAGCTGCCGCCGCCGATGCTGAACTGCATGTTGTTCCAGCCGGCAATGATCCGGTTCGCGACGCTCTTGAAACCGGACCACAGGCCGTTGAACATCGAACTCAGCCGCGAGCTGACCCGGCCCGGCAGGCCGATGATCCAGTTGTAGAAGCTGGTCGCCCGGTTCCGCACGAACGTCCACGCCGCCGCGGCGGTCGACCGGACCGTGTTCCACAAGCCGATCCAGAAATTGCGGAAGGCCGCGCTCTTGGTCCACAGGACCGCGAAGATCGCGATCAGCGCGACGACCGCGATGATCACCAAGCTGATCGGGTTCGCGTTCATCGCCACGTTCAGCAGCCACTGCGCGGCCGCCCAGCCCTTCGTCGCCACCGCGATCGCGCCCTGCGTCACCAGGTAGGCAGCGAGCTTCAGCACGGCACCGGCAAAGTTCGCTGCGACGATCGCGGCATTGAGGAGCCACTGCGCCGCGGCCCACGCCCGCGTCGCGATGGACACCGCCAGCTGCTTCACCAGGTACGCCGCGATCTGCGCCGTCGCCGCCACGAAGTTCGCCGCGATGAGCGCCGCGTTCCACACTGCCTGCGCGGCCGCGGTCGCGAGCGTCGCGACCTTCACCGCGCCGACCTTGATCAGGTACGCGGCGATCTGTGCGGTCGCCCGGACGAAGTTCGCGGCGACCATCGCTCCGTTGAGGACGAGCTGCGCCGCCGACCACGCCTTCGTGGCGACACCGACCACCAGCACTCCGGCGTGATACGCCTTCACCGCGACCGAGTACGCGACCCACGCGGAGACCAGCGCGGTGATCACCCCCGGCGGGGCGGCCGCGACCAGCGCGGTCAACGCCGACGCGATCGCCAGCGACACCGGTGCCAGCGGCGTCACCGCGCGGGCGATGTTCATCGCCGCCGACGCCAGGTTCGACAGCGTCGACACCACGCCCGGGCCGGACTTATCGACATACGACATGAACCGCTCGAAGCCGCCGCCCTTGGCGAAGTTCGCGGCTTTCTCGCTGGCGTCGCCCAGCCACTTCAGCAGGCCCTGCCCGGCCGGGACGGTCGACTTGAACGCGGCACCGATGGTGATGCCCATGTTCTTGCCGATCCGCGCCAGGTTGTCGATCGCCGGGCCGGCCTGATCGGTCAGCCACGACACCAGCCGGTCGATGCCGCCGGTCGCGGTCGCCTTCTGCAGCCAGCCCGCGAACCGGGCCGCGGCGGCCGCGCCGACGTCGAACAGCGGCTGCAGCTTCGGGATGATCGCCGACAGGGTGTTGAAGCCCGTCGTCATGATCGCGTACGTCTTGGGCTTGTTCTGGTCGACGAAGCCCTTCCAGCTGGACTTCATGCCGTCGTACGCCATCGTGACCTTGCGCAGCGCCGGCGGCATCAGGTTGTACCGGGCCATCAGCTCGGAGAGTGCCTTGTCCCGGGCAGCCTCGATCTTCCCCGCGTCGGCCAGGCCGGTCTGCTCAGCAACCTTGGCCTGCTCGGTCAGCAGCTCGATCTTGTCGCGCAGGTCCTGCGTCTTCGTCGACGCCTCGCTGATCTCCGTGAACGCGGACTTCGCGACCGCGCCGAACACGCCAATGCCCGCACCCGCGCCGGACAGCGCCGCGCCCAGGCCGACGACGCCGGCGGTCGCGGTGGCGAGCACCGGCATCAGGGCCGGGCCGAAGGCCATCTTGATGCCGGACGAGCCGTCCTGGGCGGCCTTGCGGATGTCCTTGAAGACCTTGCTCGCCCGGTCGCGGGCGAGGACGTTGAAGACCACGGCGGTGTCGCTCACGGCACCCCCTCGGTGTTCAGTTGTCCGGGTCCTTGTTGGCCCGGTCGACCCAGTCGCAGAGGTTCATGGCCTGCTCGTAGGTGAGCAGCTCGTGCTCCCACGGGCGGATGTTGCAGTAGTGCGCGAGCAGTCCGGCGCGGTCGTTCAGTCGCTGCTCGACGCCGCTTTTCCCGAGGGCAGCTCCGAGGTGATCGCGGCCAGCGACGCCCGGGCCTCAGCGACCGCGATCTCCGTGTCGAGCGCGGCCAGGGCCATCTCTCGCTCAGCGACCGACATCCCGCCGGACGACTTGGCCACGCCATCGCGCATGGCGCGCAGCTCGCTGGCGTCGTACTCGATGAGCAGCTCGTCGGCGTAGAAGTCCGGCGCGTCCTCGAACCGCAGCAGCGGGTGCTCGCGGCGCTGCAGGTGCCACAGCAGCACCCGGCGCGCCTGCGCGGAGCCCTGCTGAACCTCGGCAACGAGGACCTCCCACGACTTGCCGAACACCTTCTCGGCGATGGCGCACTCAGAGATCCGGACCCGGCCCGGGATCCACTCCCAGGTCTTCGGCTCCCCGTCCTCCGGCTTGTACGTGACCAGCATGTTCAGACTCTCCTGGTGATCTGCCGGGCGACGGTTTCCATCGCCTCGAGGACGGCGCGCCGGTAGCGGGGACGCCCGCGGCGCATCGGGTCGTCGAACCAGCCGGGCCGGCCAAGCTGCCGGGCCCACACGTCGGTGTTTCCGAACACTGGGTGCCGCCAGCCCTTGCGCCGGTTCGTGCGCCGGGCGGCCAGCTCGAAGCCCCGCGGCATGCCGCGCTTCGAGACGTGCACCTTCGCGCCGGGGAAGCGGCCGGACAGCTTCGCCTGAGCGCGAACCCGGCGAGCGATTGCGGCCCGCAGTCCACCGCCGTCGAGCGGGAGGCCACCGGAGTCCATGGCGAGAATTCCGGCCCGGGCCTCGGCGACCGCGGGCTGAAGGGCCTTGCGGATCTTCGCGCCGAGCTCGCGCTTGAGCAGCTTCCCGTTCTCCTGCGCGGCCAGGTGCGCGGCGACGGTCTTAAGGGACTGGCCGTCAACGCCGAACGTGATCACGCCGTGGCGCGCGCCAGCGCCCCACTGCCCGGGTAGGAGACGTCCATCTCGGCGACGTCGCCGACCGAGCCCGCGATCGGCGAGTGCTCCTTGATCAGCACGTTGCCGGTGTACTTCGGGTTCGAGGTGCCGACCACGGCGTTCGACAGACGGACCTCGAACGCGGGCAGGGTCCCGAACAGCGTCCAGAGCTGCTGGTCGAGCTGGGACACCGCGGTGTCTTGTTTCCAGGTGACGCTCAGCTCGAACGACTTCAGGCCGGCCAGGCGCTCGTTCCAGCCGCCGCTGGCGAACGTGGTCACGTCCTGGTCCTCGCACTCGACCTTCAGCTCGATCTTCGAGGCGAAGGCCGACAAGTCGGTCGCGTTGACGGAGATGAAGCTGGCGAGCAGCACGCTCTTGGCCATGGAACTGTCCTTTCGGGCACGCCGAAAAGCCCGCCGCGGGGACGACGGGCTCGGTGGTTCAGGGGATGGGGACGGGTGGCGTGCGCCTGGTCAGGCGATGCCGAAAGAAACGGTGAACAGGAAGCTGGGCGTGGTGCCGGAGATCGTCCACGCCGCGCGGAACCAGTCGTCGGTGATCGGACCGGGGATCCGCATCCACTGCCCACCGATCGCGGTCGCCGCCGAGAACGTGCCGACCGTGACCGGCGACGGGAACCCGGTCGCGTTGTCGGACTCGACCCGGACGGTCAGGCTCGGCGTGGTCCCGGACACCGAGTGCACGTGCAGGCCGACATACAGCGCCTGAGTCGCGGAGACCGCACCGAGCTGCGCGGACGTGCCGGTGCCGGACGCGGTCCGGGCGGTGCCCGGCGGGTGCGCAATCTGACCACGGACCAGCGGCGACGTGCCCCGGCCCTCGGCCTTCCACGGCGCGACCTCGCCGACCTGGTCGCCGAGTTCGTAGCTGCCGCCGACCGAGTTGAACAGGTACGCCAGCGACCCGACCGCCGCAGTGGCCGGGCACGCCGTCCACGGTGTCGTCGAACCAAGCGTGGCCCACGCGACGTCGTCGACCTTGCTCAGGTCGCCGGCCTCCCACTGGCCCTCGGCCGAGGCCTGCACACTGCGCAGGCCCGCCAGGCGCTCCACCCACACGTCACCGGTCGGCACGAACGCCGTGGACATCTTGTCCTCGACCTCCGGCTTCAGCTCCAGCTGGTTGTTGACCGTGGTCAGGTCGGCGCCGGCGACGAACAGCCGCACGTTCTGCAGGACGGACTTGGCCATCGGTCAGTCTCCGATCACGCGCACGGTGATGTCGGCGCCGTAGTAGTTCTGGTCCTCGCCGCCGTACGCGAGCATTCGGTAGCCGTCGATCCGGGTGACCCAGACGTCGTCAGCGGCGCCGCCGAGAGCCAGTTCGCCGGGCTCGCCGCGGGCCGCGAGCAGGGCCGCGCGGATCGAGTACGAGCCGTCCTTCGAGATCAGCTTGTCGAGCAGCTGCTGGCCGTCGTCGTCCTCGGCCGTCGAAGTGAGCACCGAGCAGGTGATGTCCAGGGTTTCCATGCCCGGCCCGCCCTGACCGAACGTGCCCATCGGGTCGATGACGACCTGGCCGCAGGTGAACGCGGGGACGTTGGGGGACGCGGGCGAGTGGTGGTAGGCCTCGATGCGGCCGGCGCCGGGGATGTTGATGTCGGCCGCGCGGACCGCGGCGGCGAGCGCCTTCTTGATCACGGAGATGTCCACGCCTGCCCCTACGCGATCACTGGAACGACGAACGGCTGAATGAGCGCCTCGACGTCGGGGTCGGTCCGGCTAACCCGGATCACGCCCCAGTCGGCCGACCCGATGACACCGTTCGGGGAGTCCTTGCGCCGGTAGAACCGGGCCGCGAGGAGCGTGGCGGCCTGAACGATCTGGTCCGGGACGCTCGGGAAGCCCCACCGGGCGGTCACCTGCACCCGGCCGTAGGCAGGCAGCCAGCCGGCCGAGGCGCGGATCTCGGTCAGCGGCCGGCCGTAGACGAGCGCGTTGTCGGGGCCGGCCTCCCAGCCTGTGGCGGTGACGTACGAACCGGTGGTGCCGGTGGCGACGGCCAGGCCGGTCAGGGCGGCGATGTCGTCGACGTAGATCACCTGGTCGGTGCCGACGCATGCGGACCTGCCGCTAACCAGGAACGTGCGGGCGGTCGCTGCGGTGTCGGCGTAGAACCGGCGGCCGGTCCGCCCGTCGATCCATCGGGATGCGGCGCTGATCGCCTGCTGGATCAGGTCATCGCGGTCGTCGGCCGTGGTCTTGCCCATGGCCGCTTTGACCGTGGTGACGTCGGTGTACGCCAGCGGGCCTGGGTTGCCGACGGTGAACGCGAACGGGGTCACGGAGACGACCGCGCCGCTTGTCGACCAGACGCCCGCCCAGGTGCCGGTGACATCCGGGATCGGGGTCGCCCGGTAGATGCCGGTCGACGGGCTGGTGACCGTCGGAGCGGGGAAGGTGGTGCCGTCCGGGCGGGTCAGTCCGAGCGTGACAGTGGCGCTGGTCAGCGCCTGGTCGACGTTGCGTACCTCGTGTTCGAGCGGCACTCCGTCGCCGAGGTCGTACGTGGCCATTCTCAGCCTCCTCGGCTCTGGGTTCGCAGGGTGCGGTCGTAGCCGGTGGTGGCCAGTACCAGGCGGTGACTGGTCGTGCGGATCGCAGGTCCGGGCGCGCTGGATCCGCCGCCCGGGGACGGATTCACGCCGGCGACGAGGGTCGCAGTGACCGCGATTGCTGCCGTCGGCAGAGCGGCTCGGCCCGCACCGGCCGACAACGCCGCGGACACGGGGAGCGCGGCGGCCGGTGACGTCACGCGGGTGCCTGCCGTAGTGAGCGAGGCGGTGACGGTGAGCGCGGCTGCCGCGGTAGCCGGGGCGGCTCCGACCGTGGCGCCCGCAGTCAGCGTGACTGTCGCGGTGAGGGCCGCGGCCGGGAGTGCCTGCCGGGCGGTGCCCGCCGTCAGGGTCGCCGTCGTCGCCAGCGCTGCGATGGGTAGGGCGGTCCGGCTGGCACCGGCGGCCAGCGTCGCCGTGGCGGACAGTGCCGCAGCGGGAAGGGCGGTACGAGCTGCGCCGGCCGACACGGTGGCGGTGACCGCAAGCGCAGCGTCCGCGGTGACCGTGGCGGGGCCGCCAGTGCTGTATTCGACGTCGACGAAGTAGCTCGCGGACCCGAACGTGGCGTTGGGGTAGTCGAGGGCCGAGTCGATCCGGAACGTCCCCTGCGAGATCACAACCGAGCCGACTGTGGCTCCGTTGACCGGGGCGGTGATGCTGCCGTTGGTCAGCCCGGAAGCAAAGAACCCGGATGTCGCAACGTACCGGCCGGCGCCGCTGAACAAGCCGGCCCGGTACGCCACTCCTGCGGTGACGGCTACTGGGGTGTCGAAGGTAATGGTGTTCCAGGCGCCACCGGTCGGGGTGACGCCGAGCGTCTTGGACGCCTTCAGCGTGCCCCCACCGGGGTCGCTGGAGTCAACCGTCCACAGCGCCCCGACGTACGTGCCACTTACGGTCGCGGTGGCATAGAACCGAATCCCGGTGACCGTGCCATCGGCGGCGAACACCACGGTCGTCGCCGTGGTGATACCAGGTGCACCGTCGGAGTTGTCGGCGCTGGCCGGGGTCTGGCTGGTGAAGAGGTTCGCCACGGCGACCCTCCCGTCAGGCCGCTTGCGGTGCCAGCGAGAACGTCCAGGACGTCACGGTGATCGTGTCGCCGGTGTTGACGGTCCGGCTCACCGTGAACTGAGTGCTGAAGTAGAACGTGCCCGCACTCGACGCCGACCAGCAGGAAGCGTCGGTGACGACCTCACCGTTCGTGCCGGCCCACGACGTCCACGACGGTTGCGTCGACAGCGACATCGACCCGGCCGAGGCCGCGCCGAACCCCATCGCCTGCCGGGTGGTGGTCGAGCTGACCGCGGTGGTGCCGGATGCGCCCGGGTCACCCGTGTGCAACTGGGCGAACAGGGTGGCCGGGGCGGTGAAGGTGACGCCGTTCCCGCCGCCGCGCATCGTGTTCAACCACGCGTTTGCGAGGTTGGTGCTGGACAGGCCACGGGTCGCCAGCATCAGGGCCGCCAGCAGCCACAGGATCCGCAGTCTCACTGGCTGGCTCCGATCAGATGGTCGAGCAGGTCGGTGCCGCGCAGGTCCTCGCCGCCAGCGGTCCGGCGGTTGCAGTCACCGGTCGGGCATCCGGCCTCGCGGCAGCAGTCGAGGTGCCGGTCGGTGGTGCCGGTGTCGAGCAGCTCGGTCAGCAGCCGCTCGACCTGGTCTGCTGGCGCTGTTTGCGTCACCCGCAGCACGATGGCGGGCTCGGGCTTCGGGAAGACGCCCAGGTCGCCACCCAGCAACGAGTGCCGGGGGTGGTCGTCGATGCCGCCGCAGAGGTCGCAGACGCGTAGCGCGCGGCCGCCGCCGATGTTCGTGGTCACAGCCCCTCCAGGGGGTCGGGTGTGGCGCCGGTGCCCGGCCTCGCGCAGCCGGGCACCCGCACGATCACTTACTGGTGGACGGCCTCGCCGACGTGCTCGGCTTCGCCGCCTCGGACGGCTTCTCGTCGTCCGCGAGGATCGCGTCGACCTTGCTCGCCGGAATCTCGGCACCGTCGTCGGTGATGACCGGCGCACCTGCCGACACCTGGGCGCTGCGCGCCGCGTCAATCTCCTTACGAAGTTCGGCGTCGGAGAGATCGAGGACCGACTGCGGGGCCTGCGGGTCGCGCTTCGCTGACTCCAGCGCCCGCACCTTCGCCGCCTCGGCCGGGTCGACGCTCTCGGAAATGCCGAGGTCGGCGCCCTCCAGCCAGTCGGCCAGCACGTTGTACCCGTCGAGCGGGGTGGCTTCGTGCTGGATCCGCCAGGCCTTGACCTTCTCGCTGCGGGCCGCGGCGAGGGTGATACCGCGGGCGACGGCCGCCCGGCGGATCTGCTCGACGTAGTTGTCGCGGGTCGACTGCGGCACGAGCATGGCGACCTGGGCCGCCGAGTCGATCTGGTTCGACGACATGGGAGCCGCCCTTTCTGTCGGAACGGGATGGGACCGGGCCGGCCGAACGGGGGTACGGCCGGCCCGGAGTCGAATCAGAACGTCGGCGCGACCTGGCCGAACGTCGAAGCGCTGTTGCCGCCGACGAGGCCGAACGCCTGCGGGTACCGGCCAGCGGTGAACGCGGCGTAGTTGAAGAGCACCAGCTTGATCGTCAGCTGGTTCGCCAGGGTCTGCTCGAAGCGCATCTGGCGCGGGGTGCCGCCGTTGTCCTCCCAGAGGATCGCCTTGTCGGCGTCCATCAGGAAGACCAGGTCCTCGGGGCCGGTGCCGACCGCGGTGGGCACGTTCGCGTCGATGACGACCGGCAGGCCGTGGAACACGCCGACGAAGATCGGCGGGTTCGCGTAGCCGTCGAACGACGTGCCGCCCGGCGCCTGGTTGATCGCCATCGCGTTCATCGCGCCGTTCATGGCGGGCAGCGCCAGCGGCCGGTTCTGCGAATCGACCTGGCTCAGCAGCCAGTACCAGCGGCGCGGGTGCATGACCCAGTGCGACGGCACGATGTCGGTGCCCGCGCTCGCGATGGTCGCGACCATGCCGGCGGTCTTGGTGAAGAACGTGACCGCGGTAACCGCCGCGGTGTACGCAGTGGCCTGGTTGATCGAGCCGGTGTTCTGGATGCCGAGCATCTGCCCGGACGCACCGGATCCGGCGAGGACCTGGCGGTCCTCCTCCGCGTAGTACGCGCCGGCGAGGTCCCGGTAGACGATCCCGTCCAGGCCCGGAATGCCTCGTTCCAGCGACTGCCGCGAGACGTCCTGCTGACCGCCGATCGTGACGACCGGGACGGACAGGTCGGCCCACACTTCGTCGGTGTTCGACAGCGCCGAGTTCTGGGTGGCCTGCGACGCGGCAGACGCGCCGGTGGTGCCGCGCGGCACGGACAGGGTCATGCCCTGTGACGGCAGGGGCAGGTTGCGCACGATGTTCGCCGTCGGCCGGCCGACGCGCTGCAGTAGCGCGTACTCGTCGATCAGGTACTGCGGCACGACCAGCGATGCGTACGACGCGGTGGTCGTGGCGCGCTGGTGGGCGCCCTCGCCCTCGACGGACATCTCCTGCATGTGCCGGCCGAGGCGCTCCTGGGCGGCGTGGTCGTTGTAGGTCTGCGCGCGGAAGGCGTCGGAGAAGAACCCGGCCTCGCCGTTGTTGGCCTTGCGCCGGTCGTAGGTGCGCTCCTCGCGGGTGACGCGGGCGCCACCGACACCGCGGGCCTCGGGCACCTCGGTGGTGCCGGCCGCGACGCGGGCCGTGCGGGCACCGGCCTGCCGGGCCTCGACGGCCTCTTCCTCGCGGACCTGGGCGATCAGCTCCTCCTCCTGCTTGCGCAGCTGGACGAGGGCGGAACGGATCTGGGAGGCCTCGTCAGTCAGCTCGTTGGTGAGCTGGTCGCCGGGCATGGACAGGATTTCGGTACCGCGAGAGCGCTTGGTGGTGATCTGCGAACGCAGCTCTTCCAGGCGCTGGCGGAGGAGTTCCAGCGGCGTCATGCCGGTGGTCCTTTCGGTTCAGCGGGATGGGGAGAGCCACTGCGATCCGCATCGGGTGGTGGCCTGGGTGGTGGCGCGCAAGGCGCTCCGGCGCAGGCTCCGGCGCAACTCGGGGTGCGGTGGCGGGTTGGCCGTCAGGCCAAGTCGATGGCGACGCGTAGCGCATCCAGCGCGCCGGCGTCGATGCGCGGCGCGAGGCGCCGCTGGGCGCGGGCGACGAGCTCGCGCAGTTCGTCGTCCTGCAGCTCGTCGAGGTCGGCGCCGCGGAGCTTCACGGTGGTCGCCGGGTTCGCCGGGTAGGTAACCACGGAGACGTCGAAGAGCTTCACCTCGCGGATGAACCGCTCGGTGTAGTCCTCGTTCCATTCCTGCCGGGTGGCGGAGAACGCGAACGACATCTCGGTGAGGTCGCCGCGTTCCATAGCCACCGCGACGTCGTTGACCAACGACGACCGGCGGTCCAGCTCGGCGACGACGTGCAGGCCCTGGCCGTCCTCGGACAGCGTCATCGTGCCCGAGCTGGTCCGCGCGAGCGGCAGCCCGTCGTGGTTGAGCAGGAGCCGGACGTCGTCCTTCTCGGCGAGGGTCTTCTTGAACGCGCCGGGCTCGATGGTCTCGTCGTACTCGCCGAGCCAGTCACGCACCGAGTACGGGCTGCCGGTGATCGACGCGTACCCGTCGAGGGCGGTCGCGCCAGCGTCGCCGGCGCGCAGCTGCGCACGCACGGTGAAGGACCGGGTGAACCGGGCCCGGCGGTCGAGGTGGCTCACTTCTCGGCTCCCGTCTGCGACTCGGCGCCGCTGGTGCTGGTGCTGGTGCTGGGTTTCTGCACGACGTACGGCTTGTCGCCCCAAGCGACCGGCGGCCGGTCCTCAAGGGCGAGCTGAACGTTCGGGGTGTCCATGCCGATGCGGCTCCGGATCTCGTAGATGCGGTGCCGGTCGAGGGGGTTCATCCGCAGCAGCGAGTCGCGGCTGAGCTTCGCGTAGTGCGGCTTCGGCAGGCAGCGCGACAGCACGCGTTCGATCGGCGTGAGGTAGGCGTCGAGGCTGTACTTGAGCAGCTTCACGTCGGAGTCCACGGCGTTCGCGTACGTGTACGTCCCGCCGGTCTCGTAGCCGAGGGCCTCGGCAAAACCCGGGCCGAAAATCCGCGCGCACTCCGCGGAGCTGTAGCCCTGGGCGTCGAGGAACTGTGACTCGTTCGGCTTGACCTGGATCTGCTCGTAGGTGATCCCGTCGGGCAGCAGCACCGGTTCGCGGGACTCGGCGGCGATCCGGAACTTGCTCTTGACCACGTCGGCCTGCGGCTGGGTCAGCGGTGACGGCGACTTGAGCAGCGCGGTCGGGTGCCCGCCGGAGCCGAAGAAATCGGAGCCGAACTTCTCGGCGGCGATGCCGGCGCCGATCGCGGCCGCGTGCTGCTCGATCGGTGACAGCCCCAGCACTTGACCGGGCACGGGAAACAGCCGGACGTGGATCACGCGCCGGCCCGGGATCCGCGGCCCACCAGCCGGACGCCACCACAGCTCACCGGTCGTCGGATCCGGGTCCGGAACGATCAGGTCGGGGTGCATCACCTCGATCGTCTCCGGCCGGCCGAAGCCGTCCATGGTGAGCACGTGCACCATCAGGTTGCCGCGAGCCGCGAGCGACCACAGCGCCTGGGCGACCCAGTCGTCAATGCCGCGGCCGGTGCCGTCCGGGTCGTCGAGGATCCGCGGCGTCGCCAGTTCCTGGGTCTCACCACCGGTGCCCTTGAAGGCGTGGATCGGCATGGTCCGGCCGGTGTTCGTGATCAGTCGGATCGTCGACCCGACGGCGACCTTTCTGGCCGCTGAGTCCGGGTTGACCGGGGTGCCGCCGATGTTGGCGTACCGGCTCGTCAGAGCGGCGACCAGCGGATCCAGCTGGGCGGCGCGTTGCTGGCCGAAGCCCAGCCAGCCGGCCATGCGCGTCCATGCGGACACGAGCGCCTCCTCAGAAAACGGCATCCCACGGGTTTGTGGTGGTCATGAGCTTTGCGGCGTACGTCTCCCACGCCCACAACACGTTGGTGACGCCCTTCAGCGGGCTGACTTCGACGGCGCCCTTGTCGTCCCAGGTCGTGCCGCCCGAGCCGATCGGCCGGGTCTGCGCGCCGGCCACCGCGGTTTCCAACGGTGCGTCGCGCAGATGCGCGAGGTTCTGGTCGACAAGCGCGTCGATGAACAGTCCGTACGCGGCGGCCACGTCGTTCGCCCACGGCGCCACGACCTCGCCGCGCTTCGGCTTCTCGCGGTCCTCCGCCTCGACCAGGCCGGCCTGCTCCAGCGCGGCCGCCCACAGCGACGCGTTCGGGCCCTTGTCCTCGATCGCCCATAGCAGTGGATCCCAGCGTTCGCGCAGCTCCCGGATCTTCTTCACGACCCACTCGGTGCCGCGGTCGTACGCCACGATTGCCAGCTGGAACCGGCCGTCGTCCTGCACGCCCACCGCGGCGATCGTCGTGAAGCTGCGGTCCCTGGCGACGTTGATCGCGAACATCACCTGGTCCGGCCGGCCGTTCGCCTCCGCGGTGGTGGCCAGCCCGGCCCACAGGGCCAGCGGGATCACACCGCTGTCCGCGACGACCCGCTTCGGCCAGATCCCGAGGCGCTCGCGGGCGAAGTCCGTCGGGGTCTTGCGGAGCGCTCGCCATTCCTTCTCGACACCTGCGGTCGTCAGCGCGGAGGCCCCGCCGGCACGCACCACATCGAGCGATGGGTTCGTGGCCTTCCACAGCGCCCGGTCGTCGAGGTCGATGCCGGACAGGTTTTCCAGGTCACCGGCGAGACCCCAGTCGCGGTACGACAGCGACGGGTCCTGCGTCCAGGCGCCGTCGGAGAGATCACGCGGAGCGGTCGGGTCGCCGCGGAGCCGCAGGTCGAACATGACGTCGCCCGAGATGCCGTCCAGCGGCGGTGACGAGGTGTAGACGATCTGCGGATTCTTCCGGGCGCCCATCGTGAACAGCAGCGCCGACTGCTGCACGTAGGTGTACGCGAACGTCTCGTCGATGATGTTCAGGTCGCCGGAGAAGCCACGGCCGGAGCCCTTCGACCGGGCGATGAACTTCAGCCGGCGCGGCGTCTCCAGCGTGACCCACTCGCCGCCGGCGTTGCGCTCCTTGAGGATCTCGAAGCCCTCGTCAGAGTTCGTGTTCGAGATCTTGACGAGGCAGCCGTCGACCTCCAGCAGGTTCTCGTTGTTGCCGACCTGCACGCCGATGCGGCGCAGCAGCGTCAGGCAGCGCCGGAACGCTTCGAGGGCTGTCTTCACCTCGTGCGCCGACCACATGATCAGCGCTTCGCCGAACACGAACAGTCCGGCCAGCGCCCGGATCTCCAGGATCGAGCCCTTGCCGTTCTGGCGCGAAACCCACTCGCAGCACTCGAAGTGCGCCCACCGGCCGGTGGCGTCGACCGCGCAGATCCGGTCGAGGGCGTCGTCCTGCCAGTTGTCCGGGATCAGGCCGCAGCGTGCCGCCCAGTCGATCGCCTCACCGGCACGGCTCAAGCCGTATGGGGCGTGCGTCTCGACACGGGGCCTCGGCCGGCTCTCGACGAGATCATGCCGGGGGCAGCACTGGCCCATCAGTGACCTCCCGTGACCGGCCCGATGCTCTCCGGGGGGATAAATGGGAGGGGTGGCGTGGGGTCTCCCGAATGTCCGTTTTCTAAAAAACGTCCGGCTCGGGTGATCACCACTCGTGAGCAGGCACGAAGGCTTTCACTGCATCGACACTCTTCGTTCCACGTTCCTGATTGCAGCAGCGCGGCTTGCCTTCACGCTTCGGGCACTCAGGGCATGGGCTGTTGCTCCCATGGGCAGGCCGCATGTCCTGGTAGCTGATGGGCTGATCAGGTGCGATGGCCAGTGGTGTGAGGTGGTCTGCCTCGCGTGCACCACCGTGCCCACAGATGTGGCACGTGTACCCGTAGGTGGCGTGCATGCGGGCCTTGGCTGTGCGCCAGGGCCTGCCTCTACGGTGCTGGCTGGGGCTGGGCATCGAACCGCATGGGCGCCAGGGCGCGACGACGGATGTGGATCCGCGGGATGTCGCCCGTGGCTAGGTCCACGCGCCTGGGTTCCGCGAAGTACTCCACGATGAACTCGTTCGTGCTGTCGTCGTGGGCGGCCCAGGCATCCGTCGGTACGCGTTTCGGGTCGTAGCCGTTCGCGTCGAGCCAGGCGCAGATCCGTTCGCGCGAGGTGTGGTCGTGGCCGTCGAGGTGCGTCCAGCTGATCACGGGCACCTCCGGGTACGACGAAGGCCCCGCCGTAGCGAGGCCTTGCGTGGGTGGCTGGTGGCTACTGCTGCTGGCGCACGAACAGCGGCGTTGCTTCGGGCCGGCCTTCGCGGTCCATGTTGACGGCCCAGGTGTGGAGCTGCCATCCGGCCTGGGTAATGGCCTGGAGCATGAGGGCCCAGTCGCGGATGTTGCCGGAGAATCCGCCGCTCTTGGTGGCCGGCATGTTCAGCACCGGGGTGAAGTACCAGTCGCCGGCGCGGTAGGCGCTCGCGGCGTCTTGGCCGAGCGTGTTCGCCTTGGTCTGCTGGGCGATGCCGCCGTTCCCGAGGTTGTTCGCGGCCTTGGCCTTGTCCCATTCGTCACGGAGTCCCATGGCTGGTCAGCGTAGGTGGCGTCCACAAGCGACGGCGTCACCCGTGTGGGTGGTGATCGATGGATGATCGACTCCGGAAACGACGAAGCCCCGACTGGCGGGCGTGGCCTGGGCAGGAGTCGAACCTGCGACCTCCAGCCCTTCGCCCGGACCATGCAGCGCGCGCTCGGGTCCGGGTCTGGCTGACGCTCTACCGTCTGAGCTACCGAGCCTGGATACGACGAAGCCCCGCTGGCGGGCGGGGCGTCGGTCGCGGTCTGGGCGGACTGGATCCGCTGGCTTGGGAGTATCACAAGCCTTGACGGGCGCTGTCAAGCATGGTCATCTCCGCGGCCTGTTCGGCTGCTCGCCGTAGCCGCTTCGCCTCGTTCTCGGCCCGGCGTTTCGCCATGAGCGCGGCCAGGTCGAGGACGTCGCCGAGTAGGTACCGCGGCCGTCCGAGCAGGTCGCGGTCGTGTTCGTGGATTAGCCCACGCGCGGCCCACATCCGGATCGTGTGCGCCTTGACCTTGTAGGCGTGCTCGATCTCGCTGGCCCGGTATGTCCGGTCGCGGGTCTGGGCGTCGAGCCAGGCGCGCCGCTCGTCCTGGTCGACCGTGGTGCCACAGGTCCGGCAGGTGCCGAGCCGGGCGCCGCGGTAGCCGTAGACGTCGCCCTCGCACGGCGCGCCGTCCATGTAGGTCGGCTCGGTGTCGCTGTACGTGGTGGTTTCGACCTGCGTCGACTCGCCACACGGCCCGAGGTAGGCCTGGGCGGTCGGCCCGTTGACGATCCCGCGCATCCGGGCGGCGCTGTCGGCGATCTCCGCGAATGCCGTCACGGCGTACGGTCCGCCTTGATCGTCAAGGGCATGCCGAAGCCACCTCATTTGATCACTGAGCCACGAAGCGGCCTTGGCGAGGGGATCGGTGACCCCCGGCCCGCCATGAAGCGCAGAGGGGCTCTGAAGGCCTCGTGTCTCGGCGATCTCGCGCGCCAGGGTCGTCAGCGTGTTCTGGATCGCATCGAGCGCGTCGGTGGCCCCGTCGTTGAGCGGCGGCCGCGAGCCGGGCTTCCCGCCTCCGCCGCCGGCGCCGCGCCGGACGAGGCCGGCGGCGACGGCCCGGGCGTCGGGCGCCAGGTCGACGATGAGCGCTAGCTGGCTGACGGCCCGGGCGATCGAGGTATCGCAGACGTAGCCCTCCTCGGCGGTCCGGGGCAGGCAGCCGCCGCAGTGCTCGTCGACGCAGCCGGGCAGGTGCTGGTCGCGCAGGCGGCAGCCGGTGATCACGCAGAGCTGGGTCACGCGGCCCTCCGGTCGGCAGCGAGCAGCCCGGCGCGGACGGCCCGGACGTACGCCTGGTCGATCGCGGCCCGGGTCATGTGCAGCCGCCCGGCGATCTGGCTGCGAGTCAGGCCGGTGGAGCGCAGGAGCTCGTACTCGGCGGCGAAGTCGGTCGCGGCGAAGCGGGGGCGGGTTTGCACCTCGGGGGTGGGGATCAGGGCGACGGCGTAGCCGAGTCCGGCGGCGTGGTCGACGAGCGCGCCGACGGTCATGCCGCTGCTGGCCTCGCGCTTGGCGATTGCGCTCTTGCAGGCGTGCACGAGCGGGGCGAGCTGGCGGAGGCTGAGTTTCGCTTCGGCACGTAGGCCGCGCAGGATCGATCCGATGTCACGGCTCTTGGTCAGCAGGATCATGACGCCTCCCGGGTGCGGAGCTGGATGACGGGCGCGATGTGCCCGTCGGGAAGCGGTGCCGCTGCGGCCGAGCGGTTCGCGGCGACGCGGCAGAGGGCGCACACGGGCCGGCCGTCGGCGCGGAGCCCGCCGGGCAGTCCGTGATCGCATCGTTCTGGCCGAGGAGAGGAATCGGGTTTCGCCGGCGGGCCGCTCGCACGCGAGGTGGTGACGGTTGCAGAAACGTCTTCTCCGGAGTGGTGGGTAGTACTTGTGTCTAGGTCCTGGTGGGTGGCATGCCCCTGTAGGGCATGCGCTGTGTGTCCTTCTAGGGCAGGTGACCCCCCGAATTTGTGTCCTTCCTGGGCACACACGCCAGCCGGTTGCGTGTCCTTCTGGGGCATGCGCTCGCCCTCACCCGACGCATGCTCTACAGGGGCATGCGTCGGGGCGTCGTCCGTGTGTCCTTCCGGGGCATGCGCTCGCGACCCGTCGGGACCGTCCGGCTGGGGCCCGGCGGGCTTGCGCAGGCGGCGTTTCGCGGCGCTCAGCTTCTCGATCTCGACCGCCTGTTCGGTCGGCGACCACACCTCGATGTCGTCGCGGTGGAGCAGGTCCACGGGCAGCGTCAGGCGGTACTCGTCGGCCTTCGCGCCCTTGCCGGCCCGGACGAGCCCGAGCAGGCCGAGGTGGCGCAGATGGGCGACGATCGACCCGACGGCGCGGTACTCCATCTCCAGGTCGAGGGCGAGGCGGGCGATGCCGGGCCGCACACGGGTGCCGTTGCCGTCGGCGAAGTTCGCCATCCGGTACGCGACCAGCTTGATCCGTGCGCCGGCGATGCCTTTCCCGCCGATCTTCACCGTGCCGAAGCGGATGCGGGCGAGGATTTCCGTCCATTCGCGGACGGTCGCCGGCATCCGGTCGGGTGGGGATTCGGTGGTCACTCAGTGGATCCCGTCTTCAGCTGTTCTTTGTCTTCTTCGCTGGTCGCGGCCCATACGCGACCAGCTCGTGCCCGGCGCTGCAGGCGGCCGGGTAGGCGTCGCGGACCCCGACCACGTACGGCTCGCCGGGCACGAGCGGCGCCCGGCAGTGACACCGGCCGACGTGCTGGTGTGCGCCGCGGTGGTAGGTCCAGGCCTCGGCGACGATCGCGCCCTGGGCGTCCTTGAGCCGGGACCAGATGCCGGCCTTCTGCGGCACCACGATCAGCGGTTCCTGGCTCACGGCTTCCACCCCGCGTCCATCGCCCGCTTGACCCAGACGTTGCGGCTCTGCTGGGCCAACCGGATCGCGCCGCGGAGCTTGGCCATCTCGACCGCGTGGACCTCGTCGACCATGGCCAGGACGGCGTCCAGCCCGGCGGCGATGTCGCCGTCGTCGAGGTAGATGTCGCCCGCCGCGACGAAGGTGTTGACCATCTCGCTGGTCACCTGGGGGCCGATGCGTCCAGCGGCTCGGAAGCGGGCCCGCATCCGCATGGCGATGGTGGCCTTGTCCGGAGCGATGTAGCCGTGCCAGCCGACGCCAGGGCGCCAGATCTGGACGTGCTCTCGCTTCGGCATGCCGCACGACGCGCAGCCCTCGGCCGTGATCACCGGTCACCGCCGATCGGCAGCGCCTGCCGGACCTGCCCGGCGTCGATCCGGCGCCGCTTGCAGGTCGGCCCGAGCAGCACGGTCCCGTCGCCCTCGGGGACGGCTTCGAGGTTGCGGCCGGTCCGCCCGCAGTCCGCGCACCGGGTTGGGGCCGGGGCAGGCTGCGGGCGGTTGCGGTCGATGAGGGCGAGCAGGGTTTTCGCCTCGTCCGGGCTGATCGAGACCTGTGCCCAGGCGGGCAGGGTGGTGCACCGCCTGAGCTTGTCGACCAGGTAGCTGCTCACACGATCACCCGGTCCTTCAGGTCGTGGTTTCCGTCGTGGCCGAACGGCAGCGAGCAGAGCCGCACCTTGAAGCCCCATTCGACGTAGGGGCAGCGCGGTAGTTCGCGCTCGACGATGGCCAGCACGGCGGCCAGGCGATCGTTCAGGCAGTCGTCGCGCCCGCAGCCGATCTCCCCGCACCAGTCGTCGCGGTCGGCCCGGAACGCGGCACGCATCTCCTCGGTCACCTCGATCATCGGGCACCGTCCCGTTGCATCCGAGCACCCGTCTCGCGGCAGCTCTCGAACACGCACATCGCCTGGCAGCCGCGGGACCGTGGCGACCAGGGCGTGGTGCGTGTCGTGTTGCGGATCGCCCAGAGCGCCAGGTCGACGGAGCACTGGCTGGGCAGCCGGTTGAGCAGCTGGGCGATCCGCATTCGCCAGCGAAGCCGGGCCCTCACCGGATCGTCCAGGTGCGCATGTCCCGGATCGGGCCGTCGGCGGGCAGCTGGCGGCGCAGGCTCCGGAGCGCCCGGCCGCGCGTCCAGCCGGTGCCGCAGCGGCGCCGGTAGTTGCCGGGCGGGAACTCGTACGGCTCGGCCAGGTAGCCGTTGAAGCTGTTCTTGACCGCGCCCCAGTTGCCCTCGTGGCCCCAGGAGCAGAGACGGCGGGCCCGCGCGATGAGCCGCCGGAGCGCCCAGGGGATGCCGTGGCGGTGGCGCAGGCGGAGTGCGCGGCGGAGCATGAGTAGGTCGGCAAGCAGGCCGACCGGGTAGACGTCGACGATCACCAGAGCCTCACCAGCGCGTTGATGGTCAGCAGAGAGGCGGCGACCGCCGCCGCCCCGAGCACGCGCTCACAGAGCACGGCCGGGACGGCGACGGTCACGATCAGGACGATCCGGCTAGCCATCGGAGCCCTCAGGCGCGGCGGCAGGCCTGCCGAACCGAGCGGCCAGTTCCTCGTCGGTGAGCTGCCGGTTCGCCTCGCTGTAGAAGTCGTAGGTGGCGAGGTGCTGGGTGGCGACGTGCGCCTCCGGTCGCACGATGGCGGTCAGCGGGTCCTTGAGGATGCCGATCGCCAGATCAACCCACTGATCCCACTGGCCCTCGGCGTTGCTGTTGCCGTTGCGCGGGCTCGACGACACGAACCAGTCGCCCATCCACGGGGCCCAGTCCAGGGCGCACCGCTTGCCCGCCCGGACGGCCTGGATCTCGTCGAACAGCTCGGCGGCACGCCGGATGTTGGCCGGGACTTCGCCGCTCACTCGGCACCGCCGGAGAACGATGCCGCCGGGACGCCGCCCGCCTTGGCTTCCTCGCGCTCGGCCAGGATCTCCTCGGCCGAGGCCTCCGGCACCTCGCACTCACCGTCCGGGCCGAGCCGGATCGGCAGCGCCTCCTGGCCCTCGATCTCGGGCCGGGCCGTCACCCCGCCGTCCTCGTCGAAGTCGAACGTGCCCTTCGCTGCCGAGAACAACGTCTCCTCGACCGACGCCAGGCCGGCTCGCTTGCGCAGCTCGTCCAGCAGCGCCCGGATCTGCTGGCCCGCACCGTGCGGGTCCGAACCGTCGGACTCGAAGCCCGGCTCGATCGCCTTGATCGCGACGGCCATCTTCTTGCCCTTCTGGTTCTCGCCGTTCGCGTGCCACTCGACGATGGCGACCACCGGAACCTGCGTGATGCGGTGCTCGTCCATGAACTCGGCGACCCGTTCCAGACCGTTGTCCGGCCGGTGTTTTTCGCTGAACGTGCCGCTGATGTTGACCGTCATGGTCATGAGTGGGACTCCTCGATGAAGGTGATTCGGACGCGCACCGGTGTCAGTGCGCCGCACCAGTGCTGGTGGTTCTCCCGGTACCTGCTTCCGCAGGTCAGGCATAGGTGCTGCGTGATCTCGGCGTAGAGCCGCTCAACCGGCGCTTCGGTCGCGGTGATCCCGTCGTCCTGCAGATCCCGGGCGTACTGCTCCGCCTGGTCGAGCAGGACGCCGAGCCGTTCGACCTCGGCCTGTAGCGCGGTCCGTTCGGCGTTGCGCTCCCGGATCACCCGGGCGCGGATCTCTTCGTGCTTGTCGAGGCGGGCGATGGTCTCCCGGGCCTCGGTCAGCAGCCGGGTCAGCCGCTCGACCTCGTCACGAGCCCGCGCCCACTGATCGGCCGCGCCGTCCCGCTCGGCGGTGAGCTTGCGCGCCGTCTCGGCCGACGACTTCATCCAGGCGTCGCGCTCCCGCTCCACCTCGGCGAACCGCTCGCGCAGCTCGTCGCGCTCGACGACCAGGGCCTTGCCCTCGCCGAGGACCTCGCCGTAATCGGCGTCCAGCGCGGCGAGGTCCCGCTTGACCTCGGCCAGCTCGGCCCTGAGGCGGTCGGCGGGCGAGACGACCGGAGGCGGCTCGCTGAACACCTGGCCCAGGAACGCGTCGGCCGCCGCCTCCAGGAACTCCGCCCGGCTGCGAGCCGCCTCGAACCGGGCGCAGTCGCAGTCCAGCGCCCGGCACCCGCCCCGGCCCAACTTGTGCTGCGACATCGGGTGGTCGCAGTCGCACATCGGGCTCACCGGGGCGCTCACTTCTTCGCCATCCCCACGGCCAGCAGCACCGCGACGACGACCGCCAGGGCGACCATCCACGGGTTGTCCATCACGACCGCCCCGGCACGACGGGCGGCTCCGGAGCGGCCGGCGGCCGGATGCACAGCGCCGACTGCAGGTCCCACACCAGGTCGAGCAGCTGCAGGTCCCGGTCGCCGCTCTCCAGTCGCAGCTGTTCCTGCAGCGCCGTGTGGATCAGCCGGCCCGCCGCGGCGATCCGCGACTGGAGGATCTCGGCGCGCCGGGCATCCGCCGACGGCTCGTGCGGCGGCGTCTGCATGATCAGCCGGACCTGCTCCGCGCGTTGTCCCGCCTCGAACATCACGCCACCACCTGCGCCAGGTCCGGCCAGGTGACGGACCTGATCGCGCGCTGCCGGTTCTGCGGGGCGTCGGCGAGCGGCTGGCCGTACGCCGCGGCGCCGAGGGTCAGCAGCGAGACCGCGTCGGCCTGGTTGTCGTCGCGCGGGTTGATGTTCAGCAGGTGGCCGTACGTCGCGAGAACGCCTTTGATCACCTTGTCCTTCGTGACCTTGTTCTCGCCGCTGGTCGCGCCGGATCCGGTCGCCCAGACCTTCACCGTGGACGGAGCGACCTCCGCGTACGGGATCTGGCGCCGGTAGAGCCATTGCTTGATCACGCCGTGCAGGGCGTGCAGCGGGTAGTCCGAGCCGCCGATCCGGGAGAACGTCCCCTCGATGATGACCAGGTCCGGGCGGTCGCCGCCCAGGAGCACGCCGCCGGTACCGAAGCCGCAGGACTGCCGGACGTGCGCCTCGATCTCGTCGATCTGGACGTGGAGCGGCCGGCCCTCGGTGTTCGCCACCGTGTAGACAGCGAGGCGCTCGGCGCCCTTGGGGCTGTGGGTGGAGGCGATGGCGGTGGCCCGCATCGACAGGTCGAGGGCGACGAGGCGCAGCGGGCGGATCACCGGGCACCGCCCAGCGGCACGGTCACGGACATCACGTCGGCTGCGACCAGGTGCGCCAGGTCGACACCGAGCGCGTCGGCCAGGGCGACGGCCTCGCCGAGCGTCGGCACCCGTGGCGACGTGCCCTTGGCGGAGGCCTCGATCCGGTAGACGGCGTGCTCCGGCAGGCCTGCCCGCTCGGCGAGCGCCCGGCCGGTCAGGGCCTTGGCCCGGCGCAGCAGCCGGAGCCGCTCGGCGAACCGCTGGTGGGTGGTGGCCACGGCGCTCACTGGCCGGCCTCCGACCGGCGCTCGGCCACGACCCGGATGTACAGGTCGCTCAGGGCCTCCTCGTCGCCGACCTCGTTGACGACCAGCGCGCCGGCCACCCGGTGCTCGCGAAGCTCGCTGGAGATCTGCCGCAGCCTGCCGATCGACGTCCGAGGGTTGACGATCTCGTCCCGGTACTCGGCCGGGGTCGGCCCGGGCCGCTCGCCGCGCTCGTGGCCCCGGTCGACGTCCGGATCCTGCGTCGGGATCTGCAGCGAGGTCAGCAGCAGCACGCGCTGGGCGACGCTGATCGCCTTGGCCGTGCCCTTGTCGCTGGTGTCGGTGGCCTGCCCGGCGGACTCCAGCGGCGGCAGCATGTCGCCAGCCGGGCCGATGACCGTCCACTGCACCTTGACCGTGACGTCCTGCATCACCTTGTTGTTCGTGGTCCGGGACTCCCGGTGCTCCAGCTCCAGGATTCGGGTCGGGAGCATCAGCACGCCGTGGCGGCGCAGGGCCGGGCCGACAGCGTTGACGACCCGGTCGACTCCGCGGAACGCGTACCGGCCGCCAGTGTCGTTGCGCTGGTCGCCCTTGCCGATCGACTGGACGTCGGCCATCACCCGGGCGAAGGCGACGTGCACCGGCACCTTCTCGGCGTCCGTGATCGCGCCGGTGTAGGTGATGTCCTCCAGCGGCTCGGACGTGATGCCCTGTCGCTCCGGCCCGGCGCTCGGGCCGGTCTCGCCGGCCGCCACGGCGGTGGCCCGCTCGCGCAGGTTCACTTGGTACCTCCAGGGGTCTGCCGGAACGCCGAAGCGATCCGGATCTGCTGGTGCGTCTTCTCGGTCACGACGGCCTCGTACGCCTCCGGCCAACGGGCCTTGAGCACGTCGAAGTCGCAGGTCCGCTTGGTGACGTCGCCGTACTCGTAGGCCAGCTCGTCGGCGAACTTGACCGTCCGGGCGCCGGCCGCGAGCCGCCGCAGGGTGGCCGAGGACTCCTTGAGCGCCTTGTCGGCCGCGCTCTTCGCCGCGGACCGCTCGGCGTACTCGATGACCTCGCCGATCTCGGTCAGGTCCAGCTCGCCGACCCGGTCGACGTGCATGAGCGAGTCCATGTCGATCAGCGCCTGGGCCTTGCTCAGGTCCCAGTCCGGCTCGACCTCGGCCAGCAGGTGCTCGTCGCGGAACCGGCGGGCCGCGCCGACGACGTACGCCTCCAGGGCCTCGTCGCGCTCGACGACGGCCATCTTCATCTCGTTGCCGCCGAGCAGCACCGCGACGTGGATGTGGTCGTAGCCGGTGACCGCGAGCTGCCATGTCACCTGGGCGAGCACGTCGTCCGGGATGTCGGAGCGCCACCGGTGCGCCTTGAACGCCGACCGGCACTTCACCTCAAGGGCGCACCGGGTCTTCACGCTGCGGTCCATCGGGCATTCCAGGACCTGCCGGTCCAGGGTCGCCATCCGCCACGGCTCGTCGACGTGCGCGATCAGGCCGACGCGCTGCACCACGGACCGCTGGCGCCGGGCCCATTCCCGGGCCACGGGTTCCTCGAGGAGGTTGCCCCACAGTGCGGCTTCGCCGGCATCGTCGACGAGCTCGCCGCGCTTGTCGCGGTAGACGTGCACCGCAGTGTTGCGGTCGGCGACCCCGAGGATCGCGGCGACGTCGGAGGACCCGATCCCGGCGCGCCGGGCGGCCAGCCAGGTGTCGCGGTCGGCGTCGGCGGCCAGGACGCGGACGGCGGTCGGCGTGACCCGGCGGGCGGTCGGCGCGGTCACCGGGTCACCACCGGCAGGCAGAGGCCGGACCGCACGTGCTCCGGGGTGTCGGTGCCGAGCCACGCGCAGCGGCACAGGTCGCCGGTGGCCTGGGCGCTGGGCGCCTGCACTTCCGACTCGCCGCCGTGCTGCGCGATGGCCCCGGCCACGATGTCCCGCAGCCACTGCGGCGGCCGGCTGTCGTTGGTCGCCTCGATCTGGCCGTCCTTGATCGACCAGACCGCCTCGGTGCCCCAGCCGGCCGGGCCGACCTTGTGCCCGAACACCCGGACCTGCCACCAGCCCAGGTCGGAACGGTGGGCGACGGTCACGACCTCGGGCCGGAACTTGTTGCGCTTCTTGTCGCGCAGGACGAGCTGCCGGTTGACGTCGTAGACGTACTTGGTGGTGACGTGCCGCAGGTTCATGCGACACCTGCCCAGCGCACCGGCGCGTCCGTGTCGGCGCAGACCAGGCGCAGCGTCCGCACCTCCTGCTCAGTCGTCAACGCGAGCGCCGGCCACAGCACCACCTGGCGGTCCGGGCCGTCGACGCGGACCGTCACCGGCACGCCCTCCAGGTCGAGCTGCCGGGTGATCGCGTTGGCCTCGGCCGCGGTCAGCGGGTGCTGGACGGGCCGGTCGTCGCGGCAGCACCCGGCGACGCACACGCAGCGGACCTCGGCGTGGATCCGCTGGCGTAGCGCGGCCCGCTCGGTGAGCGCGGTGCCGGCCGCGATGACCGGCCCGGTCATGCCGTCGCGGATCACCCACGTCCAGTGGCCGAAGCGGACCCGGCGCGGCATCGGTGTGTGCAGGAAGTCGAGGTAGTAGATCGGCGGGCGCTTCACGACGCGCTCCCGGCGTTCGGCGGGACGTCGTCGTAGACGCAGCCAGGCAGGTGGAAACCCGCGAAGCACTGCGGCTGACAGGCGGGAATGGGCGACCAGTGCTCGCCCGGGCATCCGGCCTGGCACGCGTCCGTGCAGGCGTCGGTGCCGCGCTCCCAGCCGGACTCCCCGTGCCGTCGCGGGCGCGGTCCGAAGATCTCGGCGACCAGGCGGCCGAGATCCTGGCGGTCGTTCTCCGCGTCGAACAGCCAACCATCGACCGGGTCGGCCTGGGCGACCGTGATGCCGAGGACCTTGTAGGCGGCGTTCTCGACGGTCATGCCGGTCAGCTCGTCAGGCCCGGCAACGACCTCGGAATCGTCGGAGATGCCACCGGACAGGCGGACCGCCCAGCCCGCGAAGCACGCCGCGGTGCCGCAGTCCCAGGTGCTCTGGTTCCAGGTCTCCGGGTGCGCGTCGATCTGGTCGAGCACGCGGTACGCCAACGTGGCGTTCGGGATCAGCTTGGTCACGACGCACCGCCCTCGGCGAGCAGCGCGTCGATGTCGGACTGGCGGAACCGGGCGTGGCCACCCGGCGTGCGGACGTAGCCGATCCGGCCCTGCTGCGCCCACCGGGTGACGGTCTTCGGGTCCACCCGGAAGATCCGGCCGACCTCGCCGGGCGTGAGGAGCTTGTCGCGGTTCGGGGTCGGCTCGGTCATCGCAGACCGCCCGGCCACGTCGCAGCGACCAGCAGGCCGGCCGACCGCGTCCACCGGCGCTGGCCCCGGTAGAACCACGGGCGCGTCGGCTCGGGCAGCGGGTCGGGCTCGACCGGCCGGGCCGCGAGGAAGATCCGCGCGGTCTGGTCCGGCCGGGTCCGGGGAGCGGCCAGGTAGTCGATCAGGGGGACCTCGCCGGACGGGCCGACGAAAGCGAAGCTGGTGCGGTTGGAGGAGTCGGAGGGTCCGGCGATCTGGCCGGTGTCGAACAGGCTGAGCGTCATGCTGCGTCTCCTGCGAAGTGCGAAGCCAAGGTGCGAAGCAGGTGGAGGTGGGGCCCGGCCCGGGGCTTGCAGGGGAGCCGCCCCGGGCCGGGCGCCGGACCGGCCACCCAGCGGCCCGGCAGTGACGCGGCGACCGGGACCCATCCGGTGCCGCGCCGTGGATCAGGTGGAGACGAGAGCGGTGTCGAGAACCCGGATCAGCCGGCCGTTGAACTGCCCGACCACGACCAGCGAGTGCCACAGGCACACGTCGGCACGCAGCGCGGTCCAGGTGCTGGGCCCCAGGTCCGAGACGGTGATCTCGACCCGCCGGGTCGCGCCGTCCTCGCACAACTCCGGGTACCGCTCGGAGCGGCCGTGGGCGGCGGCGAGCTTGGTCATCAGGTCCGGGTTCGCGCAGAGCGGCAGGCGACGGCGGGTCATCAGGACCGCCCCACCGGCACGCAGGCACCGTCGTGGCCGGCCGGGAGAGCGCACCCGCCGAGGACCCACCGGTTGCAGCCGGTTACCCAGGTGTCGACCTCGACCAGCTCCGGACCGGCCTCAGCGACCGGGTGCCGGGCCTGCAGCTCGCGGAAGTCGGCGTCGGACATCACCCGCAGCCGCCCCTCGCGGGGGTTCAGCGACGCGGCCACCTGCAATTCCTTCGCGGCGTCGAACACCTCCAGCGCCGCCTCGCGGGACACCGGGCCGTAGGTGATTGTCGGGGCGAAGCTGTCGCCCTTGCTCCAGACGAAGTGGAACTCGGTGGCGCGCATCAGGACTCGCTGACCGCGTGCGCGTGGTCGCCGCAGGCCGGGCACGTCGGCTCGACCGGCTCGTCGCCGACGACCGTGGAGTGCCACGGGTGGACGCAGTCGACGGCGGTCGGGTCGTCGACCGGCGCGGTGACCGCCGCGGCGAACCAGCCGGCCGGGCGCGGGTTGGCGGTCAGGTCGAACCGGGCGTGCTCGACCCAGCGCGGGATCCACTCGTCGGCCTGCGGCGTGCCGGGGATGTACTCGAACGACCAGCGCTTGCCGTACTTCGCGAGCATCGCCAGGCGGCAGGCCTCGCCATCCTCGGCGATGATCGTGACGTACTTGTCGATCAGGCTCTCGCCGGTCAGCGGGTCGGTGTGGCCGCCGCCGAAGGAGAAGTAGCGGGTGACCGGCTCGACCGGGGTCTCGTCGACCAGGCCGCCGTCCGTCATCGCACCGACCTGGGGCGCGCCGCCACGGCCCGGGCTGATCGGGCGTACCGCGTCCACCTCGTCGGCCTCGCGGGAGTAGGCCAGGCCGGTCGGGTCGACGGGCTTGGCCTTCGGCGTCCGGTCGTAGTCGAACCACTCGATAGCCACCGCGGAGGCCTTGCCGAGCGGGCGGAAGAACGCCGAGTGGCGGTTCGCGCTATCGATCTCGACCTCGACACCCAGCGTCCGAGCGATCTCCGCGACCTCCGCCACGTTCTTGGCGGCGATCCGGATCTCGGCCTTGTCGTACTCGTTGGCGGGCATCGGCAGCACCGTCCCGCTGAGCATGTCGGCGCAGGCCCGCAGCTGGTCCACGAACTCGGACCGGCGGCCGTTGCGACGCCAGTCGCTGACCTCGTCGTCGGTGGCCAGCAGCACCGTCGCGCCGGGGGTGAGGGTCCAGTGGCCGAGCCGCCCGTCCGCCTGGCGGTAGATCAGCTCGACCTCGGGGCCGCGCTGCACCGTGTCGAAGTCGACCGTCGCCAGGGTCTCGACGGGGTAGTCCTCGGCCTCGCGCGGGGCGATCCAGTCGCCGCGGGTCACTTCGTCGGCCCGGAGCGCCTTGCGCTCGGGTACCGTGGGCTGCGTCATCGGACGGTCCTTTCGTGAATGGGAGTGATCTGTCCGGTGCTGGCGCGCCGCCCGGGGCTACGGGTGGCGCGCTTCTTGTTTCAGGACTGCTGCGGGCCGTTCGGGCCAGCGGGACCGCCCGGGCCGGGACCGGCCGGGCCGGGACCGGCCGGGCCGCCCGGGCCAGGGCCAGCAGGGCCAGTCGGACCGGTGCCGGCGGATCCGTCGCTACTCACGCCGCGCTCGGGATCGGCAGCGGGACCGTGAGGAACTGTTCGACCGGGACGCCAAGCGCGCCGGCCAGCACGACCAGCTCTTCACCGCGGAACGCGACATCGCCCTTGACCCGCAGCGCGAGCCCCGAGTGGGCGATCCCGAGCACCGGGGAGAGGTCCCGCATCGACTTGTTCTGTCGGGCCATCTCGGCGCGGACTTCGGCGGCGATGGCGTGACGAACCGGCACCAGCTGTATCGTCATCGCGTCGGACGGTTCGTTGGGTGACATGCCGCAAGACTGTCACGTATAGCGCAACGCCGTCAAGACCAACGTGTCATGTTTGCTGGGACCGCTTGACTTGTAGCGATTTGCCGGACAGGGTTGCGATATGACCCAGGCACACGAGCGAACCGCGACGCTCAGCGAGCTTGTCGCCGAGGAGATCCGGGCCTTGATGGCGCGCCGGCAGATGAGCGGCCGCACCCTGGCAACAAAACTGGACGTGTCCCCGTCATGGGTGTCCTACCGGCTCAGCGGCAAGCAGCCGATCGACATCAACGACCTCTTCCGGATCGCCAACGCGCTCGACGCGGGCGTCCACGACCTACTTCCGCCGCCGGAGGTGGCCGCCCGAGCGGCCGAGCCCCCGGTGCAGCCAGCAGGGGAAGGCCGCGCGGTAACCCGGCGGCCGAGCGTTAAATATCCTTAAAAGTCAATCCGTGATCAGGGCACGACGATGGGCTGCCGTCGCAGGTCAGCGACCACAGCCCATCGTTATCGGTCGATAAAAATGATTACCGGCGGAACTGGATCCAGTTCACATTGGCGAAATCAGCCGATTGCCCGCTGGTGAAGGTCAGATAGACCGTGTGAGTTCCGGACACATTCGACACGTTGCCCGGGATCGAGGTCCAGGTCTGCCAGCCGCCGGTGCTGCCGAGCGCGAAGCTCCCGATCGGCGCGTTGCTCCGGCTGTCCACCCGTACCTCGATCAGGCCGCTCACCCCGCTGCCGGCGCCGGAGGCGACCCGGGCCACGAAGTCCTTCACCCCGCCGGTGCCGAAGTTGACGTTGTTGAACTGCAGCCAGTCACCGTTCGCGATGTACCCGACGTCCTGCCCGCCCTCGGAGCACGTCTCCACCTGCACCCCGGCCGAGGCGTTGAACGACTCCGCCTGGATCTGCGCGTAGGCGTCCCGGGTGCCGGTGGGCGGCGTGGTGGTCGGCGGTGTGGTGGTGCCGCCGGAGGACTGGTACACCGCCACGTAGTCCACGAGCATCGGCACGCCGGACTGGGTGGCCGCGGTCGGTCCGCCGCCGAACGCCGCCGGGAAACCGCCGCCCATCGCCACGTTGAGGATCACGAACATCCCGTGGTGGGTGGCGTTGTTCCAGGTGGTCGCGTCGACCTGGGACGAGTTCAGGGTGAAGTAGTTGGTGCCGTCCAGATACCAGCGCAACTGCTCCGGCGAGGTGCTGCGATCAAATTCGATGGCGTACGTATGGAAAGCCGTCTGACACCCGGAACAGGCTCGCTCACCGCTGGTCAGGCCGGTCGTCTCGTTGCACACGCCGCCCGGATTGGTCCCGCAGTGCAGGGCGGCGAAGACCGAGGACCGGCCGTTGATGTCCTCCATGATGTCCCACTCGCCGATGCTCGGCCAGTTCGTCGCGCCGACCGGGCGGGCCGCGTCCCCGAGCGCCCAGAACGCCGGCCAGTACCCGGCGGCCGCGGCGCCGCTGACGTTCGGCTGCTGCAGGCGCGACTCGATCCGCACCCGGCCACCGGCCGGCGCCGCGAAGTCGGTGCGCTGGGTCTCCACCCGGCCGGAGGTCCACCGGCCGGCCGAGTCCCGGATCGGCTTGATCACCAGGTTGCCGCCGCCGTCCTGATAGACGTTCGCGGTGGAGTCGGTCATCGTCTCGATCTCGCCGGTGCCCCAGTTGGCCGCGCCGCCGGGGTATCCGGTGCCGATGTCGTAGAGCCAGTTCGACCGGTTCAGTCCGGTGCCGGACGCGCCGGTGAAGTCGTCGCTGAACACCAGGGACATGCCGGCGGGCGGGGCCGGGACGGCCGCCTCGGCCTGTGCCACGAACGTCACGGATCCGGCGACCGCGAGCAGCGCGGCGCCCAGCGCGAGGAGTCTTCGAGGAGCTGCCATGGGAACACGCCTTCCGAGGGGGATGAAGGTGCGGACGTGAGAGCGCTCTCTGGCAAAGATTGCACGCTTGTTTCCGGAACTTGTCAACGGTTGTCGATGGATGGAGCCCGATTCCCCGGACCGGCCTGCGGTTTCCGGGTAGATCGCGGCGGGTAACACCCGCGCATGGACCCCGCTGCCGAAGGCACGACGACGATCTCACCCCAACTCGCCGAACGTGCCGAGCGGAGCGATCTGCACACCCTCGGCATCGAAGAGGAGTACCTGCTCGTCGACGCGGTCGAGCCGCGCGCGGTGGAGACCGTCGACGAGGTGATCGACCAGGTGCCCGAAGAGATGCGGGCCAGCGTGCAGCACGAGTACCTGCGCAGCCAGATCGAGGTGGCCAGCCCGCCGCAGCTCGAGCTGAGCAGCCTCTACGACTCGATGCGCGTGCTGCGCACCACGCTCGCCGACGCCGCCGGACGGGCCGGCTCCCGGCTGGTCGCGGTCGGTGTCGGACCGGCCTCCGGGCCGAACTCGCGGCTCGTCGACAACCCGCGGTACCACCGGATGCGGGAGCGCTTCGGCGACCTCTCCCCCGGCCAGGGCTCCTGCGGCACCCACGTGCACGTCAGCATCCCGGACGACGAGACCGGCGTGCAGGTGCTCAACCACCTGCGGGTCTGGCTGCCCACCCTGCAGGCGGCGACGGCCAACTCGCCGGTCTTCGGCGGCCACGAGACCGGGTACGCCAGCTGGCGCTCGGTGATGTGGGAGCGCTGGCCGACCGTCGGCCCCACGCCGTACCTGCAGTCGCACGAGCAGTACCTCACGATGATCGCGGACCTGCAGGCGAGCGGCGCGATGCTCGACGAGGGGATGCTCTACTGGTACGCCCGGCTCTCCGCGAGCTATCCGACCGTGGAGATCCGGATGGGCGACGTGATGCCCACCCTCGACGACGCCATGCTGCTCGCCGCGCTGGCCCGGGGCCTGGTCGCCACCCTGGTGCAGGAGGTGCGCGCCGGAGCCGTGGCGCCGGACGTGCCGCACCCGCTGCTGATGGCCGCGCACTGGCGGGCCGCCAAGGACGGCCTCGAGGGGACCGGCATCGACCTGGCCACCCGCGAGCCCCGCCCGGCCTGGCGACTGCTGCGGCAACTGGTCGACTACGTCCGCCCGGAGCTGGAGCGGCACGGCGACGCGGAGCTGGTCACCGTCCTGATCGACCGGTTGCGCACCCGCGGGACCGGCGCGGCCCGGCAGCGCGCTCTGCTGGCCAAGGGCACCCCGGTGGCCGGCGTGGTGGACTGGCTGGCTCGGACAACTCGCGGCGAGATGTGACGAGACGGGAATCTCGCATGGATTCCCACAGATATTGCACAGGGAAGCACCGTGCGTGAACTGGCATAACAACCATACGTGACGATGTCATGACCGATTCGGTATCGCGCCGGATCTTGCCGCACGGTAGGCATGACGAATGCCGCCGCACACCTCGCCGCACCTGACGAGCTCCGGCGACGCAGCCGTTACGGGTGGGCGGCACCGTCGGCCGGACTCTGCCTCCGGCTCGGAGACCGCTGTGTCGTGGGCCCGCCCTCGCGCCGCGTTCCTCGAGTCGCCGCTTCGCTCCGCTGTGGACTCGTCCACCGGAGAGTCACCCGCCGCAGCAACGTCCCGGTCCGCGCGTCACCGAGCCGGTGACACGGGGTCGTACAGCGCCGTCCGTACCGAAAAAGATCGGACCGAAGCCGGACCTACCGACACCAGGACGCGGGCCGCGCGCGCCCGGCATTCCGCCGCGCTGATGCCGCCGGCGCCGAAGCGGTCTGATCCGAAGCGGTCGAACGGACAACGGTCGGCGACCGGCTCACACCGCGCGCCCAACACCATCCCGCTGGAATCCTGGCTGGAAGCGGCGAAGAACCGGCCGACCACCGTGCTCGGCACCCTGGTCGTGGCTGGCCTGCTGATCACCGCGGTGCCGCTCTCCCAGCCCAGCACCAGCAGCCCCGGCGCGCTGACCACCGCCGCCGTGCAGGCCGCGGCGTCGGCGCAGGCCGCACAGGCGGCCCAGCGGAACAAGGCCACCGACGCCGGTGGTGGCGAGCAGCAGAGCGACGACAGCCCGGAGCAGCCGGCCGCCGGCGCCACCGCCAAACCCACCCCGCAGGCCACCGCGACCGGCAAGCCGGCCGAGTACAACCCGTCCCGGGCAGTGCCCGCGGGCGCCGGGCCGGGCAGCTCGCTGCTCACCACCGGCACCCAGCAGGTCGCGCTGACCTTCGACGACGGCCCGGACCCGGAACTCACCCCGAAGATCCTGGCGATGCTCGCGCAGTACCAGATCAAGGCGACGTTCTGCCTGGTCGGTACGCAGGCGCAGAAACACCCGGAGCTGGTGCGGGACATCGTCGCGGCGGGTCACACGCTGTGCAACCACACGTTCTCGCACGATCTGACGATCGGGAAGAAGAGCGCCGCGAAGATCCGTGCCGACCTGGCGAAGACCAACCAGGCGATCCGGGCCGCGGTGCCGGACGCGCAGATCCCGTTCTTCCGGGCGCCCGGCGGCAACTTCAGCGACAAGCTGGTGAAGGTCGCCTACGCCGACGGGATGTCCTCGCTCTACTGGGAGGTCGACCCGCGGGACTGGGAGCACACCGAGGGCGAGACCGACGCCGCGCACATCAAGCGCGTGATCGCCACGGTGAAGAAGCAGACCAAGCCGGGCGCGATCATCCTCTCCCACGACTTCAACCAGCCGGACACCATCAAGGCGTACGAGGAACTGATCCCGTGGCTGGCGGAGAACTTCGAGCTGGGCGTGCCGACCGGCACCGGCGAGACACCGGTCACGCCGGCGTCGCCCGCCACGCCGACCCCGGCCACCCCGTCGCCGTCGGAGAGCACCAGCCCGCCGGACCCGGACAGCACGCCGACGACGGCACCGTCACTGGCGCCGTCGGCTGCCGCGACTACTTCCTAGCGGGTTGGCAGGCCGGGCACCAGTAGAGGTTGCGGCCCGCCAGCGGGCCGAGCGACACCGCGGTGCCGCAGACCAGGCACGGCTGCCCGGCGCGGCGGTAGACGTAGACCTCGCCGCCGTGCCGGTCGACGCGCGGCGCCCGGCTCATCGCCTCCGGGGTGTGGTGGGTGTGCACCGTGTCGATCCGGCCACGGGCCACCCCCTCCTTCATCAGCGCGCGCAGGTCGTCCCAGAGCGCCGCCCACAACTCCCGGTCGATCCGGATGCCCGGGGTCAGCGGGGAGAGCCCGGCGCGGAACAGCACCTCGTTCGCGTAGATCAGCCCGCAACCGGCCACGATGGACTGGTCCAGCAGCAGCGCGAAGAGCGGCTTGGTGCTGGAGCGGATCCGGGTGTACGCCACCGCGGGATCCGCGTCGTCGCGCAGCGGGTCGGCGCCGAGCCGGGCCCGCAGCAGCTCGACCGCGGGCGGCTCGAGCACCTCGCAGGCGGTCGGGCCGCGCAGGTCGAGCCAGTGTGCGGGACCGGTCATCCGCATCCGGACCTGGCCGACCGGGTCGGGCAGCGGGGGCTCACCCTCGGTGAACTTGCCGTACAGGCCGAGGTGGACGTGCAGGGTGCGGTCGTCCTCGTAGTGGTGCAGCAGGTGTTTGCCGTACGCCTCGGTGTCGCGCAGCACGCGGCCGTCGAGCAGCGCGGCGCCGCTCGCGAACCGGCCCTGCGGGCTGGAGACCGTCACCGGATGACCGGCGAACAGCTCACGATGGCGGGTGGCGAGGCGGTGAATGGTATGTCCCTCCGGCACGCGCCAAAGGTAACCGGCGGGTGGCCCGCCGACCGATCGGTCGTGATCAGCGCCACCAAGGGGGGTCATTCTGCCGTAAGCGGATTCGCCCTGAGGGGAATCACTGGGTTATGACACGCCCCTTGGGAGAAGGTGTGAGACGTAGAAGAGCGGATGCGAAAGGGTTGGGCTCATGACTGTTGACACGACCATGCGCGGTGGCGGCGCGTCCTTCGACGATCAGGTCTTCGAGCGGCTGCTCCGGGAACGGATCATTTTCCTCGGCAGCGAGGTCAACGACGAGGTGACCAACCGGATCTGCGCCCAGATGCTGCTGCTCGCCTCGGAGGACGCCGAGCGCGACATCGCGCTGTACATCAACTCCCCCGGTGGCTCGATCAGCGCCGGGATGGCGGTGTACGACACCATGCAGTACATCAAGAACGACGTGGCCACCATCGCGATGGGCATGGCCGCCTCGATGGGCCAGTTCCTGCTCTGCGCCGGCACCCCCGGCAAGCGGTATGCCCTGCCCCACGCCCGGGTGATGATGCACCAGCTCTCCGGCGGCATCGGCGGCACCGCGGCCGACATCGCCATCCAGGCCGAGAGCATGCTGCACATCAAGCACGTGATGAACGACCGGATCGCGTTCCACAGCGGTCACACCCCGGAGGAGATCGAGCGCGACTCCGACCGGGACCGCTGGTTCACTGCTCAGCAGGCCAAGGACTACGGCCTGGTCGACCACGTGATCAGCAAGGCCTCCGACGTGAACGCGGTCTCGTCGCTGGTCTGACCTGCCGATCGACCACGAGGGGCGCACACGTTCGTGCGTCCCTCGTGTCATTTCCGGGCGGGCCGGGTATAGGGCAGACATACATACCCGAGAATCCCCGCCATGGAGGTGCTGACGTGAGGTTGCCGACCTTCGCGCGAACGGCTACGACCGAGACCGCCGAGACCCCCCGCACCCCGGTGCAGCCGCGCCGCACCGACGACGCCACGACGCAGAACATCACCCGGGAGCGCTCCGAGCCCACCACGCAGGACATCAACAAGCCGTCCACCAGCACGGTCACTCCGCCGACCGCGGCGCAGCGCAAGCCGATCACGGTCGCCAACCCGGTCACGCCGGTCACACCCGTCTCGCCGGCCACCCCGGCCACCCCGGCCGCGGTTCCGGTCGCGACCCGCCGCCCGCGGGCCAGCCTGCTCGCCACGCTCGGCCTGATCGTCAGCGTCGCCGGTATCGCTCTCGTGCTCTCCGGCCCGCTGGCCGGCTGGGGCATCGGCGTCGCCGGTCTCGGCCTGGTCCTCTCGCTGGCCGGGCTGAGCGCCACCCGCAAGCAGCACGTGGCCGGCAAGACCGACGCGCTGATCGGCGTCGTGGTCGCCCTGGGCGCGATCGTGCTCGGCATCCTGGCCCTGGAGGGTCAGATCTACTGGCTGGGCACCGACACGCAGCCGGCGACCAGCCTGCGCGAGTGGCTTGACGCACAGTTTGCGAACCGTTTCTGACGGGTACATGACATTTACCGGCAGCGATACGCTGGCGGTACCTCGGAACCGGGACGACCTCGCGTCGGCCCGCCCCGAATTCCCGGCGGTTCGCCAGGGCTCCGGCGGTTCGCCGGACTCCACACGGGCGTCGGGGGTGGTGTGTGAACGCCGCCCCCGACGCCCGTGTGGCATGTGCACAACGATTCACCGCGAGACCCGGTGATCACGCAACGTTCCGCCGCGGTACGCATGGTTGAACCGGGGTGTGCGGAGGTCATCCGCCCCTACCGTTTCCTGCATGACCGCCAAGCGCCGCTATCTGATGTGCCGGCCCACCCATTTCGCCGTCACCTACCGGATCAACCCATGGATGGATCCCACGGCGCCGTACGACAACGCGCTGGCCGTCAGCCAGTGGGAGAACCTGCGCAAGGTCTTCCTCGAGCTGGGTCACACCGTCGACCTGATCGACCCGCTGCCCGGGCTGCCGGACATGGTCTTCGCCGCGAACGGCGGCACGATCATCGACGGCCGGGCGCTGGGCGTGCAGTTCCGGGACGCCGAGCGGGCCGACGAGGCGCCGGCGTACGCGGACTGGTTCCGGGCGGCCGGCTTCGAGGTCGAGATGCCCAAGCACACCAACGAGGGCGAGGGCGACATCCTGCTCTCCGGTGACCTGCTGCTGGCCGGTACCGGTTTCCGCACCTCGCACGCGTCGCACGCCGAGACCCAGGAGTTCCTGCGCCGTCCGGTGATCACGCTGCAGCTCGTCGACCCGGCGTACTACCACCTGGACACCGCGCTCTGCGTGCTGGACGAGACGAACATCGCGTACCTGCCGTCCGCTTTCTCACCGGGTTCGCAGTCCGTCCTCCGCCAGCTCTTCCCGAATGCGATCATCGCTACGCCCGAGGATGCCGCCGTGCTCGGCCTCAACGCGGTCAGCGACGGCCGTAACGTGGTCCTGCCGGTGCAGGCCGTCCAGCTCGCCGAGTCGCTGCGCAAGGGCGGTTACCACCCGATCGGGGTCGACGTGTCCGAGCTGCGCAAGGCCGGCGGCGGCCCGAAGTGCTGCACGCTGGAGGTTCGTCCGTGACGACTGTGGAATTCCGTACGCCGGACGCGCTGGCCGCGGCCGAGCGCTGGACCGCGCACAACTACCACCCGCTGCCCGTCGTCGTCGCCGAAGCCGAGGGCGCCTGGGTGACCGACGTCGACGGCCGCCGCTACCTGGACATGCTCGCCGGGTACTCGGCGCTGAACTTCGGGCACCGGCACCCCGACCTGGTCGCCGCCGCGCACGCCCAGCTCGACCGGCTCACGCTGACCAGCCGGGCGTTCGTGCACGACCAGTTCGCCACGTTCTGCCGCAGCCTCGCCGAGCTCTGCGGCAAGGACCTGGTGCTGCCGATGAACACCGGCGCCGAGGCCGTGGAGACCGCGATCAAGGTGGCCCGCAAGTGGGGTTACCAGGTCAAGGGCGTGCCGGACGGGCAGGCCGAGATCATCGTGGCGGACGGCAACTTCCACGGCCGGACCACCACGATCGTGAGCTTCTCCACCGATCCGGAGGCGCGGGCCGACTTCGGGCCGTACACCCCCGGGTTCGTGGTGGTGCCCTACGGCGACGCCGAGGCCCTGGCCGCGGCGATCACGCCGAACACGGTGGCCGTGCTGGTCGAGCCGATCCAGGGTGAGGGCGGCGTGCTGATCCCGGCGGCCGGATACTTCACCCGGGTCCGCGAGGTGTGCACCGAGCAGAACGTGCTGCTGATCGCCGACGAGATCCAGTCCGGCCTGGGCCGCACCGGCAAGACCTTCGCGATCGAGCACGAGGGTGTCGTGCCGGACATGTACGTGCTCGGCAAGGCCCTCGGCGGCGGCATCGTGCCGGTCTCCGCGGTCGCCGCGAACCGGGACGTGCTCGGCGTGCTCAAGCCGGGCGAGCACGGCTCCACCTTCGGTGGCAACGCGCTGGCCTGTGCGGTCGGCAGCGCGGTGCTCGACCTGCTGGGCACCGGCGAGTTCCAGGACCGGTCGGCGCGCCTCGGCGCCCACCTGCAGGCCGGGCTGGAGGGGCTGATCGGCAAGGGGCTCGTCGCGGTCCGCTGCCGCGGGCTGTGGGCCGGGGTGGACATCGACCCGGCGCTGATGACCGGGCGGCAGGCCTGTGAGCGGCTCGCCGAGCGGGGTGTGCTGGCCAAGGACACCCACGGGTCGACGATCCGGCTGGCGCCGCCGCTGGTGGTCACCGAGGCCGACCTCGACCACGCCGTCGCCCAGCTCGCCGCGGTGCTCGCAAGCTGACCCCGAGCGTGTGAAGTTTCGGTGCGGAGCGCACCGAAACTTCACACGCTCGAAGCAACACGACTCGGGTGGTCAGCGGCCGACCGGGCGGATCGCCATGGTCGGTGCCTCGGCCATCACCGACTGCGGCTGGACCACGCCGCCGGTCGACCAGAGCTTCGACCGGCCGACGTGCACGTTCGCGTACAGCTCGACGATGTCCTCGGCGTCCAGCACCCGGCTCTCGTCGCGGTGCAGCGTGATCCGCTGATCGTCGTCGGGTGAGCCGCCCGGGCGGACCCCGGTGCCGTTGGTGCTGATGTCCTTCGCGGTGATCTCCCCGGCCCGCAGCGCGAACCGGACGTGCCCGCGACTGATCCACTTCCGGGCTTCCTGGGTGAGCCACTGGCCGAGCATCACCCCGCCGTTGCCCTCCGGCGCGCGGCCGACCACCACCGGCTGATCCTCCGACACGGTGAAGCGCTGCCGGATGATGCCGTCGATGCGTACCGAAAAAACTTCGGTGGCCGGACGCGGACCGGCGTCCTTGAGCCGGTCGCCGTGCCGCGGACAGGTCGGCACGCCGGCCCGCAACGCCGGCGGCGGCTGCGCCACCGGGTTGGTGAAGGTACGCATGTCGGCGAACGGGCTGTCCGACTCCCCGCCGGTGCCGAACGTGGTGCAGTTCGTGTCGGGGCAGCGCCAGATCCGGGAGAGCAGCCGCTCACCCAGCGGCGACCGTGGCGTCGGCGGCACCGCCTCACCCCGGCCCACCCGGGCCACCAGCGCCGGGCCGCCCTGCTGGGACACCAGGGCCAGCAGCCGGCCGGGCTCGGCCACCCACGGACGGGTGCCGCGGAACCGGTCCTCCCGGTCCCGGGTGAGCACCGGCAGGCCGAGCATCTCGGCCACCTCCAGCACCCGGTCCTCGATCTGCGGCACCACCTCGACCTTGCCGTCGTCGGCCCAGCGGCGCACCACCATGCGCTCGTTGGAGGTGAGGTCGGTGTCCGAGAGCAGACCGCGCGGAGCGATCACGTAGACCGGGACGTTCTCCTCGGCGGCGTAGCGTCCGAACGCGTCGACCAGCAGGCCGAGGCGCACCAGACTCGCCGGGCGGCCGCCGTCGAGATCGGCGTAGCGGACGACTTCCGACAGATCGACCACGGCCCGGGCGAGTGCCGGATCGGTGGTGAGCCGGACCTCGATGGCGTCGAGGACCTTGCTGACCTCGAATCTCACGAGCTCTCCCCCTGTCCTGCACGTACGGATTACCTGCGGCTCATTCTGCCCGGCGCGTGATCCTCGCGGCCAACCGGGCGGGAACCACGCCGTACTTTGCCCGCAGGTGTCCGTTTGCCGGTTCCCTCGATCGGGAAGTTCACCATCGATCGGCGTTTCTGAAAGCCGACACGGCAGGAAGGACACTCATGCGGACACCACGGCTCGCCGGTCTGAGCGTCGCGGCGGCTGCGGCCGCGTTCGCGATGGTCGGCTGCACCAACGGGACCACGCCCGTGACCTCGGCGTCGGGCACCCCGGCGGCATCGGCGGCATCGATCGCGCCGACGAGCAGCGCCGACCCGGCAGCGGTCAAGGCGCTCTCCGACGCGGCCGCGGCCCTCGGCGACACCAGTTTCAAGATGACCATGACGAGCGGCGCGGGCTTCCAGCTCACCGCGGACATCGACGCCCCGAAGGGCAACGGCACCGCGGAGATGAGCGCCAAGGGCGCGAACACCGCGCTCACCGTCAAGACGCTGCTGTTCGGCCAGGACCTGTACGCCCAGATCCCCGGCATCACCCAGGGCGACACCTGGACCCACCTGGACATGGCCCGGCTGCCGGACGGCGCGAACATCGGTCTCAAGCCCGGCCAGATCGACCCGGCGAACACCGCGAACCTGCTCAGCGCCACCACCGACGCGCGGATGTCCGGTGAGGGCTCGTACGCCGGCACCCTGGACCTGACCAAGGCCGCCGGTGTGGCCGGGGTCGACAAGGTCACCGTCGACGGCTACGGCGCGGACGCCCAGAAGGTGCCGTTCGAGGCCACCCTGACCAAGGACAGCCGGCTCGACACGCTCACCCTGAACCTGCCCGCGGTGAACAACACCCCGGCGCAGCCCCTGGTGATCAAGTACAGCGACTACGGCCAGACGGTGACCGCCCAGCGGCCCCCGGCCGGTCAGATCACCGAGGCCCCGGCCGGCGTCTACCAGGCGCTGGGCGGCAAGTAAGACGTTCTCAGGCGGCGCCGCGGTCGATCCACAGTGGCCGCGGCGCCGGCTGGTTCTCCTCGACCCACGCGTCGATCCGGGCCCACCAGGCATAGAGCCAGTCGATCCGCTCCTGCTCGGTGTCCGGCACCTCCTCCGGCGGCACGCTCCAGAACCGCATCACCAGGCGCTTGTCCATCGGCAGCTCACGCCACACGTCGCCGATCGTGATCATCCGGTCCAGGCCGGTGTGCGCCACGAAGATCACCCCGGCGTCCGGGGCCGCCTCGATCGCCGCGAGCAGACCGCCCGGCTTCGGCGGCAGCAGATGCCGCAGGTTCTCGGCCTTCTCCGCCATCTCGTCCAGCCCGCTGGCCCGCAACCGGGCAATCGCCTTGACCTTGCGGCGCGGCGTGAAGTTGCCGCCCTCCGGGAAGATCACGAAGGCGTCGTTGTCGTCCAGCCCGGTGGCCAGCTGACCGATCTGCTCCTCCAGCGTCGCGGTGCCGGTCCGGCCCGGCGTGATGAACCGGTTGGGCAACCGGTTGAGCAGCACGTCGACCGCCGGATCCCACTGCAGCGCGGCCTTCAGCACGATCCGCGGCTCCCGGGCGAACCAGTTGACCAGCGCGTGGATCAAGGTGAACGAGTCACCCGGCCCGGCGTGCCGGCTCACCACGATCTCCGGCCGGCCCGGCTGCGCGGTGTCCGGGTCGGTGCCGACCACGTCGATCGCCAGGTGCAACGACCACCTGGCGAACCAGAACAGGGTACGCAGGAACCAGCCGGTCACCACGTAGTGCGCGCGCTGGAAGAACGGGGTGCGGATCCACCGGCCGAAGCCCGAGGCCAGCCAGAGCGCCGCCATCACGATCAGCGCCGCGGCGTCCCAGACCATGTAGACGATCAGCAGGAAGACCAGCCGTGGCACCCGCAGCCGGCCGGGCACCAGCGGCGACACGGCCAGCGCGAACAGCAGCCAGATCGGCAGCGTGGTCAGCAGCATCGCGGCGAGCAGCACGACGGCCGGGCCGATCACCAGACGGCGGACCCACGTCGGCGGCAGGCTCATCAGCGGACGCCCGGCTCCGGCAGCGGGTGGACATTGGCGGCCAGGTAGCGCCGCGAGGCGGTGTAGGCCCGGCTGATCCGGCGGCCCACCCGGGCCATGTCCCGATAGGCCCACGGCGAGTCGTCGCCACCCTCGCCGCTGCCGCTGGGCAGCACGTGCACCCGGACGCCGCCGGGCAGCAACGCCATGTCCCGGGCGAAACGGTGCCGCCGGGCGATCTCGAACGCCACCTGCGCCACCTCCCACGGCCGTCGGGGCACGCTGAGCTGCCGTTCCACCCGGCCCACCTGGAGCACGAAGATGAGCCGCGCGCCGAGCCGGACCGCTTCACTGATCGGGATCGAGTTCACGATCCCGCCGTCCACGTAGTGCTCCCCGTGGATCTCCATGGGTGGCAGCAGGCCGGGCACCGCGGACGAGGCGAGCACCGCGTCGACGAGCGGGCCACTGTCGAACCAGTGCTCGGCGGCCCGCTCGATGCTGGCCGCGCAGCAGTGGAACGGCACCTTCAGATCGGCGAAGGTGGCCGCCGTGCCCAGCTCGCCCTCGAGCAGGCGGCGCAGCGGCAACGGCGAGTGCAGGTGGGTACGCGCCGCGAACCGGCGCAGCTGGCGGCCGATCGAGTCGCCGTAGACCGCCGCCGCCTCGGGGGACGCCCAGAGCCGGACCAGCCGGTCGGTGACGGCCTCACCGGGCTCGGCGGCGACCAGGGCGCCGTTGACCGCACCGATCGACGTGCCGACCACCACGTCCGGCCGGAAACCGGCGCGGAAGAGGGCACGCAGCATGCCCACCTCGACCGCGCCGAGCACGCCACCACCGCCGAGAACGAACGCCACCGGACCGTCGACCATGGGCTCCATGGTTCCACGCGCCCGGCGTCGCGGCGCGTCAGTCCAGCTCGGGCATCGCCACCGGCTGAGGCCGGGGGTGGCAGGCGCCGCACTGCACGGCGTCCTCCACCACCAGCGCCTCGGCCCGGTCCCGGACCACCGACCTGCTGACCTCCAACAGGTACGGCCCGAACCGGGCGTGCTCGGCGCACACGCCCCGTCCGCAGAACCGGCACGTGGCCCGGGCCCCCTCGGCACAGAACCAGCACAACATGTCGTCCCCTCCCGGTGGGGCTGAGGCCTAGCCCGGATCCGACTCCTCCGTGACCGGCGTGGTCGACACCGACGGCGACGGCGCCGCTGAACTCGGTGATGGCGACGGCGCCGCTGAGCTCGACGTCGCGGTCGGCTTCGGTGAGGCGCTCCGGCTGGTCGGCCGGGTGGTCGGCGTCTCCGGCACCGTCGTCGCGCCGCCGTTCGGCGTCCGGCTCGGGGTCGGCGACGTGCTGGCCGAGGCGCTCGCACTCGCGCTGGCCGAGACACTGGCGCTCGGGCTCACGCTCAGGCTCGGCACCGCCGAGGCGGACGGCGCGACCGGCTCGTCCGACGGGAACGGCGCCTCGGACGGATCGTCGCCCTCGGTGGTGGCCGGCTGCGGGATCTTCACCCCGTCGCCACAGGTCAGGTCACCGCCGGTGGCCGGGCTCTCCACCCCGCCCGCGGTGATCGTGCCGTTCGCGACCGCGACCGCCGACGGGTCGACCGAGTACCAGGACGCGCCGGTGTTCGACACGTCGCCCTGCGCGCGGGCGATGGTCAGGCGCAGCGGCTGGTACGCCCCGCTCGTGCCGGCCGTGTCGGCGAGCAGCCGCCCGCTCTCCAGGGTCAGCCGCCCGGACGGGGCCGCTTGCCGGCCGCTCGTCACCGCGGCCGCGTTCAGGGTGATCCGGGCGCCCGGGCAGAGCAGCACCGCGCCGCCGCCCGGGAAGGTCAGCCGGGCCCGGCTCTTGCCCGGCGCCTCGACCTGGGCGCCGGCGCTCAGGTAGCGCCGCTGCCCGGCCGGCACCGTCTGCCGGTCGCCGCCGTCCTGCGTGGTGGCCTGCCCGCGGTCCACGGTGAGCAGCGCCCGCTCGGTCGGCATCTCGGCCCAGGCCGGTCCGGCGCCCAGGTCCAGGACCAGGCCGCCGAACACGACGACGAGCAGCAGGCTGACGAACACCCACATCCGCTTCTCGAAGTGCCGGTCGACGTCGAACTCCTCGTCGCTCTCCGGCGGCGGGCCGGGCGGCACCGCCAGCGGCGGGTGCACGGCGCCCGGACGCACCGCGAGCGGGGCGCCCGGACGGACACCCGGCATCGGCGCGCCCGGACGGGCCTCGAAACCGATGAGCGGCGGCAGGTCCGACGCGTCCGGGATGATCCAGAGCCGGACCGGGGTACGGGTCTGCGCGACCATGCCGGGCGTGCCGTCACCGACCGGGCCGACGAGCGTGCCACGGCGCAGCTCGATGCCGTCCGGCATGGCGATCACGCCGGACTCGACCACCACCGCGTGGGTGGGGCCGTGCAGGATCACCGGCGCGCCCGGTTCCAGGTCGACCGGGTGCGCGGCGGCGATCAGCGCGAGCTGCTGGTCCTCCTCCAGGCCGGCGAGCGCCGGGGTGTCGGCGAACAGCGCCTCGGCCTCGGCGCGCTCCATCGGCGGCGGGCCGGGAAGCGGGCCGACCACGGTGGTGACCGTCGAGGTGGGCACGGCCAGCAGGGCGGCGCTGCCGGCGGCGTGCCAGTCCAGCGCGGCGCTGCGGCCGGTGAGCGCGGCGGCCAGGCCGACCACGGTGCCGGGTCCGGCGTGGTGCCGGATGGTGCCGCCCGGGTCGCCGGGGCGGCGGCCGTGCAGGGCGCCCTCGACCACCACGTACACCACCGGCTGGTGTTCACCGGCGAGGACGAGCTGGCGGCCGACCGACGGGTGCGACCAGCGGGCCCGGGCGGCGAGCGACTGCAACGCCGGGTCGGGCAGGCCACCCAGGTCGGAGGCGTAGAGCGCGGCCATCCGGCGGGGCATGTCGTTCTCCTGGTCGCGCTCCGCGGCGCGCTGCCGCCACCGGCGCCAGCCCCGGCCGATCCGGCCGAGCAGGAAGTAGAGCGGCGGGGCGGTCAGGCCCAGCAGCATCAGGACGAGCAGCACCCGGGACGCGGCACCCTCGTACCAGAGGCCGGTCACCAGGCCGTGCACGCGATCGGTCCACAGGCGGTAGCCCAGGGCCACCGCGGCGGCCAGCCAGAAGAGGGCGAGCAGGCCGTACAGGGCGATCAGCCGGCCCTCGCGGTCCAGCACCGACCAGCGCGGCCCGCGGCGGCGCAGCCGGCCGCCGAGCCAGGCCAGGCCACGGGCCCGCAGGTCCGGGATCTCCAGCCAGTCCATCAGCAGGTACTGGCCGTCGAGCGGCAGCAGCGGGCTGAGGTTGAAGAACGAGTGCAGGTAGAACAGGAACGCCAGTTTGAAGGCGATGCCGCTGGTGGCCGGCGCGGCCAGGCCGACCAGCTGGACCAGACCGGCCAGGGCCAGCCCGGTGGCCGGGCCGGCCGCGGTGACCGCGATCCGGGCCCGCCGACCGGCCATCCAGACGTCGGTGGTGTCGACGAAGACGGTGGGCAGGCCGAAGTGCAGCATCAGCCCGGCGACCGGCACCTCCCGGCCGACCCGTTTCGCGGCGAGCGCGTGCCCCAGCTCGTGCAGGCCGAGCGCGATCACGTTGAGCAGCAGCAGGGCCAGCGCGCCGAGCAGGTACGAGTCGCCGGCCAGGAACAGCGCGTGCCCGCCGCGCTGCCAGGTCATCACGAAGAGCACCGCACCGGCCATCGCCAGCAGCGTGCCGAGCCAGACCGCCGGCCGGGTGAAGAGCAGCTTGCCGACACTGTTGTAGAGGCCGGTGAGCGCGCCGTCGGCGTGCACCGAGAGCATCCGGCGGCCGCGCAGGGCGCCGAGCAGCGATCCGCCGACCCGTTTCGGCAGCGGTTCCCGGCTCATCTCGCGGAGCGGGCGGAACGCGTCGCCGGGGAGGTCCTCCAGCATCCGGTTGCCGGCCAGGTCGGCGACCACCCGGCGGACCTGGTCCGGTGCGAGCCGGCCGGCGATCCGGGCGAACTCGGCGACCAGCCGGGCCACCGTGCTGACCCCGTCCATCATCAGGGCCAGCTGGTACTCCTCCGGGGTGAGCCGGAGGTAACAGCTGCGGCCGCCGTCGTCGGGCGAGCGGAGCATCACGTACCGGCCGCCGCGGACCGTGGTGCGGTGCCGCACCTCGATGCCGCCGCGCAGCTCGGGACGGGCTCGGGACGGGTTCAACCGGTCGGCGACGGCGTGCCAGAGGCCGGCGTCGGCGGGGCCGGACTCCGCGCCAGGGGCCCGACCGGCCAGGGCTTCCCAGACACTGGTCCGGGTCTCGACGTACGTCAACTCGCTGGGCCTCTCACTCCGCCGAAGCGAAACCGCGCCGACGGCGAGGGCTCTGCCGATGGCGAAAGGAGATTAGGCGGAACCCTGGCCGAACGCGAGTCCCCGGCGGAGAAACCTGCCCGTTGGTCGCGAAAGTCCTGAATAGCGGCAGTAGACAGGAATACGGCGGGTGACGTGCCCACCCCTGGTCACGTCACCCGCCGCAGCGAAAGGATTGAGGTCTACTTGGATTCGGCGAGCGTGACGGTCACCGATTTCTCGGCGCCGTTGCGGGTGAAGGTGATGGTCATCTGCTGACCGACCGAGCCGGCCTGCACCGCGGCCACCAGGTCGTCCGACTCGCTGATCTCCTTGCCGTCCACCTTGGTGATCACGTCGCCCTGCTGCAGGCCGGCCTTGGCCGCCGCGCTGCCCGACGTCACCTGGCTGACCAGGGCGCCGCCGTTCTCCGCGGTGGTCACGCTGACGCCGAGCGCCGGGTGGCTCACCTTCGTGCCCGCCATCAGCGCCTTGGCGACGTCCACCGCCTTGTTGCTCGGGATGGAGAAGCCGAGGCCGATGTTGCCGGAGCTGGAGCCGGAGGTGGCGATCGCCGAGTTGATCCCGATCACCTCGCCGTTCGTGTTGACCAGCGCGCCGCCGGAGTTGCCCGGGTTGATCGGGGCGTCGGTCTGCAGCAGGCCGGTCATCGTGGTGCTGGTCGACGACTGCTGTTGCTGCTGCGACTGGCCGAGCGGGTTCTGCTGCTCCTGCTGGTCCTCTTCGCTGCTGGACTCGATGGTGCGGTCCTTGGCGCTGATGATGCCGGCGGTGACCGAACCCTCCAGGCCCAGCGGGCTGCCGAGCGCCAGCACGGTGTCGCCGACCTCCATCTTCGAGCTGTCGCCGAAGGTGGCGGCCTTGAGCCCGGAGACGCCGTCGGCCTTGACCACGGCCAGGTCGGTCCGCGGGTCGGTGCCGACGATCTTCGCGGTGGCCTTCTTGCCGTCCGCGAAGATGATGTTCACGGTGTCGCCGGAGGCCGAGGCCACCACGTGGTTGTTGGTCACGATGTAGCCGTCGGCGCTCATCACCACGCCGGAGCCCTCACCGGAGCCGGTGGTGATCGAGACGACGCTGTCCTGCACCGCGGCCGCGATCTGGGCCAGCGAGGAACGGTCCACCACCCGGGTGACCGAGGAGTTGCCGGTCTGGACCGTCGGGTTCGAGCCGTTGTCGTCCATCGCCATCACGGTGGCGGCGCCGACGCCGCCGGAGAGCAGCGCGATCACGATGGCGGCCGCGCCGGCCATCAGGATCTTGCGGCCCCGGCCGGTGCGCGGCGGCTGGGCGCCCGGACCCTGCGCCCAGACCGGGACGACGCCCTCGGGCGGTGTCGGTGTCGCGCCGTGCTGCCAGGCGCCGGTGTGCTGGTAGCCCGCCGGCTGGCCATAACCGGTCTGGGCGTAGCCGGGCTGCTGCTGGGCGGCGTAGGGGGAGTAGCCCGCGGCATACGGCTGGCTGGTGACCGGGATCGCGGAGACCGGCGCCGGCTGCTGCCACGGCGATGCGGGCGCGTGCGGCGGCTGCGGTGCGGCCGGCTGGTAGGACTGCGGGTCGGCGGACTGCTGGTGAGCGGCGGGCTGGGCCCAGGCGCTCGGCGCGGTGGGCTGCGCGTCGTGCAGCAGTTGCGGGGAATGGTGCGCAGTGGGCTGCGCGTCGTACTGCGGCGTGGGGTGCGCGCCGGAGGTGGGTGCCGCGGACTGGTGAGCGGCGGGCTGCGAGGCAACCGGCGGCTGCGCTGCAGTCGGCTGCTCAGACTCCACCCGCTCCGTGCTGCTGAACTCAGCGCCGGCGTCCGCGGGCCGCGGGTTGGTCTCGTTCTCGTTCATGTCGCCTACTCTGCCCCGTCGTACTCGTATCTACCTGTGCTGCCCCTGAGCGTTTACTGGAAGCCTCGACGGCCGCCGGTATCAGTGATTTTGACTATTCAAACCGATCACCCCCGTGCATTTCAGAAATGGCCTCACAACGCCCCTGAACAGGAAATACGCGCCGAAGAAAAGGGTGTGACTTCTCATTCCCCGTCGGCGGATTCCAGTTTCGAGAGCGCCGGCAACCGCACCCGGAACACCGCGCCCCGGCCCGGTTCACTCAGCACTTCCACAGTGCCCTCGTGCGCGGCCACGATGGCCGCCACGATGGCCAGCCCGAGGCCGGTCCCGGTGGCTTCCCGCTCGGTGTTCCTGGTCCGCGCGCCGTCCGCCCGGTAGAAGCGCTCGAACACGTGCGCCTGCTGCTCCGGGGTGAGGCCGGGCCCGCTGTCGGCCACCTCCACCACCGCGTGGTCCTCGCCGGAGGGGTACACCCGCAGCGTCACCGTCGCGTCCGGCGGCGTGTGCACCAGCGCGTTCGTCATCAGATTACCGATCACCTGGCGCAGCCGGGCGTCGTCGCCGTACGCCACCAGCCGCTCGGGATCGTCGCTCACGTCCAGCTCCACGACCCGGTCCGGCGCGGTCGCCCGGGCCGCCTGCACCGCGTCCATGGCCAGCACCGGCAGCTCGACCGGCGCCAGGTTGAGTGGTCGTTCCCGGTCAAGCCGGGCGAGCAGCAGCAGGTCCTCGACGAGCAGGCCCATCCGGGACGCCTCGTCCTCGATCCGCCGGACCAGCCGGGCCACCGCCTCCCGGTCGGAGACCGCGCCCTGGCGGTACAGCTCGGCGAACCCGCGGATGGTGGTCAGCGGCGTGCGCAGCTCGTGCGAGGCGTCCGCGACGAACTGCCGCATCTTCTCCTCGGAGCGCACCGCCCGGCTCTCGGAGAGCTTCGCGGACTCGGCCGCCGCCATGGCCTGCCGCTCGGAGGCGGCGCGGGCGTGGAACGACGCCTCGATCTGGGCCAGCATCGTGTTCAGCGCGGTGGAGAGCCGGCCCAGCTCGGTGGTGGGCTCACCGCCGTCCGACTCCGGGTCGGGCACCCGCTGGCTGTAGTCACCGGCCGCGATCCGCCCGGCGGTCCGCTCGATCTGCAGCAGCGGGATCAGACTCTGCCGGACCAGGGCCGCACCGACGATCGCGAGCGCGAGCAGCACCCCGACGCCGACCAGCACGTCCACCCAGACCAATCGGGCTATCACCGCGTCGATACCGGTCATCCGCTGGCCGACGTAGACCACCGTGCCGTTGTCGTTGACCTCGGCCAGCAGCCGCCACATCCACTTGCCGTTCACCGAGCGCACCGTGTACGGGGTGTCGGCGTGCGACTCGACCTCCTCCACACCCTTCAGCAGGGGCGGCAGGTCCTCCTCGGCAACGTTGCGGCCGCTCAGCACCGGTCCGATGCCACTCATCGCGGTGTACGCGAACATCCACTCCATCGGCGCGTAGACCCGGAAGTTGGTGTCGGCCAGCAGCCCCAGGTCCTTGTAAGTGGCCCTGAGCTGGTTGTCCAGCCGGTCGACCATGTACGTGTGCAGCGCGATCGTGCTCGCCGAGCTGATCAGGGTCAGCGCCGCGAACACCAGCACCAGCACCGACGCGACCAGCTTGGTCCGGAGCGAGGCCTTGCGCAGGCTGGTCTGCTGCGGGAGCGCGGTGCGGACCCGTTCGGTGAGTGACATCGAGCCCGGCTTAGACGGCCGGTTTGCGCAGCACGTAACCCACGCCGCGGAGGGTGTGGATCAGGCGCGGCTGCACGTTGTCCACCTTGCGCCGCAGGTACGAGATGTAGGACTCGACGATGTTGTCGTCACCGCGGAAGTCGTACTTCCACACGTGGTCGAGGATCTGCGCCTTGGAGAGCACCCGGTTGGCGTTGAGCATCAGGTAGCGCAGCAGCTTGAACTCGGTCGGCGAGAGCTGCACCCGGCTGCCCGCCCGATAGACCTCGTGGGTCTCCTCGTCGAGCTCCAGGTCCGCGAAGACCAGCCGGGACGGCTGCTCCTCGCCGGCCGTGGTTCGGCGCAGCACGGCCCGGATCCGGGCGGTGAGCTCCTCCAGGCTGAACGGCTTGGTGACGTAGTCGTCGCCGCCCAGGGTGAGCCCACGGATCTTGTCGTCGGTGCCGTCCCGCGCGGTCAGGAAGACCACCGGGGTGCGCTGCCCGCCCTCGCGCATCAGCCGGATCACCTCGAAGCCGTCGAGGTCGGGGAGCATCACGTCGAGCACGACCAGGTCGGGCGCCGCGCTGCGTGCCGCGCTGACCGCGGCGCTCCCGCTGGTCGCCGTGGTGACGTCGAACCCGGCGAAGCGCAGGCTGGCGGAGAGCAGCTCGAGGATGTTCGCGTCGTCCTCGACGACGAGCAGCTTCGCCTCGCTCTGCTTGGGCTGGGTCTGAACGGCCATGGGGCCATTCTTTCCCCGCCCCCTGCGCCCTTGCTGCAGGCTTGCTGAAAATTATCTGTGAGGCGTACCGCGTCCGGAGATGCTACGCGGCCAGCCGGTAGCCGTGGCCGGCCATGCTGCGCTGCGCCGCCCGGGCCAGCGCCCGCCGGTCCGCGCCCGGCATCGGCCGCAGCGCCGGAGCGGTGATCACGGCGATCGTGGTCCGGCGCACCCGGGCGATCCGCCGGATCGAGGCGAGCAGCGTGTCGTCGCCGATGAACGACGCCTCGGTGGTGTCGTAGGTGATCGAGGTGGGCACCACCGGGGCGCCCGCGTCGATCGCCGCCTGGAACAGCGCCGGACGGAAGTCGCCCCGCTCGGCGCCGCAGTACGTCGTACCCTCGGGAAAAGCCGCAACCGACCGCCCGGCCCGCAGCGCGGCCGCGACCTCGCCCACCGTCATCGGCAGCGTCCGCGGCCTGGTCCGGTCGATGAAGATCGCGCCGCTGCGGCTGGCGGTCGCGCCCAGCGCCGGCCAGGAGCGCACGTCGTGCTTGGCCACCAGCCGCACCGGCGTCACCGCGACCAGCGCCAGGATGTCCAGCCAGGAGATGTGGTTGGCGACCAGCAGGCTGCCCGGGCGCGGCGCCGGGCCACGCACCACGAGCGTCACCCCGAGGACCGCGAGCAGGCTGCGGGCCAGGGTCCGCAGCGCGGCGCCACGCAGCAGCGCCGCCGGGAGAAGACCGATCAGGAGTACGCCGAACACGCCCACCACCCGCCACCCGGCGGTCCAGGCCCCGGCGGCCGGTGCGTCGCCGGGCCGGCAGCGGTCGCCACAGCCCGACGCGGGCTGCCAGAGGGCGGTACCGGGCGCGGTCATCGGGTCGCGCCCAGGAAGTGCCGGCGGTACCGCGGGTCCAGCCGGTCCATCGAGAACAGCACGTAGAAGTCGGCGCAGTCGAAGGCCGGGTCGAAGGCCGGCTCGCCGCACACCCAGCTGCCCAGCCGCAGATACCCCTTGAGCAGCGCGGGGACCGCCACCTTCGGGTTCGCGACCAGGCCTTCCGGCGGCGTCCACGGCGTGCGCGGGCGGATCCGCAGCGCGGGCGGCGCCAGGTGCTTCTCGTTGATCCGGGCCCGGACGCCGGCCGCGGTGACCCCGCCGTCGCCGAGCGGCACCGAGGCGCAGCCGCCGAGCCAGCGCAGGTTGTTCAGGTGCAGGTACCGGGCGATGCCGGCCCACATCAGGTTGACCACGGCGCCGGAGCGGTGGTCCGGGTGCACACAGGAGCGGCCGATCTCCACCAGCTGTTCGCGCAGCGGGCGCAGGGCGCTCAGGTCGAACTCGGAGTCGGCGTACCGCCGGCCGGCCAGGTCGGCGGCGCGCGGCGGGAGCATCCGGTAGGTGCCGACCACGTCACCGGTCGCGTCGTCGCGAACGATGAGGTGATCGCAGTACGCGTCGAACTCGTCGACGTCGAGTCCCGGCGCGCCGGGCGCGAGGGTCGCGCCGAGCTCGCCCGCGAAGACGTCGTGACGCAGTCGCTGCGCGGCCTCGACCTGAGTCTGGTCGTCGGCGATGAGAAGCGTGTAGCCGCTGGTCCCGGTGGGTGCAGCAGCGGTCATCAGAACTGCCATGTGATTTTTGTAAGGGTGACAGCTGCCGATGGCGTGTCGCGCCAGGAGGCGATGCGTGGCCGGTTGATGAACGGCTTGTGCGAAGGTCGGTGGATGCGTATCCCGGCACGCTTCAACGGCCCGCCCGGCTCCGGAAACGGCGGTTGGTCGGCCGGCGTCTTCGCCGCCGCCGCGCCCGGCTCCGGCATCCGTCAGGTCACCCTCCGGCTGCCTCCGCCACTGGAGGCCGACCTCGAGGTCCGCGACGATCTCGTGTACGCGGGCAGCTCCCTGATCGCCGAACTCGCCGACGTCCCCGATGCGGGCCCGGGCGTCGACCCGGTCGGATGGGACACCGCGGTCACCGCCGCGCGGGACTACCCCGGCTTCACCGCCCACCCGTTCCCGACCTGCTTCGTCTGCGGGCCGGAGCGGGCCGAGGGCGACGGTCTGCGGATCTTCCCGGGCCCGCTGCCGGACGGCCGCACCGCGGCGCCCTGGACGGTCCCGGACGAGGTGTCCGCCCCGCTGCTCTGGGCCGCGCTGGACTGCCCCGGCGGCTGGACCGCGATCACACCCGGACAGGCCTACGTCCTGGGCCGGATCGCGGTGGCCCTCGCCACTCTTCCCGAACCCGGTGCGCACTGCGTGATCACCGGGGCGGTCGTCGAGCTCACGGGCCGGAAGGCGCTGGTCGACTCGGCGGTGCACGGCCCGGACGGGCAGCGGCTCGCGGTCGCCCGGGCCACCTGGATCAGGACGGCGTAGGACCGAGGATCGGGTCACAGACCGGACGTCCGGACGGGCGACGCTCGCGCACGGCGTAGCCTAGACACCGGATCCTAGCCCGTCCCGCGTGACGGAGATGTCACGTGATGACAAACACGGTGAAAGAGGCGAACGCGGCAGTGTCGACGCAGCAGACTTCGCAGGACAATCCACTCGCGGACTTCGGTCCCAACGAGTGGATCGTCGACGAGATGTATCAGCGGTACCTGGCCGATCCGACCAGCGTCGACCCTGCTTGGCACGATTTCTTCGCGGACTACAAGCCGGCGATGGCCAAGGGTTCGATCGCGACGCCCGACGAGGCGACCGCGGCGAACGCGACCAAGTCCGCGGCGAAGGCGGGCACTGACGCGCCGGCCGCGGCCACGGTCGCACCCGCCAAGACGGTGACGCCGCCCACACCGGCCGCGAAGCCTGAGGCGGCCAAGGCGCCGGCCGAGAAGCCCGCGCCCAAGCCCGCCGCGAACGGCACCGCTCCGGCGGGCGCCAAGACCACGGTCCTCCGTGGCGTGGCCGGCAAGATCGTTCAGAACATGGAAGCCTCGCTGCAGGTCCCCACCGCCACGTCGGTGCGCGCGGTCCCGGCGAAGCTCATGGTCGACAACCGCATCGTGATCAACAACCACCTCTCCCGCGGGCGGGGTGGCAAGGTCAGCTTCACCCACCTGATCGGCTGGGCGCTGATCCGGGCGGTCGTCGCGCACCGCGAGATGAATTACAGCTATGCCGAGATCAACGGCAAGCCCACCCTGGTCGACCCGGAGCACATCAACCTGGGCATCGCGATCGACCTGGCGAAGAAGGACGGCACCCGCACCCTGGTGGTGCCGTCCATCAAGGGCTGCGAGCGGATGGACTTCCGGCAGTTCTGGCAGGCGTACGAGGACGTGGTCCGGCGCGCCCGCCGCAACGAGCTGACCATGGAGGACTACTCCGGCACCACGATCTCGCTGACCAACCCGGGCGGCATCGGCACGGTGCACTCCATCCCGCGCCTGATGAACGGGCAGAGCGCGATCATCGGCGTCGGCGCGATGGAGTACCCCGCGCCGTACGCCGGGATGAGCGACGAGACGCTGACCGAGCACGGCGTCAGCAAGGTCACCACGCTGACCAGCACGTACGACCACCGGGTCATCCAGGGCGCGCAGTCCGGCGAGTTCCTCAAGGTGATGCACGAGCTGCTGCTCGGCGGGCACGACTTCTACGACGAGATCTTCACGTCGCTGCGTATCCCGTACGAGCCGGTCCGCTGGGTGCGCGACGTGGCCCGGACGTCCGAGGGGCAGATCGACAAGGCCGCCCGGGTGATCGAGCTGATCCACGCGTACCGGGTGCGCGGTCACCTGATGGCCGACACCGACCCGCTCGAGTTCACCATCCGCAAGCACCCCGACCTGGACGTGCTGCAGCACGGCCTGACCCTGTGGGACCTGGACCGCACGTTCCCGGTCGGCGGCTTCGCCGGCAAGCAGAAGATGAAGCTCCGCGACGTCCTCGGCGTGCTGCGCGACAGCTACTGCCGCCGGATCGGCATCGAGTACATGCACATCCAGGACCCGGAGGAGCGCCGCTGGGTCCAGGAGCGCATCGAGGTCAAGTACGCCAAGCCGGACAACGACGAGCAGAAGCAGATCCTGCTCCGGCTCAACCGGGCCGAGGCCTTCGAGACGTTCCTGCAGACCAAGTATGTCGGGCAGAAGCGGTTCTCGCTGGAGGGCGGCGAGTCGCTGATCCCGCTGCTCGACTCGGTGCTGCAGCTCTCCGCCGAGTCCGGGCTGGACGAGATGGTGATGGGCATGGCCCACCGCGGCCGGCTCAACGTGCTCACCAACATCGTCGGCAAGCCGTACGAGAAGCTCTTCAACGAGTTCGAAGGCTGGATGGACCCGAAGTCGGCGCACGGCTCCGGCGACGTGAAGTACCACCTGGGCCAGACCGGCAAATACACCACGCCGGACGGCCAGCACTCCACCACGGTCAGCGTGGTCGCCAACCCGTCCCACCTGGAGGCCGTCGACCCGGTCCTGGAGGGCATCGTCCGGGCCAAGCAGGACCGCCTGGACCTGGGCCTGCACGGGTACACGGTGCTGCCGGTGCTGGTGCACGGCGACGCCGCGTTCGCCGGCCAGGGCGTGGTCGCCGAGACGCTGAACCTCTCCCAGCTGCGCGGGTACCGCACCGGTGGCACGATCCACGTGATCGTGAACAACCAGGTCGGCTTCACGACGGCTCCGGAGTACAGCCGCTCGTCGATGTATTCCACCGACGTGGCCCGGATGGTCGAGGCCCCGATCTTCCACGTGAACGGTGACGACCCCGAGGCCGTGGTCCGGGTCGCCAAGCTGGCCTTCGAGTACCGCCAGACGTTCAACAAGGACGTCGTGATCGACATGATCTGCTACCGCCGCCGCGGTCACAACGAGGGCGACGACCCGTCGATGACCAACCCGCGGATGTACCAGATCATCGACACCAAGCGCAGCGTGCGGAAGCTCTACACCGAGGAGCTGATCGGCCGCGGTGACATCACCGTGCAGGACGCCGAGGAGCAGCTGCGCGACTACCAGTCCCGTCTCGAGGAGGTCTTCAAGGCCACCCGGGACGCGGCCGGTAACCCGCCGCGACCGCATCTGATCACCGAGGAGCCGGAGCCCGAGGTCGAGTCCGCGATCACGGCCGACGCGGTCCGGGCGGTCGGTCAGGCGCACGTCGAGCTGCCCGAGGGCTTCACCCCGCACAAGCGGGTCCAGCAGCTGCTCGACCGGCGCGCCAAGATGTCCAGCGACGGCGGCATCGACTGGGGCTTCGGCGAGCTGATCGCGTTCGGCTCGCTGCTCGCGCAGGGCGTCACGGTCCGGCTGGCCGGTCAGGACTCCCGGCGTGGCACATTCACCTCGCGGCACGCCGCGATCGTGGACTCCAAGACCGGCAAGGACTTCCTGCCGATCGGCACGCTGGCCACCGGGAACGCCCGGTTCTTCGTGCACGACTCGCTGCTCTCCGAGTACGCCGCGATGGGCTTCGAGTACGGCTACTCGGTGGAGAACCCGGACGCGCTCGTCGTCTGGGAGGCCCAGTTCGGTGACTTCGTCAACGGCGCCCAGTCGATCGTCGACGAGTTCCTCTCCTCCGGCGAGGTGAAGTGGGGCCAGCGCTCGTCGCTGGTGCTGCTGCTCCCGCACGGCCAGGAGGGCCAGGGACCGGACCACTCGTCCGGTCGCCCGGAGCGCTTCCTGCAGCTCTGCGCGCAGGACAACATGCGGGTGGCGAACCCGACCACCCCGGCGAACTACTTCCACCTGCTGCGTCGTCAGGCGCTGTCCAGCAAGCGCAAGCCGCTTGTGGTCTTCTCGCCGAAGTCGCTGCTGCGGCACAAGCTCGCGGTGTCCCAGGTGTCCGACTTCACCCAGGGTGCCTTCCAGCCGGTCCTCGGCGACGCCGGTATCAACGGCCAGCCGCTGGACGCCGGCGCGGTGAAGCGGGTGCTGCTCTGCTCCGGCAAGGTCTACTACGACCTGTTCCAGGCCCGGGCCGACCGCGGCATCACCGACACCGCGATCATCCGGATGGAGCAGATCTACCCGCTGCCCGTCGACGAGCTCAAGGCGATCCTGGCGCAGTACCCGAACGCCGAGGACTTCGCCTGGGTCCAGGAGGAGCCGGCCAACCAGGGTGCCTGGTCGTTCGTGGCGCTCAACCTGCTGGAGCACCTGGAGGGTGTGCGGCTGCGGCGGATCTCCCGCCCGGCGGCGGCCGCTCCGGCGGTCGGTTCGGCCAAGATGCACGAGGCCGAGCAGCAGGCTCTGATCGAGGCGTCGTTGCCGCGCCCATGATCCGCTGGTGACAGGGGGCGCTCCGCGTTTGCGGGGCGCCCCCTTTTACTATCCGTGCATGTACTTCACCGATCGGGGCATCGAGGAACTGACGCAGCGGCGCGGCGAGGAGACCGTCACCATCGAGTGGCTCGCCGAGCAGCTGCGCACCTTCGTCGACATCAACCCCGAGTTCGAGACCCCGATCGAGCGCTTCGCCACCTGGCTCGCTCGCCACGACGAGGACGACGAATAACCCTTTCCGGTACGAATACCGAGCGCACGTCCGCAGGCTACGAGCCGCGTCCCGTGATGGTCTCGCGCGACACCGCGGCCGGTCCAGGCCGTGGCGCGCCTCCCGGTCTTGGCTGTGACTCAGGGGTGGCTCCCGTGCCGGGAGGCACCCCTGAGTCACAGCCGGGCCGATGGGCTCCTCGGCCGGGGGACCTTCGGCCCGGCGGGGGCCGACCCGGGCCGGTAGGTTGAGCACGTGGCGCGCAGTGTCTATGTAATGGGCTTGGGCCCGAGTGTCGGCAAGGGCGCTGTCGCCCTGGGGATCGTGGAGCTGCTGTCCCGGCAGGTGGCCGGGGTGTCGGTGTTCCGGCCGCTGGTCTCGGGCGCCGGCAGCGACCCCCTGGTGACGTCGCTGCAGGAGCGCTATCCGGGGCCGGTGCCCGCGGCGGACTCGTTCGGCGTCACCATGGCCGAGGCATCCGCGCTGATCGCCGACGGCAAGCGCGAGGAGCTGATCGGCCGGATCGTCGAGCGGTACCGCGCGGTCGAGCGGCTGAGCACCGCCGTCGTGATCATCGGCAGCGACTTCTCCGACAACAGCGACGAGGGCCGCGACGAACTCCCCCGCGAGCTGGCCTTCAACGCCCGGCTCGCGACCGAGTTCGGCAGCGTGGTGATCCCGGTGGTGAGCGGCGAGGGCCGGAGCGGGGAGTCCCTCGCCGGGGCGGTGCGCAGTGCGTACCACTCACTCGCCGACCTCGGCGCGACGGTCGCCGCGGTGATCGCCAACCGGGTGCCGCCGGCCGCCTCGGGCGGCCCGGCGCCGGGCCTTCCGGTGCCGTTCTGGGCGATCCCGGAGTTCCCGGTCCTGGCCGCACCGACGGTCGGTGAGGTCGCCGACGCGCTGGACGCCACGGTCCTCTCCGGCACCCCCGGCGCCCTCGACCGCGACGTGCTCGACTACGTCGTCGGCGCGGCGCACGTGCCCACCGTCCTGGCGCACCTGACCGACGGGGCGCTGCTGATCACCCCGGGCGACCGGGCCGACCTGCTGGTGGCCGCGAGCGCCGCGCACGCGGCCGGCACGGTCACCCTGGCCGGGCTGGTGCTGACCCTGGGCGAACCGCCCGACCCGCGCGTGGTGCAGGTCATCGAGCGGCTCAACACCGGCCTCGCGATGCTGGTCACCAAGTCCGACAGCTTCCACACGATCGCCGCCTCCGACCGGGTCGAGGCCCGGCTCGGCACGCCCCGCAAGGTGCAGGCCGCGCTCGGCGTCTTCGAGGCGAACGTGGACACCGCGGCGCTCTCCACGGTGCTCGACGTGGCCCGCTCGTCCAAGGTCACCCCGCTGATGTTCGAGAACGACCTGATCGACCGGGCCCGCGCCGACCGCCGCCACCTGGTGCTCCCGGAGGGCACCGAGGAGCGGATCCTGCGCGCCACCGAGACCCTGCTGCGCCGCGGGGTGGCCGGCCTGACCCTGCTCGGCGACCCCGACGAGATCACCCGCCGGGCCCGGGAGCTGGGTGTCGACCTCGGTGACGCCCGGCTGATCGACCCGGCCACCAGCCCGTGGCGGGACGACTTCGCGGCCCGCTACGCCGAGATCCGCAAGGGCCGGGCGGTCACCCTGGAGCTGGCCTACGACGTGGTCCGCGACGTCAACTACTTCGGCACCATGATGGTGGCCTCGGGTTATGCCGACGGCATGGTCTCCGGCTCGGTGCACACCACGGCCGCCACCATCCGCCCGGCCTTCGAGATCATCAAGACGGTCCCGGAGGTGTCCGTGGCGTCCAGCGTGTTCTTCATGCTGCTGGCCGACCGGGTGCTGGTCTACGGCGACTGCGCGGTCAACCCCGACCCGGACGCCGCCCAGCTCGCCGACATCGCGCTCTCCTCGGCGACGACCGCGGCCGCGTTCGGCATCGAGCCGCGGGTCGCGATGCTCTCCTATTCGACCGGCAAGTCCGGCGCGGGCGCCGACGTGGAGAAGGTCGCGGCGGCCACCGCGCTGGTCCGGGAACGCCGCCCGGACCTGCCGGTCGAGGGCCCGATCCAGTACGACGCGGCGATCGACCCGGCGGTCGCGGCCGCCAAACTGCCCGGCAGCACGGTGGCCGGCCAGGCGACGGTGTTCGTCTTCCCCGACCTGAACACCGGCAACAACACCTACAAGGCCGTGCAGCGCTCGGCGAACGCGGTCGCGGTCGGCCCGGTCATGCAGGGCCTGCGCCGTCCGGTGAACGACCTGTCCCGCGGCGCGACGGTCAAGGACATCATCAACACGGTCGCCATCACGGCGATTCAGGCGGGAGCGAAATGACCCGGGTGCTCGTGCTCAACTGCGGCTCCTCGTCGGTCCGCTACCGCCTCTACGACGGCAGCGACGTGCTGGCCAAGGGCCTGGTCCAGCGGATCGGCGAGTCCGGCGGCGACGCGGCCGACCACGACGAGGCGCTGCGGACGCTGATGGACCGGCTCGACCTGAGCGGGCTGGCCGCGGTCGGGCACCGGGTGGTGCACGGCGGCGAGCGGTTCACCACGTCCACGGTGATCACCGACGAGGTGGTGGCCGCGGTCGAGGAGCTGATCCCGCTGGCGCCGCTGCACAACCCGGGCGCGCTGACCGGCATCCGGGTGGCCCGCAAGCTGCTGCCGGAGGTGCCGCAGGTAGCCGTCTTCGACACCGCGTTCCACTCCACCATCCCGCCGGAGGGTGTGCTCTGGGCCGTCGACCGCGACCTGGCCGAGCGCTACGGCCTGCGGCGGTACGGCTTCCACGGGACGTCGCACGCGTACGTCTCCCGGGAGACCGCCCGGGTCCTCGGCACACCGGCGGCCGAGACCAACGTGATCACCCTGCACCTGGGCAACGGCGCCAGCGCCGCCGCGGTCCGGGGCGGCCGGTGCGTGGCCACCTCGATGGGGATGACCCCGCTCAGCGGCCTGGTGATGGGCACCCGGTCGGGTGACATCGACCCGAGCCTGGTGTTCCACCTGCACCGCGAGGCCGGCATGTCCCTCGACGAGATCGAGGAGTCCCTCACCCGGCACGGCGGCATGCTCGGCCTGACCGGCGCCAACGACATGCGCGAGGTCCAGGAGCGCGTCACCTCCGGCGACCCGGACGCGGTGCTGGCCTTCGCCGTCTACACCCGCCGCCTGCGCGAGTACGTCGGCGCCTACCTGGCCGTGCTCGGCCGGGTCGACGCGATCACGTTCACCGCCGGTGTCGGCGAGAACTCCCCCGAGGTCCGGGCGGCCGCCCTGTCCGGCCTGGAACCCCTCGGTATCCGGATCGACGAGGCCCGCAACCGGGCCAACGCTCTGATCATCTCCCCGCCCGGCGCGCCGATCACGGTCTGCGTCGTACCCACCGAGGAGGAGCTGGAGATCGCCGACGAGTCCCGCCGCGCGCTCTCGCTCTGATCAGAAAACGCCACAAGGCCGGTCCCGCGATCTCGCACGGGCCGGCCTCGTGGCGTTCTGCGGTGCAAGCCCGTCAGAGGGCCAGCCAGGCGATCAGCACGATCAGGGCGACGGCGACCACGCCGCCGATCACGTAGGGCGCCTTGGACGGCGCCGCGGACTCCGGTGGACCGGTGAAAGCCCGGAACGCCTCGGTGTTGCCGCTCGGGTCGACGCTGTTGTCAGACATGCGCACGACCCTAGCCACATAACGCACGTCCGCGCCAAGGCACCACCCACCCGACGGACAACGTGTGCGTCCCCACCCCGGCTGGCTCTCCGGGGTGCCTCACGGTGGTCGAGGCACCCCCGGGAACCAGCCGAACCCACTCGGCTGGTGCCGGCGGCTGCCTCGGCCGCCGTGAGACGACCCTCAGCGCCAGCTGGGCTGCCGTCGGGCGGGGCGGCGCCGTCGTACCGGAAAGGGTTGGCCCGGACCGGCGGGGTCAGTGCTCGATGACGACCTTGCCGAAGACGTCGCCGGAGGAGAGGCGGGTGAACGCGTCCGGGATCGCGTCGAACGGGTAGGTGGAGTCGATCACCGGGCGGATCTGGCCGGTGGCGCAGAGGCGGAGGAGTTCGGCGAGTTCGGCCGGGGTGCCCATGCTGCTGCCGAGGATCTCCAGCTGCATGGCGAAGACCCGGCGCAGGTCGATCCGGGCCAGGTGGCCGCCGGTGGCGCCGCAGACCACGATGCGGGCGCCCGGGGCGGCGCACTTCATCGAGTGCTCGAAGGTCGGCTCGCCGACGGATTCGATCACCACGTCGACGCGTTCCGGGAGGCGGACGCCGGGTTCCAGGGCGATCGCGCCCAGCTCGGCGACCCGGTCGCGTTTCCACTGGTCACGGCTGGTGGCATAGACCCGCTTGCCGAGGGCGACACCGAGAGCGACCGCGGCGGTGGCGACACCCCCGCCGGCGCCCTGGACCAGCACGGCTCCGGCGTCCGCGGCACGACCGCGGGTCACCAGCATGTGGTACGCCGTGAGCCAGGCCGTCGGCAGGCACGCCGCCTCGGCGAACGGCACCCCTTCCGGGATCGGGAGCAGGTTCTCCCGCGGTGCGGCGACCTGTTCGGCGAGCGTGCCGGGGTGCCGCTCGGAGAAGAGCGAATAGCCGCGGGGGTCGGCCTTGTCCTCGACCACCGGGAAGACCAGGACCGGGTCGCCGTCCGGGGTCACGCCGGCCGCGTCGCAGCCGAGCGTCATCGGGAGGCGGTCAGCGGGCAGTCCCACCCCGCGCAGCGACCAGATGTCGTGCTGGTTGAGGGAACTCGCCCGGACCGTGACCGGCACCCAGCCGTCCGGCGCGGAGAAGGGCAGGTCACCGACGGTCAGGCCGCTCAGCGGCGCGTCGGGCTGGAGCGAGGAGACATAGGCGGCGCGCATGAGCCGACCCTAAACCCCACCGGCCGCCCGCGCCTGCTGTCGATCAGCCCGCGTCACGGCGTCGGCCGTACCGGAAGAGACCGGAAGCGGACAGCCGACCGCGACCACCCGCGTACCGAAGAGACCGGATCCGGACCGGCGACGACCGCAACCGGCCCGCCGACCGCAGCCACCGCCCGTACCCAAAAAACCGCGCCACGGCCCGGGAAGGACCGGAAGGCGCCCGCCCCGCCGGAAGGGACGCGCCGCCCCGCCCAACAGGCGAAGCGGCGCGCAACAAATCCGATAGAACCGGAAGAACCAGCAGCTCAGACCGTCTGACGAACCTGGACCGGCGCGGCCGCCGGAAGTCGCCGAGCCACCCCGTCCCGGACAGCAGCCGCCGCGACAGCCGCCGCCACCGCCGGAGCGACCCGCGGGTCGAGCGGCGACGGAACGATCGCTTCCGGACGCAGCTCGTCCGCGACGATCGCGGCGATCGCGTCGGCCGCGGCCACCTTCATCCCCGCGGTGATCGTCGAGGCGCGCACGTCCAGGGCGCCACGGAAGATCCCCGGGAACGCGAGCACGTTGTTGATCTGGTTGGGGAAGTCGCTGCGGCCGGTCGCGACGATCGCCGCGTACTTGTGGGCGACCGCGGGCAGGACCTCCGGCGTCGGGTTGGCCAGCGCGAAGATGATCGCGCCCGGCGCCATGCCGGCCAGGGCCTCCTCCGCGATGGTGCCGCCGGACACCCCGACCAGGACGTCCGCGCCGATCAGGGCCTCGGTGATGCCGCCGGTACGGCCGGAGATGTTCGTCGTCGCGGCGAGCTCCGCCTTCATCCCGCCGAGGGCGCCGCGCTCGCCGTGGATGATCCCCCGGGAGTCGACGACGATCATGTTGGCGCCCTGGACGCCGGCCGCGATCAGGGTGTTGGTGATCGCGGCACCGGCCGCGCCGGCGCCGCTGACGACCACGCGCAGGTCGGCGAAGGTCCGCCCGAGCAGCGCGGCCGCGTTGCGCAGCGCGGCGAGCGTGACCACCGCGGTGCCGTGCTGGTCGTCGTGGAAGACCGGGATGTCGAGCTCGGCGTCGAGGCGGCGCTCGATCTCGAAACAGCGCGGCGCGCTGATGTCCTCCAGGTTGATCCCGCCGAACGACGGGGCCATCGCCTTGACCGTCGCGATGATCCCCTCGACGTCCTGGGTGTCCAGGCAGATCGGGATCGAGTCGACCCCGCCGAACTGCTTGAACAGGATCGCCTTGCCCTCCATGACGGGCATCGCGGCCTTGGGCCCGATGTTGCCCAGGCCGAGCACCGCGGAGCCGTCGGTGACGACGGCGACGGTGTTCGCGGTCCAGGTGTAGTCGGGGTAGAGCGACTCGTCCTCGGCGATGGCCTCACAGACCCGGGCGACACCCGGGGTGTACGCCAGCGACAGGTCGTCCCGGCTGGCCAGGGGGATGGTCGCGCTCATCGTCATCTTGCCCCGGCGGTGCAGGTCGAAGACCGGATCGGCGGCGAGGGCAGGATCGAGCTCGAAACTGAAGAAAGACACGGTGAACTCCACACGGCATCGACATTGATACGTGGCACCTGCACTACCTGGTCGCGAGTATGCGCCAGGGGGCGGTGCGATGCGGGGGTCACCCGGGAAAGCGACCGCAGCGCGGGTGTGCGCTGGGGATACTGGAGACTAACTTAATCGCCAGGGGCCGGGGTAGTAGCGAAACAACACACGCCCGATGACATCCGCCACCCCGTACGACCTCGAGTCGTCCTGGACGAAAGTGTTGTCCCCCTCCAGCCACCAGCCGCCGTCCTGTTCCCGCACCACCCGCTTAACGACGAGCAGGCCGGGGCGGGAACGGAAGCGTGCGACCACGATGTCGCCGGTCCTTACCGTCGCGCCGCGACGAACGATCAGAGCATCGCCGTGGCGCAGCACCGGTGCCATGGACGGGCCGCTCACCAAGACGGCGAACAGTGGTAACTGCCACCTCAAGGCATCAAGCCTCCGTCGCGTTAGGCCCGGGATGTAAGGGGTACTGTCAGTCCTGGATCATCGCAAACTTAATGGAGGAGTAGTCCTGATGCGACTTCCGCGTTTCCTCATGCCTAGCACCGTCGTCAGCGCGCACTGCGACCTGCCGTGTGGCGTCTACGACCCGGCTCAGGCCCGGATCGAGGCCGAGTCGGTCAAGGCCATCGCCGAGAAGTACGCGGCGAACACCGACCCCGAGTTCCGCACCCGGGCGATCCTGATCAAGGAGCAGCGGGCCGAGCTGGTCAAGCACCACCTGTGGGTGCTGTGGACCGACTACTTCAAGGCCCCGCACTTCGAGAAGTACCCGCAGCTGCACCAGCTGTTCAACGAGGCCACCAAGCTCGCCGGCGCGTCCGGCGCCAAGGGCTCGGTGGACGTCGCTGTCGCCGACCAGCTGCTCGGCAAGATCGAGGAGATCACCAAGATCTTCTGGGAGACCAAGCAGGCCTGACGTGCCTGTGGCCGGTACGCCCACCGAGGCGTGCCGGCCGCTCCCGTCACTGGCTGTAACCGGTTAGAGTCTGCAAGCACGGAGACCGGGAGACCGACCGGAGGAGAGTTCAAGTGACTCAGCTGACCCACGCGGAGCCGGAGGTCGGAGACGACGTCGTCCTGCTGACGGTTCCGGCCGACGGCGGTTATCTCGGCGTGCTCCGGACGGCCACCGCCGGCCTCGCGGCCCGCCTGCACTTCGCCCTCGACGAGATCGAGGACCTGCGCATCGCCGTGGACGAGGCCTGCGCCATGCTGCTGGCCATCGCCACCCGCGGCGCCGAGCTGGAATGCCGGTTCGCGGTGACCGACGACGCGCTCACCGTCGAGGTGACCGTCTCCACGGTCCGAGGCGCCCGGCTGCCCTCCGAGTCGTCCTTCGCGTGGAAGGTGCTGACCGCGCTCACCACCTCGGCGTCCGCCGAGGCGAACGGGCAGCACGCGACGATCCGGCTGCTCACCCGCCGGACGGAGTACTAGTCGTCAGCGCGATGTAATCCAGGTGCCGCACGGCCGTCCCGGTGGCCGCCGAGGCATCCTGCGCGGTCAGCTCGGCCAGCAACTGCCGGTGGTCGGCGTCGATGTGGTGCCAGTAGTCCACGGGCAGGTCACGGACCAGCTCCTCACCGTAGGACGCCTGGTAGAGCGGCCGCCCGACCAGCTCGAACAACGGATTCCCGGTCGCCTTGGCCAGCGCCCGGTGAAACGCCGAGTGCGCGGCCAGCATGGTGTCCAGGTCGTCGATCAGCGGGTCGAAGAGCGCACCGCGCAGCTCGGCCAGATGCGATTCGGTACGCCGGACCGCGGCCAGCCCGGCAGCCGGCACCTCCAGCGCCCGGCGCAGCTCGAGCAGGTCGGCCAGGCCGACCCCGGCCGAGTGCGTGAGCAGGGTGAACCCGGTCGACAACCCCTCGGCGAGCTGCCCCGCGTCGGGGTGCGCGACGAAACTCCCGCCGGTCACGCCGCGGGTGGTGACGATCAGATGCTGGCTGGCGAGCAGGCGCAACGCCTCGCGCACCGTGCTGCGGCTGACACCGATCTTCACGCACAGCTCGGGCTCGGGTGGCAGCCGTTCACCAGGCTGCAGGCGCCCCGACGTGATGTCGGCACGCAAGTCATCCGCGAGCTGCTGATAGGCGGGCGGGCGCACCACTGAGCCGGTCACTCATCCAGGTTAGGCCCAGATCGGCCGGATCGGACCCGCTAATCGACGCCCAACGCTCGGCTGCTCGCCGGGAGCAGCACCAGCACCGCGGTGACCGCGGCCAGCACCAGCGCCACGACACCCAGCCAGACCGGCCCGACCTGGAGCAGGAAACCCCCGGTGGCCAGCAGGAACAGCTGCACCACGACGGCCGGGCCGCGGGCCCGGACCTGGCGGCGCCCGAGGGCGCGCGCGACCAGGAAGACCGCCGCCGCGGCCAGCGCCGCCATCACGGTGAGCGAGGCCGCCACGCCGAAGTTTGCGAAGACACCGGTCAGATCAAGGACCAGAAGGTACGCCGTGAGCGCGGCCAGCCCGGCGAACTGCAGGTAGAGCAACCGGACCCCCCAGTCGAGGGGTGCGGTCGCCGCCGTAACGGAATTCTCACCTGTCACTGCTGCACCATACCGACAGTCCGGCGCCGTTCTGCCGGGTAAGGTGCCGCCCATGCGTGCGTTGCTGGTGGTCAACCCCCGGGCGACGGCGACCACCCAGCGCAGCCGGGACATTCTGGTCCGGGCGCTGGAGAGCGCCGTCGACCTCACGGTGCGTTACACGGAGCGACGCGGGCACGCCACCACGCTGGCCCGCGCGGCTGCCGAGAGCGGCGTCGACGTCGTGGTCACGCTCGGCGGCGACGGCACCGTGAACGAAGCGGTGAACGGGTTGATGACCGCGCCCGCCGCCCTCGCCGGGCTGGCCGGGCTGCCGGCGTTCCGGTTGCCGGCGCTGGCCGTGGTCCCGGGTGGCTCGACGAACGTCTTCGCCCGCGCGCTCGGTCTGCCCCGCGGCTGGGCGGACGGGACCAGCGTGATCCTGGACGGACTCCGCGACGGGCGGCACCGGGTGATCAGTCTCGGTCGCGCCGACGATCGTTATTTCACCTTCACGGCCGGCCTGGGTCTGGACGCCGCGGTGGTCCGCCGGGTGGAGCAGGCCCGGCTGCGCGGCCGGACGTCGACGCCGGGTCTCTACCTGCGCGCGCTGGCCGGCCAGGTCTTCACCGGCGCCGACCGCGCGGATCCGCCGCTGACCCTGGAACGCCCGGGTGAATCTTCGGAGCCCGGTCTCGGCACGGTCATCGTGCAGAACACCGCCCCCTGGACCTATGTGGGTGACCGTCCGGTGGATCCGAATCCGGACGCTTCCTTCGATCTCGGGCTGGATCTCCTCGCGTTACGCCGACTCAAGGTTTCGGCAACAGCGAGGACGGTGACACAACTCGCGTGGCGATCCGGTGATCCACACGGTAAACATGTGTTTCGGCTTCATGACCTTGCCGAGTTCACCGTGGTCTCGTCCCGACCCCAAGCGTTCCAGCTGGACGGCGACTATCTCGGCGAGCGGCAGAAGGTGCACTTCGTGTCCGTCCCATCAGCGCTGCGTGTGATCTGCTGACTTGTGGGTACGTCTTTCGGGACATGCTCACGATCCGTTACAGAAACACGGGCAAAAGGTCGGCGAAGTGGCCCGGACCGTACTACATTGATGGGAGCGTTCGTGAACCGGCTCCGAGAGGAGCGGGAGAATCGGACATAAGGGTGCGTGAGGCAGCTCACCCGCTGGAAGAAACTTCCAGCGCTACCCTTGACATCGCGAGAGTTCGTGAAAGCATTCACAAGCGATAAGAAGTAACCGGTTGCCGCTTGTGCGCGTTCCTAATCTAGAAGCGCAGAACGGCTACCAAACACAAAGGCTTGCTGACGCACTGGTGAGTGTACGGGTACAACCGGTCGACACCACTGCTCATGCATATAGGTAAACAGCACTTTTTCATTACCCCATCCGAAACAAGGAGTTTGCCGCCATGGACTGGCGTCACGATGCGATCTGCCGCGACGAGGACCCGGAGCTGTTCTTCCCGATCGGGACGTCTGGCCCCGCGCTCCTGCAGGTCGAGCAGGCCAAGGCCGTGTGCCGGCGGTGCCCTGTGACCGAGTCTTGCCTCCAGTGGGCACTCGAGTCCGGCCAGGACGCCGGCGTATGGGGCGGGATGAGCGAGGACGAGCGGCGCGCGGTCAAGCGTCGCGGCGGCCTTCGGGTCTCCGCTCCCACCGCCTGAATCAATCCCCCACACAGCATTTGCGCCCCGGGCCTCTCGGCTCCGGGGCGTCTTGCTGTTTCGGGCCGCTTACCCCCCGTTCCCATTCCGCAGTGCGTCAATTCGATCACCGTACGTTTACCCGCACTCCCGAAATGATCTCGAAATGGCTCACGGATCGGTTTCTGTCGCGAGTCACGCACACTCCGCTGTGGACGATCCAATGACGACTTCCCGGTCGCATAGCGCAGAGTGATCGTCACGGAGAGCTACCCACTTCCTCGATACATCGATGCGTGAGCCCTGGAGAAGCCGGCTGATCCGCAGAGCGCCGGGAGACACCCCGGACAACCAGCCGGGCCTGCAGAGCCGCCAGAAGCCCGCTGGAGCGGGCTCTGACACGGAAACAAAGGGACAGGGGCGCTCAGGCCGCAGCGAGCATCCGCACGCCGGCCGCCGCCACCCGCTCGCCGATCAGCCCGACGAGTTCCGGCGCATCGCCGAGCGGCTCCGCCACCCCGGCCGCACCGGCCTCCACCGCCGACGCCACCGCGAGGTCGTAGAGCAGCCCGGGCGCCAGGAAGTACCCGGCCACCATCACCCGGCGCGCCCCGGCCTCCCGGAGCGCCAGCACCGCCTCACCGGCACGCGGTCCCACCCCGGACGAGTACGCCACCGCCGAGGGAACTCCGAGCCGCTCGCCCAGCACCGCGGCGGCGTGCTCCACCGTCCCGCGCGCCACCGGATCCCGGGTGCCGGCCGCGGCCAGCACCACCGCGTCCGGAGCACCGGCCGGCAGTCGCCGCACCAGTGCCTCCAGCAGCAGCCGCGGCATCCGCGTCCGCCCCGGGCCGGCCGATCGCGGCCCGAGCACACCGGCGAGCGTGACGTCGACCGGCAGGCCGGCCGCTCCGGCCAGCACCGCCGGCAGGTCCACCCGGCCGTGGAACGCCTCGGTCAGCAGCAACGGCACCAGCACCGCCCGCCGGGCGCCGAGCGAACCCAGCACCTCCAGCGGACGCGGCCCGGCATGGTCCAGGTACGACGCCCGGACCAGCCACTCCGGCCGGGCCCGGCGCACCGCCCGGGCCAGCGCCTCGGTCGACGCGGCGGCCCGGGGATCCCGGCTGCCGTGTGCCACCAGCACCACGGCGGGCCGAGCCGCCGTGATCAGACGTGCAGACCGCATTCGGTCTTCTCGAACATGGCCCAGCGGCCGGCGCGCGGGTCCTCGCCGGCCTTGGTGCGCCGGGTGCACGGCCAGCAGCCGATCGAGCCGTAGCCCTTCTTGAACAGCTCGTTGACCGGCACGTTCCACCGGCTGATGTAGCGGTCCACGTCGGCCTCGGTCCAGGCCGCGATCGGGTTGACCTTGACCTTGCCCTTCTTCGCGTCGAACGCCACGACCGGCGTGTTGGCGCGGGTCGGCGACTCGTCGCGGCGCAGGCCGGTGGCCCACGAGTCGTACTCGCTCAGGGCCCGCTCCAGCGGCTCCACCTTGCGGATGAAGCAGCACTCGTCGGGGCTGCGGGCGAACAGCCGGGGGCCGTACTCGCCGTCCTGCTGGCCGACCGTCATCCGCGGGCGGATCGAGCGGACGTTCACGTTCATCGTGCGGGCCACCGTGTCGCGGACCTTGAGGGTCTCCGGGAAGTGCAGGCCGGTGTCCAGGAAGACCACGTCCACGCCGGGCGCGACGCGGGAGAAGATGTGCGCGACGACGGCGTCGGCCATCGAGCTGGTGACGCAGAACCGCGCGCCGAAGGTGCCGGTCGCCCACGTGGCGATCTCTTCGGCGGAGCTCCCCTCGAGGTCACGGGCGGCCGCGACAGCCAGCTCCCGCAGCTGCTCGGGGGTGCGACGGGCGGGGTCGGCGGGGGCGGCAGGTGCGCCCAGGTCGATCAGGCCCAGGCCGGAGGCGTTCAGGAGGTTCATGATGTAGCTCCCTTGGACAGCAACCCGTTGAACTTGACCGTGAAGACGCGGGCGCAGGAGTGGCACTCCCAGGCGCCGTGCGAGGACTCGTTGGGGCGGAGGTCCTCTTCACCGCAGTAGGGGCAGTAGAGCGGAGCTGACCTGGCGTCACTCATTTCAGGAGCTCCTCTTCGGCCCGCATCACCCAGGTCGCGAACGTCTCCGACTCGGAGCGCCCGTCCAGGTAGTTGCGGGCGACCCGCTCGACGTACTCGGGAAGTTCGTCGGCCGTGGCCTTCAGGCCGCGCAGCTTGCGGCCGAACCCGGCGGTCTCGCCCTTGGCCATGCCGAGCGCGCCGCCGAGGTGGATCTGGAACCCCTCGACCTGCTCGCCCTGCGCGTTCATCACCAGCTGGCCCTTGAGGCCGATGTCGGCGACCTGGGTGCGGGCGCAGGAGTTCGGGCAGCCGTTGATGTGCACCGAGATGTCCGCGTCGAAGTCCTTGAGCCGCTCCTCGAGCCGGGTGACCAGCTCCGCGCCGCGCGCCTTGGTCTCGACGATCGCGAGCTTGCAGTACTCGATGCCGGTGCACGCCATGGTGCCGCGGCGCCAGGCCGACGGCCGCGCCTCCAGACCGATCCCGCTGAGCCCGCTGATCAGGGATTCCACCTGGTCGTCGGCAACATCAAGGACCAAGAGCTTTTGGTACGCGGTGAGCCGCACCCGGTCGGAGCCGTGCTGCTCGACCAGGTCGGCCAGCTTGGTCAGCTGCTCACCGGAGGAGCGGCCGACCACCGGCGCGGCGCCGACGTAGTTCTTCCCGTCGCGCTGCTTGTGCACGCCGATGTGGTCGATCGGCTTCTCCGGCAGCACCGGCGCCGGCCCGTCGATCAGGGCGCGCTCGAGGTACTCCTTCTCCAGCACCTCCCGGAACTTCGCCACACCCCAGTCGGCGAGCAGGAACTTCAGGCGGGCGCGGTGCCGCAGCCGGCGGTAGCCGTAGTCCCGGAAGATCGCGACGACGCCCTCCCAGACGTCCGGGATCTCGTCCAGCGGCACCCAGACGCCGAGGCGCTCGGCCAGCCGCGGGTTGGTGGAGAGCCCGCCGCCGACCCAGAGGTCGAAGCCGGGGCCGTGCTCCGGGTGCTCGACACCGACGAACGAGATGTCGTTCGCCTGGTACGGCCCGTCCGGCAGCCAGGAGATGACCGACTTGAACTTGCGCGGCAAGTTGGAGTAGGCCGGGTCGCCGACGTACCGCTTGACGATCTCGTCGATCGCCGGCGTCGCGTCGATCACCTCGTCGACCGAGACACCGGCCACCGGGCTGCCCAGCACGATCCGCGGGCAGTCGCCGCAGGCCTCGGTGGTCTGCAGGCCGACCGACTCGAGCCGGCGCCAGATCTCCGGCATGTCCTCGACCCGGATCCAGTGCATCTGGATGTTCTGCCGGTCGGTGAAGTCGGCGGTGCCGCGGGCGAACTCGGTGGCGATCCCGGCGATGACCCGCAGCTGGGCCAGGCTCAGCGCGCCGCCGTCGATCCGGACCCGGAGCATGAAGAACTCGTCCTCGAGCTCCTCCGGCTCCAGCACCGCGGTGCGGCCGCCGTCGATACCGGCCTTGCGCTGGGTGTAGAGCCCCCACCAGCGGAACCGGCCACGCAGGTCAGCCGGGTCGATCGAGGCGAAACCGCCGTGGGCGTAGATGTTCTCGATCCGCGCCCGGACGTTGAGCGGGTTGTCGTCCTTCTTGCTGCGCTCGTTGGGGTTGAGCGGCTCGCGGTGTCCGAGCGCCCACTGACCCTCGCCGCGCGCCTTGCGGGGGCGAGCTGCGGGTGTTGCGGGTGTGTTGCTGGGCGCCATGGCGGCGGTCCTCCGGGTTTCGTGGGCACCGGAGGACACTCGCGGCCACTTGGAGGCTCCGCGACATCAGCGTCGGGGAAGGGCCGGCTTGTCTTCCGCGCCCGAATCTCTTTGGGGCGGCGTCAGGAAGCCGGACACATCGCGCTGAAGACACGGCCGTAGTCGACGTGGCGGCGGGCCACGAAGCGGCGGTCAATTGCAGCGGTCATGCCGGTAAGCCTCTCACGCAAATCGAATGTGGGCCAGCGAGGTCCACAATCCGGGAGTGTGGTCCACGGCACTTGGCGGACTTCTCCTACTGTCGTTACAAAGCCGTTACATCGCAGGTGGCGGCGGTGGACCCATCGATCACGATCTAGACGTACGGGTCCACCAGGCAACCCTCGGGCATCGACCGGCGCCGGGTCAGCGCTTCCCGAGCGGGACCACCAGCACGGCCTCGGTGCCCCCACCGGCCCGGTTGCGCATCTCGATGCTGCCGCGCAGCTCACCGGTGGCCAGCGCCCGGACGATCTGCAGCCCGAGCCGCCCGCCCGCGTCCGGCCGGAAGCCCTCCGGCAGCCCCCGCCCGTTGTCGGCGACCGTCACGTGCAGCTGCTTGCGGAACCGGTGCGCGGCCACCACCACCTCGGGGGCCGGCGCGTCCGGCGCCGGCACGGGTTCCGGCGCGTCCTCGTCCGGCGCCGGGAAGCCGTGCTCGACCGCGTTGATCAGCAGTTCGTTCAGCACCATCACCAGCGAGGTGGCGATCTCCGCGGGCAGCACGCCGAACGTGCCCTCCCGGCGCATCCGGACCGAGACGCTCGTCGAGGCGACCTCGGTGGCCGCGGTGGCCACCCGGTCGACGATCCCGTCGAACTCGACCGCCTCGTCGCTGGACATCGAGAGCGTCTCGTGGACCAGGGCGATCGACGCGACCCGGCGCACCGACTCCTCCAGCGCCATCCGGGCCTCCGGCGCGTCCACCCGGCGGGCCTGCAGGCGCAGCAGCGCGGCCACGGTCTGCAGGTTGTTCTTCACCCGGTGGTGGATCTCCCGGATGGTGGCGTCCTTGGTCATCAGGGCGCGGTCCCGGCGGCGCACCTCGGTGACGTCGCGGACCAGCACCAGCGCGCCGATCGGCACACCGGCCGGGAGCAGCGGCAGGGAACGGGTCAGCACCGTCGCGCCGCGCGCCTCGAACTCCATCCGGGGCGGGGTGATCCCGCGCAGCGCCAGCCGGATCCGCTCGGCGGCGTCGTTGCCCTCCAGGGGGTCGGCGGCCACCCGGCTGGAGAGCACGGCCAGCTCCTCGCCGACCAGGTGCGCGTTGAAACCGAGCCGCCGGTACGCGGACTGCGCGTTCGGGCTGGCATAGGTGACCTTGCCGGAGGCGTCCAGCCGGATCAGGCCGTCGCCGACCCGGGGCGCCGAGGTGGTCACCTCGCCGGGCTGCTTGGTCGGCGGGAACGTGCCGTCGGCGACCATCTGGGCCAGGTCGTCCGCGGTGGTCAGGTAGTTCAGCTCGAGCTGGCTGGGCGTCCGGGCGGTGCTCAGGTTGGTGTCCCGGCCGATCACCGCGATCACCTCGCTGCGGCCTTCCTCGTGGTCGTTCTCGGCGCGGCGGCGCACCGGGATCGCCTCGTGCCGGGCCGGGGTGTCGCCATACCAGACCGGGTCGCCCTCCCGCCAGATCCGCTCCTGGGTGAACGCCACGTCCAGGTGGGCAACCTCGGGTCCGCCGAAGATCTTGCCCACCTGGTCGTCCTGGTACGCCGTGGGCGCCGTGGTCGGGCGCACCTGGGCGACGCAGAGGAACTGCCGGGGCTGCTCCCCCTTGATCGGCACCCAGAGGAGCAGGTCGGCGAAGGAGAGGTCGGAGAGCAGCTGCCAGTCACCGGCCAGCCGGTGCAGGTGGTCGATGTCGGCGGAACCCAGGTTGGTGTGTTCCTCGACGAGGTCGCGCAGGGTGGACACGCGCCAAGCCTGCCACGCGGATGTTTCGTCAGTTCTCTAAAGGGTGCTGGTGACCTTTTTCAGACCCCGGGGCGCGTCCGGGTCCTCGCCGCGGGCCAGCGCCAGCGCGAGCGCCAGCTTCTGCAGCGGCAGGATGTCCAGCAGCGGGCTGTACCGCTCGTCGACCGCCGGGACGGCCAGCCGACCGGCCGCGCCGGGCACGTCGGTGGCCCCGATGGTGACCACGTCGGCCCGCTGCTCACCGAGCCGGGTGATCACGTCCTGCATGGCCCGGCCGCCCGGGCCCTCGCCGACCACGGCCAGCACCGGCACGTCGGCGTCGGTCATCGCGAGCGGGCCGTGCAGCAGGTCGGCGCCGGAGAACGCCAGGGTCGGCACGTACGACGTCTCCATCAGCTTGAGCGCGGCCTCCCGGGCGGTCGGGTAGCCGAACCCCCGGCCGGTGGTGACCATGTGCGGCGCGAACCGGTAGCGCTGGGCCAGGTCGTCAGCGGTCCGGTCGGCGAGCGCCGCCTCGGCCAGACCGGGCAGGGCGGCGAGCGCGGCCCGCTCGGACTCCGGCAGCCGTCCGTCGCCGGCCCGGATCCCCTCGATCAGCACCAGCAGCGCGAGCAGCTCGGCGGTGTACGACTTGGTCGCCGCGACGGCCCGCTCGTGCCCGGCCGCCACGTCCACGGACAGCTCGGCGGCCCGGGCCAGCGGCGACTCCGGGTTGTTGGTGACCGCGAGGGTGAGCGCGCCGGTCTCCCGGGCGGCGGAGAGCACCCCGGTCAGGTCGGGTGAGCCGCCGCTCTGGCTGACCCCGATGACCAGGCTGTCGGTGAAGTCGGGGCGGGCGCCGTAGAGCGTGATCGCGCTCGGTGACGCGCTGGCCACCGGCAGGCCGAGCCGGATCTCGGTCAGGTACGCCCCGTACAACGCGGCGTGGTCGGACGTGCCGCGTCCGACGAAGAGCACGTTCCGCGGACGGCGGGCCGCGATCTGCGCCGCGACCTCGGCGATCGCGTCCGCGTGCGGTCCGTCCAGCAGGCGGGCGAAACCTTCCGGCTGTTCCGCAATGTCCGCCGCCATCCCGTGGCCTCGCTGTGTCACGTCATCCTCCCGAGATGAGCAGTTCTCGCGCATTAGATGCTCAGTCTTGCAAGATAAAGCTTGGTAAGTCAATCTTTCGAGCACTATTGCGCAAACATGAGGACTGACAGATCGTCCGGGTGCCCGTACTGTCTTCACTCGTGGATGCCCACCCCCAGGTCCACCACGACCTCACCCTCGCCCGCGCCGCCCTCGACCGCGGGGAGATGAGTCAGGCCGCCCGCCACCTGGCCGGAGCACTCGCCCACGCACCCACCCTCCCGGAGATCCACGAGCTGCTCAGTCGATTGGCCGCCGGTTCGCACGGCGGCCTCGACCTGTTCCCGCTGGACGCGCACGCGCCGGCCGGCCGGGTGGCGGCGCACGCCCACCTGCTCGCCGCCGCCGGACGTCAGGAGGACGCGCTGGCCCTGCTCGCCGCGGCCAGCGGGCACACCCCCGGCGTGGACTGGGCCGGTGTCCCCTGGGTCAGCGACCCGGTGCTCGGCGGCCGGATCGACCCGGATTCACTGGCCCGCACCGTGATGCGCCTGTGCACCGCGGTCGGCGACCCGGCGCCGGAGGCCACCGCGATCCCGCTGCGGCCCTACCTGACGGTGGTCCGGCACGCCGTCGACGCGCACGGCGAGCACGCCATGCTGCTCGGTGCCGGCTCGGCGCTGGCCCGCCGGCTCGGCGAGGCCGGGCTGGCCGTCGACTGGGCCAAGCGCGGCGCCCGCTCCCGGCCGTCGAAGCTCGGCGAGATCTGGCTCGGTTACGCGTACCGCAGCGCCGGCCGCATCCCGGAGGCGCTCGCGGCCCTGCGCCGCGCGGTCCTCTACGACCCGGACGACCTCTCGGTGTACGCCGACGTCGCGGCCACCCTCGCCGACCTGGGCCGGCTCGACGAGGCGCTGGACTGGACCGCCCGGGCGCTGGAACGCGACCCGAAGTTCGACTGCGTGGTGCACACCGCACACCGGCTGCGGTACCGCGCCGACGGCGACGTGGCGCACCTGATCGGGCTGGCCGACTACATCCGCGACCACCCGGACGACACCCACGAGCACACCGACCTCGACGAGTGCTGCCGGAACGCGGCGTGGCTCGGCGGTGTGCCGGTCGGCCTGACCCGGCTGCGGCCCGGCCGGTCGACGGTCGAGGCGGAGCCGTCCGACGACGCGGTGGCCCGGCTGCTGCGGGTCGCCTCAGCCGGCTGGCCGCACCCGCCGGCCGCCTACGACCGGGCGCTCGGCCTGGTCCTGGTCGAGCCGTGGGAGTTGCTCGCCCTGCTCGGCCACCCGTCGGTCACCCGGGCGAAACAGCCCGGCGCCGCGGAGATCTGGGCCTGTCTGGGCCTGCTGCACCACGGCACCGACGAGCCGTGGCTGGACTCCGCCCGCCGGCGGCTGCTGCTCGGCCTGCTCGACGGCGGCGTCGACCGGGTCACCCAGGCGGCCCTGTTCGCACTCGTCACGTACGCCTGGGTGGATCCGGCCGCGCGCGCGGACGTGGCGGCCGTGGTGGCCGGGCGGTTCACCGAGGTGGCCGGCGGGCCGCACGCCCGGGCGGTCGCCGAGCTGGCCCTGGTCACCCCGGAGCTGGACCGGTCCACCCGGGAGCTGGCCGCGGCCACGATCCGGGTGCCGGCGGTCCCGCGCCAGCGCCGCCGGTCCTACCTGCTGCGCTGGCTCCGCAAGTAGAAGCGGGTGAGGACGTCAGCCGATGACGGCGATCAGGTCGCCCTCCTGGACGACGTCGCCCTCGTGGACGGCCAGCTGGTCGAGCGTCCCGTCCGACTCGGCCAGCACCGGGATCTCCATCTTCATGGACTCCAGGATCACCAGCGTGTCGCCCTCGGCGACGGTGTCACCGACGCCGGCCACGATCTTCCATACGTTGGCCACCATCTCGGCCCGGATCTCCTCGGCCATGCTGGATCGCCCTCCCTTGTCGCACCCTTGTAGGGAACGTCATCAAATCACGGATCACCCACGGGTGAGTCCCGGGCGCGGAGATGTTCCGACTACGATCGGCGACTGAGCAAGCGTGAGGAAGGAGGCCCTTATGGCCAAGAAGGCTCGCAAGAAGAAGGCCCGTAAGAAGAGCGGCGCGAACCACGGTAAGCGTCCCAACAGCTGAAGACGCGAAGAGGGCCGGCAGATGTCACATCTGCCGGCCCTCTTCGTACGCGGTTATGCCTGGTGCTCGCGGGTCTCCAGCTGACCGAGCTTGTGCCGCAGCCGCTCGCGCAGCTCGGCCGGCGCCCGCTCCTCGCCGCAGCAGCGCCCGACCAGGGCCTTCACCTCGATCTCGATGCCGAACTCGCGCATGCAGCCGGAGCACTCGTCCAGGTGCTTCTGGATCAGCTGCCGCCGGTCCTCGCTGCACTCCAGGTCGAGGTAGAGGTACACCTCGCTGAGCGCGATCGTGCAATCCGTCGTCTCGTGGTCGATCTCGTCGCCCGACATCCGCGTCACGCCTCCTGCGGCTCGGCGGCGGTCCGGGTGATACCCCGGCCGACGGCGTACTGCTCGAGCAGTTTGCGCAGGTTGCGACGGCCGCGGTGCAGCCGCGACATGACGGTGCCGATCGGCGTGCCCATGATGTCGGCGATCTCCTTGTACGAGAAACCCTCGACATCGGCGAGGTAGACGGCGAGCCGGAAGTCTTCCGGCAGGGACTGCAGCGCTTCCTTGATGTCACTGTCCGGGAGCCGGTCCAGCGCCTCGGTCTCGGCCGAGCGCAGGCCCGACGAGGTGTGCGACTCACTGGAGGCGAGCTGCCAGTCGGTGATCTCCTCGGTCGGTGACTGCAGCGGCTGGCGCTGCTTCTTCCGGTACGAGTTGATGTAGGTGTTCGTCAGGATCCGGTACAGCCAGGCCTTCAGGTTCGTGCCCTGCTCGAACTGGTGGAACGCGGAGAACGCCTTGAGGAACGTCTCCTGCACCAGGTCCTCAGCGTCGGCCGGGTTACGTGTCATCCGCAGGCCGGCGGCGTACAACTGATCGACGAACGGCAGCGCGTCACGCTCGAAGCGTTCCCGACGCTCGTCGGTCCGTTCTTTCTGGGCCACCCTGGACTCTCCCCTCGACCGCCCCGCCGAGGATACGGGTAGTGCCCCACTCACGCCTTCGAAAACCGGTGTGCTCACGCTCACCAGTGAGGCGACGGGCGGCGATTCGACCGCGGGCCACTCCGGGGAGTCCAACAGGTCCCGCACCCGGGTGGTCGTCCCCCGGTGCTCGGTCTTCACGCGCTCGGTACCGGCACGCACTTGACGATCCCCTTCCCACGAAAGTCTCCGCGGTCTGTAACGCCGGTACCGGGGTCAGAATTCCGCCGCCCAGCGGTGTCGCGTAAGCCACTCGATCACCAGCCGGACCGTGCCGGGCAGATCCTTGCGCAGGTCGTGCACCGCGCCCGGCCGCGTGATCACCTCGACCGCGCCGCCGGCCTCGGGCACCCCGAACGGATCTCGGTCCCCGTTCACCACACACGTCGGCACCGCGGCGTCCAGCTCACCGGCCCGGCTCTTCTCCGGCTTGCCCGGCGGGTGCAGCGGGAAGGCCAGGGCCAGCACCCCCGCGGCGTCCAGCAGGGTCGCGGTCCGCGACGCGACACGCGCGCCGCTGGACCGCCCGCCCACGATCAACGGCAGATGGGGTACGACCATCGCCCGCACGACGGCGGTCCACGCCTCGTCCAGGTGCCCGGCCGGAGCCGGCGCCCGCCGACCGGCCACCCGGTACGGCTGGGTCACCAGGAGCACCCGCACCCCGGCGGCCACCGCGGCGTCGTGCACGGCGGTCAGATCCGGCGCGTCGACCCCACCCCCGGCACCGTGGCCGAGGAACAGCTGACTGTGTGCGGGGCCGGCCGGTTCGGTGACCCGGACACGGGCCGGCCCGCGCGGGGTCTCGACGGTCTTCTCGGAGCTTGACACAAGCTCCGTTTCTATCAGCGTTCTCCTCGGCGCGACCCGTTCGAGCTCAGCGGCTCACCGGGATCAGCGTCAGGAATCTCCGGTCCTCCTCGTCGGCCGGTTCGTCCTCGACCGGCTCGCCGTCGGGCTGGACGCGCTCGCGCCAGGCCACCAACATGGCGCGTCGTTCCCGTGGCGTGGTGCCACCCCAGACTCCGTGGCAGTCGCCCACCTGCAGCGCCCAGGCCAGGCATGGGCCCTGCACCGGACAGGTCCCGCAGAGCGCGATGGCCCCGCCGGACGGTTCGTTCGGAGCTGGAAAGAACGTCTCCGGATCGACGGTGCGACAGGACCCTCGGGTCCGCCAGGCCTCATCTGTCCGGCGTTGCGCAATTGCGTCGAGCAACCGCGGGTCGCGCCGCGCGATAGCCACCTCGTGCGGACGCGGCATGCGTGCTCGTGTCATCAGCCCACCTCCCCCGTGGGACCGGTAATGCTGTGGCCGCCGTTCCCGCACCTTGCGGAGCGGCACCACTCCGGCGCTGGTTTGTACCGCACCGTACAAGATCAGAACAAGGGGGTGATCTATGTTGAAACAAAGTTCTCAGTTTGGAATCAGTGCATAAACCGACAAAGAACTTCGTTGATCTCCTGCTGTTCAGAAAAGCGTTACCTCGGCCACCGGTGCCAGCAACTCCGGACCGTTGTTGCGGACATAACCCACCGCCTGACCGACCGGGCGCACCTCGATCGCGGCCAACACCGCCTCGGCCGGCGGGCGCAGCAGCGACTCCGGATCACCACCGCCGGCCAGCCAGCCGGCCCAGCGGTCGGCCGACAGGATCAGCGGCATCCGGTCGTGCACCCGGGTCAGGTCACCGAGCGCCGCCGTGGTGATCACACTGCAGGTGAGCAGGGACTCCGGCCCCCAGGCCGACCAGATCCCGGCGAACGCCAGCGGGGAGCCATCGGCCGAGGTCATGTAGTACGGCTGCTTCTGTTTGCCGTTGCGGACCCACTCGAACCAGCCGTCCGCCGGGATCAGGCAGCGACGACGGGCGAAGGACGGCGCGAACGTCTTCAGGCCGGCCACCGTCTCGGCCCGCGCATTGATCATCCGGGCGCCCTGGCGCAGGTCGGCGGCCCACGGCGGGACCAGCCCCCAGCGTGCCGTGTCGAGCACCCGGGCGGCGTGCGTGCGCGACTCGCGGATCAGCGGGACCGGATCGGTGGGCGCGACGTTCCAGCTCGGCGACAAGTCCCCGGCGACGTCGGCCGCTTCGAAGAACTGGCTGAGATCCGCGTTGCTCCGCGTGGTCGCGTACCGCCCGCACATGGGTGCAGCGTACGCCAACGGAAACGGTGGCAGGGGGCGCGGAACGCCGAGGAAAAGGCCACGTCGGAACGAGCACAGAACGGGAATCAGTCGGCCGGAACGGCTCGTACGGTGGAATTCGCAGCGACGCACCGTCCCGGGAGCCGGGAACGCGCGGCCGGAATGGCGGCGGCCACCGGCAGAATGGCGACCATGCCCGCTGAACTCCGCCCCTGGCTCGCCCCGTCCGCCGCCGGCCCGGTCACGGCGACCGTGCGCCTGCCCGGCTCGAAATCGATGACCGCCCGCGCGCTGGTGCTCGCCGCGCTGGCCGACGGCCCCTCGGTGATCGAGGCGCCGTTGCGGGCCCGGGACACCACCCTGATGGCCGCCGCCCTGCGCGCCATCGGCGTCGCCGTGGACACCTCCGACGACGACCGCTGGCGGGTCGAGCCGGGCCCGCTGCGCGGACCGGCCACCGTCGACGTCGGCCTGGCCGGCACCATCATGCGGTTCCTGCCGCCGCTGGCCGGCCTGGTCGACGGGCCGGTCGAGTTCGACGGCGACCCGCACGCGCGCAACCGGCCGCTGCGCCCGATCATCGAGACGCTGCGCTCGCTCGGCGTCACCATCGAGGCCTCCGCGTCCGACGGGCTGCCGCTGACCGTGCACGGCGCCGGCCTGATCGAGGGCGGCGAGGCGGTGGTCGACGCGTCCGGCTCCAGCCAGTTCGTCTCCGGCCTGCTGCTCTCCGCGGCCCGGTTCACCAAGGGCCTGACCCTGCGGCACCAGGGCCCGCCGGTGCCGTCCGCGCCGCACCTGCGGATGACCACGCACATGCTGCGGGCGGCCGGCGCCGTCGTCGACGAGAGCGTCCCGGACACCTGGGTGGTCGAACCCGGCCCGCTGCGCGGCCGCACCTGGACCATCGAACCGGACCTCTCCGGCGCGCTGCCGTTCTTCGCCGCCGCGATGGTCACCGGCGGCGCGGTCACCCTGGCCGGCTGGCCCGAGGCGAGCTGGCAGCCGGTCGAGCAGCTCTCCGCGCTGCTCACCGAGCTGGGCGCCGAGGTCACCCGGACGGGCGACGGGCTGACCGTGCGCGGCACCGGCACGCTGCGCGGGATCACCGCCGACCTCTCCGAGGTGAGCGAGATGACCCCGGTCCTCGCGGCGCTCGCGGCACTCGCCGACGGGCCGTCCGAGCTGCGCGGGGTCGAGCACATCCGGGGCCACGAGACCGACCGGATCGCCGCGCTGGCCGCCGAGCTGACCACGCTGGGCGCCGGGATCACCGAGTTCCCGGACGGGCTGCGGATCGAGCCGCGGCCGCTGCGCGGGGCGTCCTTCGAGACGTACGCGGACCACCGGATGGCACACGCCGCCGCGGTTATCGGACTCGCCGTGCAGGGTGTTCAGGTCACCGACGTAGGTTGTACCTCGAAGACGTTGCCCGAGTTCCCCGAACTCTGGGCGGGACTCGCGGCGAGGAGCTGACCCTGCCAGGCCGAAAGCGGGAGTACGACGAGGACGATGTCCGGATCCGTCCGGGGCGGTCGTCCCGCCCGCGTACCCGGACGCGGCCCAAGCACGACGACGCGATCGACGGGCTCGTGATCACTGTCGACCGCGGCCGGTACGGCTGTGTCCGCGAGGACGACGACGCCGGCACCGAGCTGATCACCGCGATGCGCGCCCGCGAGCTGGGCCGCAAGTCGGTGGTGGTGGGCGACCGGGTGCGGCTGGTCGGTGACGTCTCCGGGGCGGACGGCGCGCTGGCCCGCATCGTCCGGATCAGCGAACGCACCTCGGTGCTGCGCCGGACCGCGGACGACGACGACACCACCCCCGAGGGCCGCCTCGAGCGGGTGGTCGTCGCGAACGCCGACCAGCTGGTCATCGTCAGCGCGCTGTCCGACCCGCCGCCGCGCACCGGGTTCATCGACAGGTGCCTGGTGGCGGCGTACGACGCCGGCATCGAGCCGTTGCTCTGCCTGACCAAGGCCGACCTGGCCGGTCCGGAGCAGGTGCTCGACTACTACGCCGAGCTCGACCTGCGGCACGTGCTGGTCCGCCCGGGCAGCGACCTGGCCGAGGTGCGCGACACGCTGGCCGGCCGGATCTCGGTCATGGTCGGCCACTCCGGGGTGGGCAAGTCGACGCTGGTCAACCGCCTGGTGCCGGACGCGTTGCGCGCGGTCGGCGTGGTCAGCGCGATCGGCAAGGGCCGGCACACGTCGACGAGCGCGGTGGCCCTGCGGCTGCCCGTCGTCGGCAAGTCCCGCAAGGACCCGGGCTGGATCGTCGACACCCCGGGCATCCGGAGCTTCGGCCTGGCCCACGTCAGCGCCGAGAGCCTGCTGCACGGCTTCCCCGACCTGGTCGAGGGCACCCTGGACGACCAGCCGAACTGCGGTCACACCGCGGCCGACGCCGACTGCCACCTGGACGCCTGGGTGAACGCCGGCCACGCCGACCGCCGCCGCCTGGACTCCTACCGCCGCCTGCTGGCCTCCCGTGCCGGCGAACTCGACTGGCAGGACCAACCCCCCGACACCGGCCTGACCGCCTAGCCCCGGCAGCTCCGCCACACCCGCCCCAGTCCGGACCGCCGCGCGCCCCACGATCCCGGCTGGCCCGCAGGGGTGTCTCAGAGTGCCGGAGGCACCCCTGAGAACCAGCCGATCACCCGGCAGGCGCGCTGCGGGCCGGAGTGGGCACGGCCTCGCGTGGGTCCGGACCGCGGCGCACCCTCAAGATCGCGGCTGGCTCCCGGGGGTGTCTCAGGGGGCCGGAGGCACCTCTCGGGGCCAGCCGGCTGCCGCGGCATGAGGGGACACGAATGGGGTACTTCCGGTTCGTGCGGTTCCGGGGGGACCGGGCGCCGGCTGCGGGAACGCGGCCACCGCTCGCCGAAATGCGCGACGGGTCGGCGTTAGGCACAATGGAGCGATCATGCCGAGCGAGGTTCGTCACCTGGTGGACAGCGGCCAGACTCATCCACTGGTCCGGCTGACCGGGGTGCTCGACGCCGGCACCACGGCGGCGGTCCGTTCCGCCCTGCTCGACGTGCTGGCCGGAGCGCCCGAAGCGGTCGTGCTGGACGTCGCCGGGCTCCGGGTCGCGCAGGCCGGCACGCTGTCCGTGCTGCGTGAGGTGCTCGACGAGACCCGGGGCTGGCCGGGGGCCCGGCTCGCGCTCTGCGGCGCCGCCGACGGCACGCCCTGGGACGCGACCGGCTGGCCGGTGTGGCCCGACCCGGCCGGCGCCTTCGCCGCGCTGGGCGCGCCCGGCGACGGGTTCCGGGTGAGCCAGGAGCTGGACCCGGTGGTCGGCGCCGCCCGGCGGGTACGTGAGCTGATCACCGAGGCCTGCGTGCGCTGGGACCGGCCGGAGACCGCCGGGGACGCGTGCATCGTGGCCACCGAGATGGTCAACAACGTGGTGGCGCACGCCCGGACCCCGATGCGGGTGCTGCTGGCCCGGCACGACGACACGGTCAGCGTGGCGGTGCGGGACGGTTCGCCGGTGCTGCCCCGGTTGCCCGGACCGGCGCCGGTCACCGCGTACGGCGGAAGGGGTCTGCTTCTGATCGATGCGGTGGCGGTGCGCTGGGGTGGATTGGCGCTGGCCGACGGCAAGGTCGTCTGGGCTCATCTGAACCCGGGAAGGATCACGGCATGACCGGCCCCGCACGCGGGTACATTGCGCACATGCGAGACAACGACTACCCCGCCGAGGTCAGCGACCCGGAGGCCTCCGGGCTGCCGGACACCGCCGACGACGACTCCACCGCATACGACGAGGTGGACAGTGGCCGCTGGGCCGACGGTGCGGACCCGGCCGCGCTGGCCGGTGTCGGGCCGGGCGGCTCGAACCGGTTCGGTGACACCGCGGAGGAGGCCCGCCAGGGCGAGAGCCTCGACCGGCGGCTCAGCCAGGAGGAGCCGGACGTCGGCGCCGAGGACCCGCTGCCGCCGCGCCGTGACCCGATCGACGAGACCGTCGACGACTCCGAGCGCGAGCAGTTCGAGCGGGACGTGTGGGGCGAGAGCCCGACGTCCGACCCGAACTCGGCCATCTCGCTCTACGACGACGGTCAGCTCGACGAGGAGAACCCGGGCCGGGTCGGCCGGCTGGTCGCCCCGGACGGCGGTTCCGGCTCGGACGACGAGGCGGACAGCGTGGCGTGGGACGCGGGCGCGGCCGGCGGCGGCGCGAGCGCCGAGGAGCTGGCGATCCACGAGACCCGGGCGCCGGACTACAACTGATCCATTAAAAAGCCGGCCACGAGCTTGCCGTATCCGCTTCGCCTGTGCAGAGTCTGAGCGCGGGATCGAGGTAGGGGTGAGCGATGGGTCAGGCACACGAGCGTGCCGGTGTCGTCCGGCGAGGGCTGCGGTCGCTGATGGCGGCCGCGGTCGTCGTCTCGGCGCTCGCCGTCTCCGGCGCCGCGCACGCCGAAACCGTCGCGAAAACGCTGTTCAGCGACTTCTTCACCGGGGTGCAAGGGCAGGGCGTGGACACCGTGAAGTGGACCGGTGACACCGGCGGCGGGTGGCTGGACGGCAGCGGGAACCTGGTGCTGGGCTCGTCGATCTTCACGGCGGCGACCTTCAACCAGGCGAACGGGCGCGCGTCGGCACGGATCCGGGCCGGCCGGGACGGCTCCTGGGGGCTGCTCGGGGTGCTCGGCGAGCAGGGGCAGTACCTGTCCGGGCAGGTCGAGACGCTCGGCGACGACAGCGCGGACGACTACGACTTCCACACGTACGCGATCGACTGGACCCGGACGTCGTTCGTCTGGTCGATCGACGGCCGGCAGGTGCTCCGGCTGACCCCGACGACCGCCGGCCAGCCGTTCCGCCTGGTGCTCAACCTGGGCGGGGGCGGCCGGAACTCGAGCGGGATCCTGGTCGACGCGGTCGGCGTGACGACACAGGTCACCGTGAAACCGGCGCCGGCGTGGAAGGTGCACACCACGTACCAGGTGGGTGACCGGGTGTCGTACCGCGGAGCGAACTACCTGGTGAAGGCCCGGCACACGGCGCTGCCCGGCTGGCAGCCCGGCAAGGTGCCGGCCCTGTTCAGCAAGGTCGACCAGGAATTCGTACCGAAGATCTGAGAAATCCTGTTATCCGGGGGTTCCGGAACCCGTCTCCATTGACCCGCGACAGTCAATCTCTTAAGACTGTTTGGAGTTCGGCACCCTCTCCCCCGGAGGTTCCCCCATGCGTAAGTTACGAATACTGCTCAGCGCGGCCGTCGTCGCGACGACCCTGGCGTCCTCGATGTTCCTGGCGTCGCGCAACGACAACGCGGACGCCGCGGTCGCCGCGGTCACCTGGAACGAGGACTTCAACGGCGCGGCCGGCACCGGCGTCGACACCTCCCGGTGGAACTTCGACACCGGCGGCGGCGGCTTCGGCAACCAGGAGCTGCAGTACTACAACAGCGGCACCAGCAACGTCGCCATGGACGGCCAGGGCCACCTGGTCATCACGGCCCGCAAGGGCAGCGGCGGGCACAACGACTGCTGGAACGGCACCTGCCAGTTCACCTCCGGCCGGATCCAGACCGCCGGCAAGTTCACCCAGCAGTACGGCCACGTCGAGGCCCGGATCCAGGTGCCCAACGGCTCCGGTCTCTGGCCCGCGTTCTGGATGCTCGGCGGCGGCAACTGGCCGACCGACGGCGAGATCGACATCATGGAGATCGTCGGCCGGGACCCCAACCGGCTGTTCGGCACGCTGCACGGACCGGGCTACTCCGGTGGCAGCTCGTTCGGCGGCACCCTCGTCGCCGGCTCGCCGTGGTACAACGCGTTCCACAACTACGCGGTGGACTGGTCGCCGAACCTGATCGTCTGGACCGTGGACGGCCAGGAGTACTTCCGGGCCACCCCGGACTCGCTGCGCGCCGCCAAGGGCAACGTGAACTGGGTCTTCGACCACTCGTTCTTCATCATCCTGAACCTGGCCATCGGCGGTAACTTCGGCCAGGGCAACCCGGCCGGTCTGCCGGCCGAGAGCAAGATGCTGATCGACTACGTGCACGTCAACGGCTCGACCAGCACCACCACCCCGCCGCCGGCCACCACCGGGAACGCGCTGAAGAGCAACCTCAACGGCCGGTGCATCGACATCCCGGGCGGCAACAACAGCGACGGCACCCGGCTGCAGATGTGGGACTGCAACGGCCTCGACCCGCAGAAGTGGACGTTCAACAGCGACGGCACGCTGCGCGCGATGGGCAAGTGCATGGACCCGGCCGGTGGCGCGCTCACCAACGGCACGCCGATCCAGCTGGTCACCTGCAACGGCAACCCGGTCCAGCGGTTCACCCTCTCGGGCGCCGGTGACCTGGTGAACGTGTCGGCGAACAAGTGCGTCGACATCAAGGACAACAACGCCGCGAACAACGCCCAGCTCCAGCTCTGGGACTGCGCCGGCACCGCCAACCAGAAGTGGACCAAGGCGTAGAGGTCAGCGTTTGATGCTGTACCTGTCGCCGTAGACGTGCCAGGTCAGCGGCGCCACCAGGTCGAGATTGCTGCCGCGCAGGAACACCCGCTGCGCGGTGTCGACCCTGGTGGTGTCGCTGTGCGCGGCCTCCCGGCGCATCTCGGTGTCCCGGGCGTCCAGGAACGCGCCCAGGTAGGCGATCTCGTCACCGCCCTGCGACGGCGTCTTCCGGGCCTGCACCGCCCGCGAGCGGATCGCCCGCAGCCCGTTGACGCCGTGCATCACCGCCGCGTCGTAGTAGGCGAACTGACCCAGCGCGCGCAGCCCGTCCGCGGTTGCCAGCCGGACCGCCGGCGTGAAGTACATCCGGTCCCGCGCGTCCTGCTGGGCCTTCTGGAAGACCGGGTCGGCCGCGGCCGCCCGCCAGGCCGCCAAGAATCCCGGGTCGAGGCCGCGGTGTGAGTCACTGCCATCGACGGTACGCAGAGCAGTCAGGTATCGGGCCAGCGCGTTCGCCGGCTTCCGGCGGGTGTAGTCGGTGACCAGGTCGAGCATGTCGCCGGTGCCGGAACAGAACCCGACGATCCCGGCCGTGTAGCCCCGGCCGTCGCCCAGGTCCTCGATGTAGTCGAACTCGCCACGCCAGTTCAACGTCGAGTTCTCCGCGCTGGAGACCAGCTGGAACGCGGTCTCCCGTTTGACGCTCGCGGTCAGCGGGGCCGCCGCCGCGGGAGTCGCCGCGCTGGGCGCCGTGCCCGACTCCGGCACCTTGCTCGCCGGACCCGGACCGTACGCCCGCACGTCCCCGAGCGAGTACCCGCTCGGCTGGGCCCGCTGAGTGGCCAGCACCCGCAGGTAGCGCCCGTGCCCCTTGAGCGCGCGCAGGTCGTCCACCCCGCCGTTGCCGGTGGCGGTACGATACGCGTCGGCCCAGGTCGCCCCGTCGTCGGAGAGCTGCACCCGGTAGCCCTTGGCGTACGCGCCGGCCCAGTGCAGGCGGACCCGGTTGACGACCTGTGCCGCGCCCAGGTCGATCCGCAGCCACTGGGTGCCGACGGCCGCGCCGCTGGCCCACCGGGTGCCGGTCGTGTGGTCCACGGCCGCCGTGGCCGGCCAGGCCACGCTCAGCGTCGACGAGGCCACCGCCGGGCGGCCCAGGCTGAGCACGACGTCAGCGGACGCGTTGGCGGCCACCGAGATCGCCGGTGGCACACAGAGGATGGCGGCGATCCCGCCACCGAGGGCCATCGATCGCCTGTTGACCGTCCGCATGCTCCCAAGCTAGGGCGGAAGTCGTCAGCGACGCCTGCGATTGCGGGAAATCAACACGATCGCCAGCACCACCCCGCCGACCACGATCAGGCAGCAGAGCGCTCCGCCGAACAGGAAGAAACCACCACGGCCACGGGACCGGCGCTTCACCGCCGCCTCGATCATCAGGTCGGCCGTGCCGTTGCTCGCCGCCCAGGCGTGCACCGGCACCACCAGGGCCAGCACCGCGCCGGTCAGCGCGGCCGTCAACCGGGACCACCATTTCACCACGTCTGCCATGTGCACCATGCTGGCCGATGGAAGCAACGACCGCACCCGGAGTACCCGGTGGACAACCCGGGTAAGGGTCCGGTCACCGACGGGAGGGGCAGCATGGACGCGCAGCTGGAAGCGCTGGCCGCGGCACACGGGGTGGCCACCTGGTACGAGAACTTTCAGCGGCGCCGCACCGAGGTCGCGCCGGAGTCGGTGATCGGTGTCCTCGGCCTGCTCGGGGTGGACGCCGGCACGCCGGCCGCGGTCACCGCGGCGCTCGCCGAAGTGGGCCGCCGCGATCAGGGCGCCCGGTTGCCCGGCACCGTCGTGCTGCGCGCCGGGCAGAGCCGGGAACTGCCCGCGCCGGTCGAGCTGACCCTGGAGGACGGCACCACCCGGACCGTGGACCGGCTGGCGGCGAACCTGCCGCTGGGCTGGCACCGGCTGGGCGACGCGACACTCGTGGTGGTCCCGGCCGAGCTGCCCCAGCCGCCGGAGACCTGGGGCTGGATGCTGCAGCTCTACACGCTGCACTCGGCCGACTCGTGGGGCATGGGCGACCTGGGCGACCTGCGGACCTTCGTCGAGCAGTCCGGTGACGCCGGGATGGTGCTGCTCAACCCGCTGCACGCGATCACTCCGGTACGGCCGGTGCCAGCGTCGCCGTACTCGCCGTCGAGCCGGCGCTTTGCGAACCCGCTCTACCTGCGGATTTCTGATCTCACGGCGTACCGGGAAGCGGAGCCCTCGGTCCGGAAGCGGATCGACGACCTCAAGCCCGGGCCGGCCGCGGACGGGCTGATCGACTACGACGCGGCCTGGGCCGCCAAGCTCACCGCCCTGGAGCTGCTCTGGCCGCTGGCCGGGCCGGTCGACCTCGACGACGACCCCGGGCTGGCGGACTTCGCCCGGTTCTGCGCGCTGGCCGAGGAGCACGGGCCGAACTGGCACAAGTGGCCGGAGGAACTGCGCCGGCCGGACGCCCCGGCGGTGCTGGCCTACCGCAGCGACCGGATCGCGTTCCACGTCTGGGTGCAGCGGCAGGTCGAGGAGCAGCTGGACGCGGCCCGGGCGGCGTCCGCCGGGATGCCGGTCGGCATCGTGCACGACCTCGCGGTCGGCATCGACCCGACCGGCGCGGACGGCTGGCTGCTGCAGGACTCGCTGGCGCCCGGTGTCCGCGCGGGCGCGCCGCCGGACGCGTTCAACCAGCTCGGGCAGGACTGGGGGCTGGCCGCCTGGCGGCCGGACACGCTGATCGAGACCGGCTACGCGGCGTACCGGGACATGTTGCGCCGGATCTTCCGGCACGCCGGTGGCCTGCGGGTGGACCACGTGGCAGGCCTGTGGCGGCTGTGGTGGGTGCCGCCGGGCATGGGCGCGGCCGAGGGCACCTACGTGCACTACGACCCGGAGGCGATGCTGGGCATCCTGGCCCTCGAGGCGCAGCGGGCCGGCGCCGTGGTGATCGGCGAGGACCTGGGCACCGTGCTGCCGGAGATGACCGCGACGCTGGAGCGGATGAACATGCTCGGCTCGTCGGTGCTCTGGTTCACCCGGGACTGGGACACCGGCGAGTTCCGGCCCGCGGCCGACTACCGGCGCAACGCGCTGGCCAGCATCTCCACCCACGATCTGCCGACCGCGGCCGGGTTCCTGGCCGGTGAGCAGGTCGAGGTCCGGGCCGAGCTGGGCCAGCTGGCCGGCACCGTCGAGCAGGAGTGGACCACCTGGCGGGCGGATCGGGCCGCGCTGCTCGAGCTGCTGCGGTCGGAGGGGCTGGTCGGCGCGGATCCGGCGCCCGAGGAGGCAGTGCTGGCGATGCACGAGTTCCTGGCCCGCACCCCGTGCCGGCTGGTCGCCGCGTCCCTGCACGACGTGCTGCTGGAGCGGCGGCAGCCGAACCTGCCGGGCACGTTCGACGAATATCCGAACTGGCGGATCCCGCTGGGCGCCGACCTCACCGAGGTCGTCGCCGACCCGCTCTTCCGGCGGGTGGCGAAGATCCTCGGCGACCGGCAGGTGCCGGCTCGGGCCGACAGCGCCGTTCCGACGCCCACGCCGGCACCGGCCGCCGTGCAGGCGCCGGCGCAGGCCGAGAGCACGACGCGGACGTCGGCTCAGACCGCCAGTGGTTCGGGGCCCGGGTCGTCGTCGACGGCGTAGAGCATCGGGTGCAGCGGCAGGAACGTGTCCGGCTGCCGGCAACTGGCCGGGGGCAGCAGTGAGGAGCGGTGCGCCGGGTGCTCGTGGCAGTGCCGCATGGCCCGGTTGACGGCGTCCGGGTGGTGCCGGCCGCCGCCGTACTCACCGCAGCCCTCGCAGTCCCAGCGCCAGAACGGCACGCCCTCCTCGGAGTGATGCCGGCGGATCCGCAGCGGCGGGCCGGCCCGGTGCTTGGCGGCTCGCAGGATCGCCGGCATCGCGCCGGCCGGGGGTGGGCCGGCCGGGCGTCGCTGCCCGATGAGCTCGGCCAACAGGTTGCTGGTCACCGTCACCTCCGTACGTCGGAATATCGGTGACAGTGTGAAACAACGGCTATATCCGTTTTATGGCTTTCAGCGAAAGTCAACCAGTCCCAGCGACGACGCTGTGACACCCGGGAAGACCGCGGACAGACTGCCCACCCCGCACCGGGCCCGCAGGATCTCCCCGATCACCGCGCGGTAGTCGGTGGTCACCGCGAGGTCGCCGTCCCGCAGCTGGGCGGCGGCCAGCCCCGGCCAGGTGCCGTAGACCTTGCCGCCCCGCACACCGCCGCCGAGCACGAACATGGCGTTGCCGTACCCGTGGTCCAGCCCGCCGGAGCCGTTCTGCCCGACCCGGCGGCCGAACTCGCTGATCGTGATCAGGGTGACCCGGCGCAGGCCCTCGGCGCCGAGGTCGGTGGCGAACGCGGCGATCGCGGCGGCCAGCTTGGCGAGCTGGTCGTGCATCCGCCGGCCGGGCTGGGCGATGCCCAGGTTCTCGTGCATGTCCCAGTCGCCGGAGTCCACCGTCGCGGTCATCAGCCGGGCGTCCGTCTTGATCAGCCGGGCCACGTCGCGCAGCGCGGCGCCCAGCTCGGAGTCCGGGTACGCCGCCCCGTTGGCCGGCGTGTACCCCGCGGCCCGCAGCGTCTTCGCCCGGGCCAGGGCCCCGGTGAGCTGCCCGGCCGTCCGGGCCAGCGCGGGCGGGGCGCCGGTGTAGAGCGCCGCCATCGCGGCGGCGAGCGGCTTGGCGGCGTCGTCCCCGCTCAGCGTCAGCCCGTCGACCGAGGTGAGGCCGAGGTACGGCGCCGGCCCGTCCAGCACCCGGGACGGCCGCGCGGTGCCCATCGCGACCGCGCCGAACGGGTCGTCCGCGCCGAGCGAGCCGAGCATCCGGTTCAGCCAGCCGGTCCGGGTCGAGGTGCCCGGCGCGGCCCGTTCCAGCTCCTCCATCGCGGAGAAGTGCGACCGGTTCGGTGCCGGCTGCCCGGCCGCGTGCACGGCGGCCAGCGTGCCCGAGGTCCAGTACGGCAGCAGCGGCGCCAGCGCCGGATGCAGCCCGAAGAACGTCCCCCCGCCGATCAGCTGCCCTTTCGGCACCCCGATCGTCGGCCGGGCCGCGTAGTACGCCGGATCGCCGGCCGGCACCACCGCGGACAGCCCGTCGAACCCGCCGCGCAGCGAGAGCAGCACCAGCACGTCCCCCGAGTACGCCGGGTCGGCCGCGAACGCCAGCTGGGTGTCGAGCTGCGAACCGGCCAGCCCGGCGAACGCGCCCGCCGCACCGGCGGCCAGCACCCGCCGCCGGGACAGGGTCACCCGGCGCTCTTCCTCACAACCACAGGCAGTCGTCGTCAACAGTCCTCACCTCAGAGCGAAGGTCGGCGAGTTCAGCAGCATCGCCATCAAGTACGGATACATCCAGCCTGCGGCCGGATCGTTGGCCTTCAGTTGCGAGGACGGTGCCTTGCCGTAGAAAGTCGCCAGCGCGGCGTTCTGCGCGGCGGTGAGCGTGGTACCGAGCAGCCGCACGGCGGTCGCGTCGATCAGCGCGCCGTAGGTGGCCGGCGCGGCGCCGATCATCCCGGTCAGCAGGTTGGCCGGCCTGACCAGATCGGCCGGCCAGTACCCGGCCGCGATCGACAGGTGGAAGTTCCACCGGACCAGCAGCCCGGACGGGGACGCCCAGGCCGCCGCGACGTCCGGGTAGCCGTTCGGCGGGCCCCAGCCCAGCGGCGCGTGCCCGGCGTTGCGGACCATCCAGTACAGGCTCTCGAAGGTCTTGGTGCCGCTGGCCGGCGGGCCGTACCCGAGGATCCGGACGGTGGCGGCCAGGTCCTCCAGCGGGGTCCGGGTCTTCGCGCCGATCGCGCCGGCGAACTCCGGAGAGGTGAACAGCGCGCGCAGCACCGGCACGATCGCCGACCGGTTGTCCAGGTAGACCTTGACCAGCTTGGTGACCAGGGTCGCGGGCGGCTCGTCGGCGACGAACCGGACGCACAGCTTGCTGACGATCCGGCGGGCGGTGGCCGGGTGCATCGCCAGGTGGTCGAGCAGGGCCAGGGCGGCCGCCTCGCCACCGGTGGTGGTCGCGTTGGCGTGCGCGAAGGTCAGGATCTTGACGGGGCCGACGGCGTGGTTGGCGGCGTCGTACCGGTAGGCCCCGGTGGTGCCGTTCACGGTCAGGCCGGTGAGCAGCTTGGCCGCGTCCTTCACGTCCGCCTCGGTGTAGCCCAGCCCGACGGTGTGCAGTTCGAGCAGTTCCCGGCCGTAGTTCTCGTTCGGCGCCAGCCGGGTGGAGAACCGGTTGTCCAGGTAGGTGAGCATGGCCGGGTGCCGGGCCGAGGCCTTGAGCAGGTCGGCGAAGGTGCCCAGGGCGTACTTGCGGATCACCGTGCGGTCGTAGTCGGTGCGGTTGTCCCAGACGTCGCCGGACGGGCAGGTGACGTTGAGGTGGTTGGACCAGAAGTCGGTCATCACCTCGTAGAGTTGCCGTTCGCTCCAGATCGCCCGGACCGGCGCGGCGAAGGCGAGCTGCCACATCGGATCCCAGCCGTACTGCTTGAGCTGCCCGGCGGTGACCTTGGCGCGGATCTCGGCGATGCTCAGGCCGCTCAGCGGCAGCCGGGCGATCAGCCGCTCGGCCGCCGCGTCGTCGATCGAGGCCGGCGTGAGCTGCCGGTCCAGCCAGGCGCCGGCGCCCAGCTTGCGGATCTCGGCGATCGAGGACGGGCTCGGCCCGAACGTGGCCCGGCGCAGCAGGTGCAGCAGCGGGTCGGCCGGGAGCAGGCCGCCGGTCCCGGCACCCGGCTCCGCCGCGGCGCGGGCCGGCGCACCGTCGAGAAGCACGGCGGCGGCGCCGGTCGCGACCGCGCCACCGATCGCGGTACGCCGGTTCAGGGTCTGCTCGATAACCGTCACGCGGCTACACGTCGGAAGTCACCCGGGCCACTGTCGGGTTCCCGGCCCGCCGCTCCCGATCTGCTACCGGGGACAATGATCGGATGGCACAGCGCAGGGCGTCACGACGCCGGGTGGAGACGGTCGCCTCGGGCGTCGCCGAGTTGGTACCGGACCCGGACCGGGACACCGCGTTCACACTGCTGCTGGACGGCGCGCCGCAGTCACACGTGGACCTGGCCGACCCGACGTACCTGCAGTTCGAGTACATCCGGCGGATGGCCGCCGCGATCGACCTGGTCGCGGCGCCCGGCCGCCCGCTGCGCACGCTGCACCTGGGCGGTGGCGCGCTGACCCTGCCGCGGTACCTGGCCACGACCCGGCCGGGCTCGGCGCAGCGGGTGGTGGAGATCGACGGTCCGCTCGTCGAGCTGGTCCGGCGGGAGCTTCCGCTCCCGGCACAGGCCGGCATCCGGGTCCGGGTGGGCGACGCGCGCGAGGCCGTCGAGGGCATGAAGGATTCCGGGTACGACGTGATCGTCCTGGACGTCTTCGCCGGCGCACGCACCCCGGCCCACCTCGCCTCGGTCGAGTTCGCCCGGCACCTGGCCCGGGTGCTCGCCCCGGACGGCTGGCTGATCGCGAACGTGGCCGACGGCCCGCCCCTCAAACACGCCCGCAGTCAGGTCGCCACGATCCGGTCGGTCCTGCCGCAGGCCTGTCTGGTTGCCGACGCCGGGGTGCTCCGCGGCCGCCGGTTCGGCAATCTGGTGGTGCTCGCCGGCCGCACACCACCCCCGGTGGCCGAGCTGACCCGGCGAGCCGCGGGTGACTGGTTCCCGGGACGAGTGGAGACTGATCTTGATCGGTTCGCGGCCGGAGCGGTCCCGGTCCTCGACGCGGTGGCGGTCGCGTCCCCGGCCCCACCGGCCGCCCTGTTCGGTAACCGAAAGTAACGGTATTGTCGGCCGATGGTTCACCGGTCATCACCGTCCGGTGTCAAAACGGTAAGTTCCGGTGTGATTCGCGTCGGGTCACTGGCGGCACTGGCAGGACAGGGCTGTAATCGTTGCGGCTGCGTTTTCCGATCGTGGCGTGAACGGGGAAGGGAACCATGTTCCACCAGCACTTCCTGTCGGCCCCGGGTATTGACCCCGGTCCGCTGGACAGCGGCGAGCGGGTGCTCTGGCGCGGCCGCTGCGCCGTGGCCGAGTATGCGTTCGACGAGGCCTCCTCGCTGCCACGATGGACCCTGCCGGAGGAGACCGAGGTTCTCGTCACCGACCGGCGAGTTCGCTATACGTATGCGGACGGCAACACGCTCAGTAGCGGCGAGTTGTTCTGGCTCTGGCCACAGCACCTGCGGGTGCAGCCGGGCAACCGGGACACCGGCCGGACCGCCACGGTCACCCAGATCCAGCTGGTCTGCAACGGCCCCGAGGGCAGCTACCCGGCCCTGGTGTTCGCCGGCGGCGACCTGGCCACGGTCGGCGACGCGGACCGCCTGGCGAACGTGCTACGCCAGGCGATCGCCCGGTTCCGGGTGGAGAACGCCACCGAGATCGGTGTCGCGCCGGCGCACGCCCGGATGCTGTCCCGGCTGGTGATCGGCCCGGAGTTCAGCAACTACCAGGGCGGCGAGGGGCAGACGGTGTCGCTGCTCGGTTCGGTGCAGGTGCCGGGCCCGGAGCCGGAGCCGGCCGAGCCGATCTACGCCGAGGCCACCTACGACGAGCCGGCCTACACCGAGCCCGCCTACCAGGAGCAGCCCGCCTACCAGGAGCAGCAGGGCTACCAGGAGCCGGTCTACGCCGAGCCGGCATACCAGGAGCAGAGCTACCAGGAGCAGTCCTACCAGCAGCCGGTCTACCAGGAGCAGGCGTACCAGGAGCCGGGCTACCAGGACCAGGGCTACCAGGAGCAGAGCTACGAACAGGACATCCCGGTGTCCTCGGTGCCGATCTCGTCGATGCCGACCTCGGGCAACCGCGGATACGTGGCCCGCCCCGGCGTGGAGGCCGACGCCATGCGCGCCGAGGAGGCCAAGCGCGCCGAGCTGGACTCCCGGTATTCCCAACCCGACCTGGCCTCCCGCGCGTCGACGCTGGCGGCCCGGGTGGCCAGCCTGATGTCGTCCTCCGACGACGAGGAGGAGCAGAGCGGGCTCACCCGGCTCGAGGGCCGGACCACCAACCTGTCCACCTACCTGAACCGGTCGGAGGACCCGCACTCACGCCGTTGACGGCTCCGCGGGCTCCGACGGCACGAAGCAACTCCCGGCTGCGACCCGCTCCGCGTGCACCTGGTGTGCGCGGCGCAGCAGGTTCATCAGGTCGTCCTGCTGCCGGATCCGGTCCTGGTACCGCTCCGGCAGCGAGCGCAGGTGCTTCTCCTCGTCGAGCAGCCGGTGGTACACCTCGTCGCAGTACGCCGGGTCCTTCTCGACCTCGAGGAACTCCACGGCCCGGCGCCGGGCCGCCGCGGTGTACGTCCGGAACCGGCCCTTCGGGCTCAGCAGCGACGCCACCACGGTGAGCAGCAGCACCCCCACGATGATCGCCAGGGAGGCCGCGGTCGGGATCTCGATGACCCCGATGTGCTCGCCCTCGTTGATGAACGGCACGTTGTTCTGGTGCAGCGCGTGCAGGATCAGCTTCACGCCGATCAGCGCCAGGATCGCGGACAGCCCGTACGACAGGTAGACCAGCCGGTCCAGCAGCCCGTCGATCAGGAAGTACAGCTGCCGCAGCCCGAGCAGCGAGAACGCGGTCGCGGTGAAGACCAGGTAGACGTTCTGGGTGAGCCCGAAGATGGCCGGGATCGAGTCCAGCGCGAACAGGATGTCGGTGCCGCCGATCGCGACCATGACCAGCAGCATCGGGGTCAGCACCCGCTTGCCGTCGCGGTGGGTGACCAGCTTGTCCCCGTCGTACTCGTCGGAGGTCCGCAGCACCCGCCGGGCCAGCCGGATCACCACGTTGTCCGGCGTCTCGTCCTCCTCCTGGCTCGTGCCGCGCACCAGGTTGCCCGCGGTGAGCAGCAGGATCAGCCCGAACAGGTAGAAGATCCAGGCGAACGAGTTGATCAGCGCGGCGCCCAGCAGGATGAACGCGGTCCGGGCGACGAGCGACACCGCGATCCCGACCAGCAGCACCTTCTGCTGATCGGCCCGGGGCACCTTGAAGCTGCCGAGCAGCAGCAGGAAGACGAACAGGTTGTCGACCGAGAGCGCCTCCTCGGTGACGTACCCGGCGAAGTACTCGGCGCCCATGGTGGAACCACCGAAGATCCACACACCGACACCGAACAGGATCGCGATCGCCACGTAGATCGAGGTCCAGGTCGCCGCCTCGCGCAGGCGGGGCACGTGCGCGCGGCGGACATGGACGAAGAAGTCGAAAAGCAGCAGACCGACGATCCCGAGAACCGTCAACAGCCACACCAGAGGGGACACTTGCTGCATCGGCTCAGCTTAGAGGTGATCGGTGTCGGTCACTGCGGCTCGCCGTTGTGACGTCGTCAGGAACAGCGCGCCGGTCAGATCGGCGCCGCGCAGGTCCGCGCCCCGCAGGTCCGCCCCGGTGAAATCGGCCCGCCGCAGATCCGCGTCGCGCAGGTCGGCACCGATCAGCAGGGCGCCGCGGAAACTCGCCCCGCGCAGGTCGGCCCCGCGCATCCGGCTGCCGATCAACTGCGCGCCGCTGTGGTCCGGGCGGCGGCCTCCGGCGCCGGCTCGCGCCAGCTCACTGGCCCGGCGCAACAACGGCACAACCCTTTTCCGGTACGAGTCCACGTCCGTCCCGCGCAGCTCCGCGGCCGGTCGCCCGGCCACCGCGTCGATCTCGTCGCGGGCCGCCCGCAGCTTCGGGTGCAGCTTGCGCGCCTCGTCCAGCCGCAACGCCTCGTCGATCAGCCAGAGCAGCTCGTGCAGTTGCCGCATCACCGGGAGCACGGCGAACATCCCACCCGCGATCTTCGGGGTGGACCGCCAGTCCTGCCCGCCGAACGTCTCCTGGGTGATCCGCTGCCCGGCGCCGAAACAGTCGAACACCACGCAGCCGCGGAACCCGCGCTCCGGCAGCTCCTCATGGATCCGGCAGCGGAAGTCGTCGCTCAGGTTCTTGCAGGCCTGCCCGGCCGGCTTGTTCACCGCGAAGTCCGACGACTTGGCGAACGCCGGTGCCACACAGCAGAGCCCCGCGCAGCGTGAGCAGTCGGCTTCCAGCCGGGGCATCTCATTGGTTTCCATAGAACTGCCATTCTCCGGCACGACTCCTCGATAGCTTCGAAGGTCATGACCGAGGACTGCCACAAGCATCGCCCAGCACTTTCGATCATCGGCCTGACCGGCGCTTTCGGCCTGTTCGGCGCCGCCGCGCTGATCGGCGGAACCCCCGCGCCGGCGGCACAGCTCCCGACGTTCAACCGGATACCGATCGCCACCGGGTACGACGCCAACCACCCGATCACGCTGTCCGGCACCGCGCAGGCCGGCGACGTCGTCACGCTCTACGAGGAGGCGTACGTCTACGGCGCCAAGGACACCAAGGCGCAGCTGGCCCAGCACCCGGCGAACGACTACAGCCACTCGGACACCGGGCCCTGGCCGGCGCTGACCACCAAGGCGGACAGCAGCGGGCACTGGAGCATCAAGCGGCCGCTGGACTCCGGCCACATCATGATGGTCGGCACCGACGACGGGTACTCCAACCGCCGGTACGCCGCGGTCCGGGTGGTACCGGAGCTCAAGGTCACCTCGAGCGCGGACAACACGGCCGCCTTCACCGTGACGGTCAACCCCGGTGAGCCGACCCTGCCGGTGACGATCCAGCGGTACACCAACGGCGGCTGGACCACGGTCGTGTCCGGGAGGATCGGGGAGTCGCCGATCTCATACACCGCGACGGCCACCGGCCAGCCGGGCGGCACGCCGGCCTACCGCGCCTGGATCAGCACCGGCGGCGACTGGGCCGACCCGGAGAACTTCGTGGTCGCCGGGTACTCGGCGACCACGAAGGTGACGGTCGCCGGCACGGCCGGGTCCACACCGGCGCCGACCGGGGCCACCCCGGTGCCCGCCCCGACCTGGACCGATCCGGATCAGGCGGCCACACCCAGCGCGCCGGCCGTGGGTTCGGTCCGGTTCACCCGGATCCGGTACAACGCGGCGGGCACCGACACCCGGACGAACGCCAGCGTCAACGGTGAATACGTCAGGCTCACCAACAAGACCCGGGTGACGACCACGCTCACCGGCTGGACGGTCCGGGACCGGGCCGGGAACACCTACACGTTCAGCACCTTCCGGTTGGGGGCCGGCAAGAGCGTGCTCATCCGTACCGGAAAGGGCTCGAACACCGCGAGCACCCGCTTCTGGGGCCGGACCGGCCACATCTGGAACAACGGCGGCGACGCCGCCACGCTGCGCAGCAGCGGCGGCAAGACGATCGACACCTGCTCCTGGTCGTCGGCCGGCCGCGGATACACCGCCTGCTAGTCCCTTTTCCGGAGGTCGGCCGAGTGCGAGGCCCTAGTCCCGCAGGGCGGCGAGGACCCGGCTCAGCGCCGCCGGGTGGTGCAGGATCCCCAGGTGCCCGACCACCGCGCGCCGGTCCAGCACCACCGGGGTCGCGCCGGGGACGGCACGCAACGACGCCCGGTACGGCGTGACCATCTGGTCGTACCGGGTGACGATCGTGGTGGACCGCACTCCCGGCGGCGCCGGGGCGGCCTGGATGGCCCGCAGCACCGCGGAGTCCGGGATCTGCTCCACCCAGGTGGGGATCTTGGCGTCCAGCCACCGCCGCACTCCGGCCGGCAGGTGCTGCGGCCGGCGGAGCACCCCGTGCAGCGTCGTCCCGCCGTAGGTCGGCGCCAGCCCGACCAGCGACCGGACCGACCCGGCCGCGTCGCCGTCCAGGCAGCGCACCAGGTACTGCCCGAGCACCGCGCCCCACGAGTGCCCGACCAGGTCGACCCGCTCCGCGCCGGTCGCGGCCCGGACCTCGCCGACGAACGCGGCCAGCTCGACGGCGTGGTGGTGGGTGGCGCTGACGTCCCCGACCGGCCGGGCCCGGCGCCAGTCGAACGGGAAGACGTCCCGCCCGTCGTTGACCAGCAGCGGCGCAAGCGTGAACCAGTCCGAAACTGATCGCCCGTTGGTCCCGTGCACGAGCACCACCGGCAGCTTCGCGTCCCCTCCACCGGCCTGCTCGACGCCGGCCTGCTCGATGCCGGCCTGCTCGATGCCGGCCTGCTCGATGCCGGCCTGCTCGATGCCGGGCTTTTTGGCGCCCGGCGGCAGGCCTCGCGGGTTTGCGGCGCGGTGGCGCAGCGCCGCACGCCGGCTGTAGTGCACCGGCAGTGGCAGGTCGGTCATCAGGTCGCTCCTCGCACTCGGGCGGATCTTAAGCCCGGCGCCATGGTCCTCCGACCCCGCCGATCCCGATCGGTACGCTCGCGGACATGAATCGTCGTGGTGTCGCCGTCATCGCGGGCGCCGTGGTCACCGCGCTGCTCGGTGCCGGTGCCGGCCTGCTCCCACTGCCGTACGTGGTGCTGGAGCCCGGACCCACCATCGACGTGCTCGGCAGCAAGGACGGCAAGCAGGTGATCACCGTGACCGGCACGGAGGCCTCGGTGTCCGCCGGGCAGCTGCGGATGACCACGGTCGAGGTGCAGACCGACGTCGGCCTCGGCGAGGCGGCCAGCAGTTGGTTCGACGACACCCGCGCGCTGGTGCCGCGCAGCGTGGTCTTCCCGCCCGACAAGACCACCAAGCAGGTCGACACGCAGAACGCCGAGCAGTTCACCTCGTCGCAGACCAGCGCGGAGAAGGTCGCCCTGCGCGAGTTGGGTTACCCGCCCGAGAAGACCGCGCCGTTCACCGTCGCCATCGACCTCGACAAGATCGGTGGCCCGAGCGCCGGCCTGATCTTCACCCTGGGCATCATCGACAAGCTGACCCCGGCCGATCTCACCGGCGGCCGGATCATCGCGGGCACCGGCATCATCGACGACGACGGCAAGGTCGGCCCGATCGGCGGCATCCCCCAGAAACTCGTCGGCGCCCGCTCCGACGGCGCCGAGCTCTTCCTGGTCCCGGCCGCCAACTGCGCCGAAGCCTCCCGCAACACCGTCCCGGGTCTCACCCTGGCCAAGGTCGCCACCGTGACGGACGCCCTCACGGCCCTCCGCACCTACACCACCGGCGGCACCCCCACCCCCTGCTGACCGCAGGCACCCACCCCACCGCAACTCCCCACACAAGCCAGCAACAGCCGCAGCGTGGGCACTTTCGGTGCGGAGCGCACCACAACTTCACACGCAGGCCGCCCGCAGCCGTTGCGTGGGGACTTTCGGCGCGCACCGCACCACAACTCCCCACACAAGCCAGCAACAGCCGCAACGTGGGGACTTTCGGCGTGGAGCGCACCACAACTTCACACGCAAGCCCGGCTGCAAGCATTGCGTGGGGACTTTCGGTGCGGAGCGCACCACAACTTCACACACAAGGCGGCCGCAGCCGCTGCGTGGGGACTTTCGGCGCGCACCGCACACGCTGGCCGCAACCGCTGCGTGGGGACTTTCGGTGCGGAGCGCGCCGTAACTTCACACGCTCGGCCGTGAGGTGGCTGACAACGGTGACGCACCGGACCCGCAGGGACCTCTCCAGCCCACCGCAACCGGACCGCCCACCGCGCCCCGCCGTCACGCGGGTTTCCGGGGCTCGGCCCCGGAGCCAGCAAAGCGAAGAGGGCCCCGAGTTCGCGCTTTCCGCGAACACAGGACCCTCTGCCACTCGTAGCGGGGACAGGATTTGAACCTGCGACCTCTGGGTTATGAGCCCAGCGAGCTACCGAGCTGCTCCACCCCGCGTCGGCTTCTAAAGACTAGCGCACTCATACCGAGAACGACGAATCCGGCCCCTCGCACCCACTCCCACCAGGGGAAACAAGAACGGCGAGGAGCTCACGGAAGCGTGAGCCCCTCGCCGGGAACGGCCATTTTTCGGAAAATCAGCTGACCATTTTTGAAAATCAGGCAGAAATGCGGCGGGATCTCGCCGCGATCATCGCAATCGCGTTCAGCAGCAGCCCCGCCACCGCCACTCCGGTGACCAGATTGACCCCGGGCCGGAACGCCGTGAAGTCCCCGGAGCCGGAAACGGAGGCCGCCGTCGTGGCCGAGGCGATCAGGCCGGTGACCACCGCCAGCACCAGCGCGGTGCCGACCTGCCCGGACGACTGCACCAGCCCGGACGCCAGGCCCTGCTCCGAGTCGTCGATGCCGTCGGTGGCCTGCGCCATGATCGAGCTGAAGCCGAACGCGAAGCCACCACCCAGCAGCAGCATCGCCGGGAGCACGGTGACCAGGTAGCCGGGCCGGCTACCGGCGGTGACCAGGAACCAGACGTATCCGGAGCTGAGCGAGATCATCGCGGCCACGATCAGCGGCGCGGTGCCGTAGCGGTCGATCAGCCGGCCCATGAACGGTGAGCCGAACGCGACGATCAGGCCGGCCGGGAGCAGCGCCAGGGCCATCCGCAGCGGCGTCCAGTGCAGCACGTCCTGCAGGTAGAGCGTCATCATGAACTGGAAGCTGACGTACGAACCCATCAGCGCGACCATGCTGGCGTTGGCCCGCACGATGGTGCCGATCCGGAAGATGCTCAGCCGCACCAGCGGGTGCCGGACCCGGCTCTCCGCGATCACGAACCCGGCCAGCAGGGCCACCGCGAGCACCGCGAGGCCGACGGTGAGCGGTTCGAAGCCGCGCTGCGGGGCGGTGACCACGGTGTAGACCGCGAGCAGCATCCCGCCGACCAGGGTGACCGCGCCGATCGGGTCGTGACCACCGCCGGCGGCCGGCTTGTCGCGCGGGATGAGCACGAGCCCGGCGATCAGCGCGGCGAGCGCGAGCGGCACCGGGACCAGGAACGTCCACCGCCAGCCCAGGCTGGTCAGCACGCCGCCGAGGATCAGGCCGGAGGAGTATCCGCTGGCGCCGAAGACCGTGAAGATGGAGAGCGCCCGGTTGCGCGCCGAGCCCTCCGGGAACGTGGTGGTCAGGATGCTCATCGCGGTCGGCGCGGTGAACGCGGCGGCCAGGCCCTTGATGAACCGGGTGGCGATCAGCAGCCCGCCGTCGTCGACGAGGCCGCCGATCAGCGAGGCCACGGTGAAGACCCCGAGCGCGATCAGGAAGACCTTGCGGCGACCGAGCAGGTCGGCGGTGCGCCCGCCGAGCAGCAGCAGGCCGCCGTAGCCGAGCACGTAGCCGTTGACGATCCACTGCAGGGAGGTGGTGGAGAGGCCGAGCTCGGAGCCGATCGAGGGCAGCGCCACCCCGACCATCGAGACGTCCAGGCCGTCGAGGAACAGGACCGCGCACAACACCGCGAGCACGCCCCAGAGCCGTGGTGTCCAGCGCTGTTCCGCGGCCTGCGCCGGCGAGGCCGACGGGGCCGGAGTTTCGGTGATAGTCACGGTGGAGACATTAGATGCGTGCGCATCTAATGTTCAAGCATCCAATGCCGCAGCATTAATTTCACATGCATCAACTGACTCGTACGGAGTAAGATGCCCCCCATGGAGCGGGAAACAGACCTCGTCGAGCGCTGGCGAGCACTCCTGAGCAGCTACAACGAGGTCGCCTGTCACCTCGAGCGGGTCCTCGGCGAGGCGCACGGCATCACTCTCAGTGAGTACGAGACTCTCGACCGTCTCACCACCCAGAAGTGTGACAAGCGGCGCATGCAGGATCTCGCCGAGACGATGTATCTCAGCCAGAGCGCCCTGTCCCGGACGGTGAGCCGCCTGGTGAAGAACGAGCTGGTCGAGCGCACCCACTGCGAGGACGACCGGCGCGGGGTGTTCGTGGAGATCACCGAGACCGGCCGGGAACGCTGGGCCGAGGCTCGTAAGACCCATCTCGCGGTGCTGGCCGAGCACCTGAGCCCGGCCCCGGGCTGACCCGGCCGGCGTCACCGGGCGCCAGCGAGACCTGGGCGATCAGCAGCAGGGCCAGGCCACCGGCCGCGACCAGGAACCAGCCCGGGCGGGTCGCCGCGGCCAGGCCGGCCGGGCCGGGGTCCGCGACCAGCCCACCGGCGAGCGCGATGCCGAGCGCCGCGCCGACCTGTCGCGCCGTCGAGGCGATCCCGCCGGCCACTCCGGCGCGGGCCGCCGGCAGGCCGCTGACCGCGGTATTGGTGATCGGCGCGTTGGCGAAACCTACACCCACACCCACAAAAAGGTACGCGGTGAGCAGCACCGGCACCCCGGTCCGCTCGTTCAGCCCGACCAGCAGGAGCCCGCCGATCGTGGTGCTCACCCCGGCCAGGCGCAGCGGCAGGCGCGGCCCGGAGCGCCCCACCAGGTAGCCGGAGAGCGGCGCGCAGACCGTCGCGGCGACCGCCATCGGCAGCGTGACCAGGCCGGCCGCGATCGGGCTCATCCCGCGTACCTGCTGCAGGTAGAACGTGCCGAGCAGCAGGGTCAGGTTCAGCGCCGTGAAGATCACCACCGCGCCGCCGACGGCCGCGGCGAACGGGAGCCGCCGGAACAGCCGCAGGTCCATCAGCGGCTCGGCACGACGGGCCTCCACCACACTGAACGTGATCGCGGCGGCCGCGATCACCCCGTACGAAATCATCGACGGACCGGACCACCAGCCCACCCGCGGCCCTTCGATGAGAACCGCGACCACCGTCCCGACCAGGACCGTGAGCAGCACCTGGCCGGTGGGGTCCAACCGCCGTGGCTGGGGTGACCGCGACTCCGGCACGTAGATCACGGTCAGGACCAGCACGACCGCGATGATCGGCAGGTTGACCCCGAACACCGGCCGCCAGCCCAGGCCCGTGACGATCGCGCCGCCGAGCACCGGCCCGGCCGCCATGCTGAGCCCGAACACCGCCGCCCAGATCCCGATCGCCTGCGCCCGCTGCCGCGCGTCGGTGATCGTGCTGACCACGATGGCCAGCGCCACCGGGCTCAGCATCGACCCGCCCACGCCCTGGACGACCCGCGCCGCCACCAGCGCACCGAGCCCCGGCGCCAGCGCGCACCCCACCGACCCGGCCGCGAACAGCACCAGCCCGACCCGGAAGATCCGCCGGCGGCCGACCCGGTCGGCCAGCGCCCCCGACGTGATCAGCAGGCTCGCCAGCACCAGCGTGTACGCGTCGACCGCCCACTCCAGCTCACGGACCCCGAGGCCCAGGTCCCGGCCGATCGACGGCAGCGCCACGCTCACCACCGTGGTGTCCATCCCGACCAGGAAGATGCTGGTGCAGCAGATCGCCAGCACCACCCAACGACGTGTCTTCTCCATCACGGCTCCTTCGTGTCACCGTGATGGTCGCCGCGCGGGCCCCGCCGTCCCAGCGAACTTGCGAAGACCGCAAACTGCAGGGGTGGACCCTGACCTGGCCGAGTTGCTCGACGGGATCGGCCCGCGCCTGCGCCGGATCCGGCAGGACCGCGGGCTCACCCTGGACGATCTGGCGTCCGCGACCGGCCTGTCGGTGAGCACCCTGTCCCGCCTCGAGTCCGGCAAGCGCCGGCCCACGCTGGACCTGCTGATCCCGCTGGCCCGGATGCACCGGATGGCGCTCGACCACCTGATCGGCGCCCCGCCGACCGGCGACCCGCGCGCCCACCTGACCCCGCACCGCACCGAGCCGCGCACCGGGAACCCGAGCGTGATCGTGCCGCTGACCGCATACCCGGGCCGGCTCCAGGTCTTCAAACAGATCCTCGGCGCCGGGCGCACCCCGCCGGCCCTGGTCAGCCACCCCGGGCACGCCTGGTTCCACGTGCTGTCCGGCACGGTCCGGCTGCTGCTCGGCGACCGCACGCTGCTGCTGCACCCCGGCGACACGGCCGACTTCGACACCGCCGAGCCGCACTGGTTCGGCCCGGGCGGCGCCTCCGCCGAGATCCTGCACCTGTACGGCCCGCACGGCGACCGACCGGCGGCCGGTCAGTAGGTCCACTTCTGGAACACCACGCCGGTGCACGTGTTGAGGCGGAGAATCGCCTGGTTCAGCGACGACGCCGCGGAGAGGCACAGCGTGGTGTTGCCCACCGGCCGGATCGTGCCGTCCGCGTTGAACTGCCAGGTCTGCGGGCCGGACCGGTTGCAGGTGTAGGCCCAGAGCCGCTGGTTGTTCACGTAGTTCCCGGACGGCACGTCCAGGCAGTTGCCCATGATCCGCAGCGTCCGGTCGTCCGGCAGCCGGGTCAGCGACTGCGCCTTGGAGCCGTTGCAGTTGTAGAGCTGCAGGTAGGTGCGGCTGGCGATCGCCGACGACGGCACGTCCACGCACCGGCCGGTGTTGTTCTTGACCTGGCTCATCACCGGGCTCGGGCCCTTGGCCACCTGCACGATCTTGGCGACCGACGGCACGCCGTTCGCGTCGATCACGAAGAGCATGTAATAACCGGGAGGTGCCACGCCACCGTTCGGCGGTCCGGTCACGGTCAGCGTCGTCCCCGACACCGAGAATTTCAGGGGTACGTAGCGCTGGCCCTGATCCACGCCGTGCGTGACGTCGGCCAGCCCGACCAGCGCGACCTTCTTGATCCCGGCCGCCTGGGCCGAGGTGACCGCGAAGTTCGTGTTGATCCCGACGCTCGCCGGCGCGGTCGAGATCACCGGTCGCACCGCGGGAGCGCCGCTGCCGTCCTTCGCGAACAGGTACGGCGGGCTGAAGTACTCGACGTTCTTCTCCAGGTAGCCGACCGTCATGCAGGTCGAACAGATGCCACCGCCGCCGGTCATCACCCGCCCGTCCGGCAGCAGCGCGGCCGTCGAGTGGTACTGCCGGATCCGGCTCGCGCTCGCCAGCCCGGTCCACTGCCCGGTCGCCGGATCCCAGCGTTCCGCCGCCGTCACCGCGTTGTCCAGGTCGACCAGGCTGGACTTCGCGGTGCTGGCGAGCCCGCCGGTCGCCAGCACCGAACCGTCGGCGAGCACCGTCGCGCTGAACTGCCGCCGGCCGGTCGCCATCGACCCGGTCGCCGCGAACGAGGGCACCGAGCCGACACCGCTGTTCACCACGACCGCGGTCCGGGTCGGCACCTTGGCAACACCGCCCTCGGTGACCGAGCCACCCCCGACCACCAGCGACTTCCCGATGTCGTACGTGGAGAAGCTCCCGTAGTCCCGGTAGATCCCGTCCCGGTTGGTGGTCGCCGTGATCACGCCGTTGCCGGCCGTGGTGATCGTGTAGCCGGTGACGTGCGGCCCGAACAGCCCGAGCTGGGCGTCCGGCCGCGACGCCAGGAACGGATAGAGCCGCGCGCTGTATTGGGTGAACCCGGACAACGGCCGAATCGCGCCATCTGTCTGATAGACCTCCGCGGTCGCCGGGCCGCCACCGATGATCACTTCTTCGCCGTTCGCGGTCTGCGCCACCGACGGATACCAGCGGCCGGCCGCCATGTCTTTCCCGCGGGTCCACGTTTCGGCCTGCCAGTCGAAGACATATGTCCGGACCGTACCCTGAAGTTGTTTGTTCGCATTTCCCCCGGCGATCAAGATGTTGCCGTTCGCGAGGTGTGCGAAACCGGCACAGAAGATGTTGGTGCCCTGAAGATCAATGCGCTTCTCGGTGCCATCGACGGGATTCCATACCATCGCCCGGGTGAAACTATGATCCGGATAGGACTCGGCCGCGTTGTCACCCACCGAATCCCAGATCAACATCTTGCCGTTCGGCAGTGTCGCCACGAACACCGGAACCACCGAGGTCGCGGTGACCGGACTCCACTCGCCGGACACCCCCGGGTCCGCGGCCACGTTCGCCCGGGACCGCGCCACCCCGGGCCGCAGCCCCGTCTCCCGCTGGATCCGCGCCGCAGTCGCCGCGGTCTGCTCCTCGATCACCCGCACCGGGGTGCCGACCAGGTCCTCCGCCATGTGCTCCGGCGAGTCGTCCACCGCCTGAGCCCCGTGCTCGTGCTCCGCTTCCTCCTGGAGATGACCCGTCTCCGTCTGGAGGTGCCCTGGCACCGCACCCGGCGCGTGCTCGTGCCCTGGCGCCGCGGCCGGCGCGTGCTCGTGGACGTGCTCACCGGCCTCTGCCCGCCCCGCCACCGGGCTCACCACGGATGATCCGAAAAGGATCAGGGCGAACATAATTCCCGAAGCTACCAGGGCCCGACGCGAACGCATGAATGAGTCCCTCCGCCGAAATCAGCCAGCGGTCACCCCAAAAGGCCTATCGGAACCCATTTCCCGCCGAACCCAGCCGGCAACAACGCGGGCCGCGAGCCTCCCCCGATTCCAGAAAGCACGCCACCCACGCCAAAAGCCCGCCAAAAGATCAATCGGGCGAACTCACCAATGGACCCCCGCGCAACAATCCTCAGCGCCGCCAATCACAGCAACCTTTGGCACACCATAACCCCCACCAAAGGTGACCTTCAATGTCCACCACAATCAATAAACGGACAGCCGCCCACCCCACCCGAACGGCCCCCACCCCATCAATCCGAATTGGATCATCCCCGACGCAGTCCCCATCCCTGTCCCCCACCCGAATAGGACAGCCCCCAGCCCCATCCACTCCCGCTACCAAGGGCACCGAGCCGGCCAGGTTGACCCCGCCGGCCACCCCGACCACCCCGGCGGCCCGGCCACCCCGGCCACCCCGGCCGGCCCGCCCAAGGGGCCACCACCAGCCGAGGCCCTCGAGCTGGCCCTGACAGCCGATATGGCACACGCAGAAGGGCCGCCACGCCCAGCCGAGACGACCGAGCTGGCCCTGACGGCCGTTTTG
>NZ_BOMS01000017.1 GCF_016862315.1 Actinoplanes palleronii | reverse complement strand
ACCAGCCGAGACCGCCGAGCCGGCTCTGGTGGCCGCTGTGGCGAGGTGGCGGTCCGATGCTCTCGGAGCCTGGATCTCGGTCGAGAACGTGCCTACGAGCTGAGTCCCTACTGGCCGGCCCGACGCAGCTATCACTTCGAGCCGCGCCATGGGCATGGAGCCCGGCGGGGCGATCGCGGCACACGATCAGGCCCTCGACGATCAGCGGGAGACTCACCAGCACCCGAGGGACGGCCAGAGCACTCGCATGACGCCGCAGGGCGGTCAGAGCACTCACACAGCGCCGCCAGGAGGTAAGAGCGCGGATGGAGGGCGGCAGGAGTACTCGCTCAGCGGGGACGGGGCGGCGAGAGTCCGCAATCGGCCAAGGCCGAGGCGCCTACCGCACGCAATCAGGTTGTGCGTGCGCTCGCCGCCCACCCAGGGGCGCCGCCGGTCCGCAGCCCCACAACGCGCACCCGCACCGCCCCTACAGACCGAACACCCTTCACCGGTCGAGCGACACCCCCAACGGAAGGTCGCCCGACCGGCCCATGTGGCCTGCTCCGCGAACAACCGAGAGCCACTTGGCCCGCGCACCCGCCCCATTGGCCGGCTCAGCGCATATTTGTAAGGTTCCGCGCCCAGGGACGATCGAGACAGACAAGACGGCCCTGAGCACGCTGAGCGGACCCAGCGCCCCGGCAGCCCGGCAGCCCAGCGGCCCGGCAGCCCGGCAGCCCAGCGGCCCAGCGGCCCAGCGGCCCAGCGGCCCAGCAGCCCAGCGGCCCAGCGGCCCAGCGGCCTCAGTGCGTCAGCGCGTCAGCGCGTCAGCGCGAACGGCCCAGAAGTGCGAACAGCGCCGGACGGCGCGGAAGCGCAAGGCTGGGGCGCGACGGATAGCTGTGGTGACCGCCCGAGGGCCAAGCCATCATCGGGAAGACGGCCGCGAGCCGATGCCCTGGCCCTGGCCCTGGCCCTCCGGAGGCTGTCCACGGCCATGACGCCGCCCACGGCCCTGACCCGGTCGGTGAGGTGGCCGACAAACGATCGGTGAGGTGGCCAACAACCGCAACGTCCCAGACCCGCAGGGACCTCCCCGACCCACCGCGACCGTCCCGCCGACCGCGCCCCGCCGTCACGCGGGTTTCCGGGGCTCGGCCCCGGAGCTAGCAAAGCGAAGAGGGGCCTTCGTTCGCGGTGTTTGCGAACAAAGGCCCCTCAGCCACTCGTAGCGGGGACAGGATTTGAACCTGCGACCTCTGGGTTATGAGCCCAGCGAGCTACCGAGCTGCTCCACCCCGCGTCGGCTTCTAAAGACTAGCGCACTGGGGCCGGAGGCTGCAAAAGCAGCCCCCGGCTTCAGCGTTTTTGCTGGTCAGCCGCCCGCACTCGGGGTGGGGACAGCGGAGGTGGCCGTGCTCGGGGCGACCGACGGGCCGACGCTGGGCGTCGTTGCCGGGGTGCCCGCCGTGGTCTGCGCGGCCTTGAAGCGGTTCATCGCATCGTCGAGCGCCTTGAGCGCCTGGCCCTGGGCGACGAAGTCGCCGGCCTTCTGGGCGTTCTTGAGGTCGTCGATGGCCTTGTCCACGTCGGCGGCCGCGGCGGCCAGCTCACCGGTGAGCTGGCTGGGCGGTGTGGTGCCACCGGGTGGGGTAGTGGTCGGCGGCGTGGTGCCGGTCCCGGTGTTGCCGGTGGCCTTGCCGAGGTCGGCGAGCGCTTTCAGGCCCTTGGTGAGGTTGTCCTCGAGGACGACGTACTGGCCGCCGTCGCCGTAGGACATCAGCACCTTCTGCAGCAGTGGCGCCGCTCCGGCCGCCTGGGAGTTCTTCACGTAGACCGGTTCGACGTACAGGATCGCGTTCTCCAGCGGCAGCGAGATGAGGTTGCCGTAGAGGACGGTCTGCTGGCCGCCGCGGTTCAGCAGGGTGAGCTGCTGGGCGATGCCGGCGTTGCTGGTCATCAGTCGATGGACCTGCACCGGCCCGGGCACCGCGGTGTCGTCGGGCAGTTCGAGCACTTCCAGCGACGGGTTGCCCTTGGCGTCGTACGACCCGGAGATCAGGGCGGCCATGTTCTCCCGGTTGGCCGGCGTCACCCCGGAGGTGAGCTGGAACCGGGTCTCGTCCTGGTCGGGCAGCTTCACGTTCAGGTAGAACGGTGGCTGCTTGTCCCCGGTCTGCGGCGCGTCCGGCGCGTTCGGGACCTGCCAGAAGTCGTCGCCGGAGAAGAACGTGCGGTTGTCGGTGACGTGGAACTTGGTGAGCAGGTTGCGCTGCACCTTGAACATGTCGGCCGGGTAGCGGAAGTGCTCGGCCAGCTCGGCCGGGATCTCCGCCTTGGGCACCACCAGGTTGCCGCCGAAGGCCTTGTTCCACGCCTTCAGCACCGGGTCCTGGTCGTCGAACTGGTAGAGCGTGACCGTCCCGTCGTACGCGTCGACGGTCGCCTTCACCGAGTTGCGGATGTAGTTGACGTCGTCACGGGCCAGCGCGAACGAGCCGGTGCCGGTCAGTTCGTCCCGGGTCTCGTTGGCCAGGTTGATCTTCTGGGCGTACGGGTAGGTCTTCGCGGTGGTGTACCCGTCGAGGATCCACACGATCTTCCCGCCGACCACGGCCGGGTACGGGTCGCCGTCGATGGTGAGGAACGGCGCGACCTTCTCCACGCGCTCACGCGGCGTCCGGATGTACATCAGCCGGGACTTGTCGTTGAGCGCGTCGGAGAGCAGGAAGTTGCTCTCGGTGTTCTTGATCGCGAACACCATCCGGCGGAAGAACGAGCCGACCGGCACGCCGCCCTTGCCGTCGTAGGTGTACAGGTCGTTGTCGTTGCTGTCGGCGTCCTTCGGGCGGTCGAACTCGACCTTGTCCGCCGGGTTGGACTGGCCGACGATGGCGTACTCGGTGGACTGCTCGCCGAAGTAGATCCGCGGCTGGTCGGTCTTGATCTGGTCGGTCGCCGCCGAGCAGCTGCCCTTGTTGGCGGTCGCCAGGAAGCCGGAGACGAAATACGGCAGACCGCCGGCGCACACCTGGTTGGCGGGCGCGGCGACCATGCCGTACCCGTGGGTGTAGACCGTGTGCCGGTTGATCCAGTTGCGCTGCTGCGCGGAGAGCTTGGCGTCGTTGATCTCCCGGGCGCCGACCACGTAGTCCTGCACCTTGCCGTCGATCTCGTAGCGGTCGACGTCCAGCTTCTCGCCGAAGTCGTAGAAGCCACGGGACTGCTGCGACTGGGTGAACGCCTGCGAGACCAGCTGCGGGTCGATCAGCCGGACGTTCTGCGCGCTGGTGTCGGCGCCCAGAGTTGTCGGCGGATCCTCGTCGCGGGCCTGGTACTGCTCGACCGACGTGTCGGTGAGCCCGAACGCGTCCCGGGTGGCCGCGATCGAATACCCGATGTACTTCTGTTCCTTGTCGTACAGGCTCGGCTTGACCTGGAAATTCTGCACCGCGAGCGGGTAGATGCCGCCGATCGCCACAGCCGAGATGGCCAGCAGCGCCAGCGAGACGCCGGGCCAGACCAGGTTCCGCATCACCGCGTTGGAGAACACGATGATCGCGATCGCGACCACGATCGAGATGTACGCCAGGATCTCCTTGGCCGGCAGCAACGCGTTCACGTCGGTGTAGCCGGCGCCGTACAGTCCCGGGGAGACGTGCTGCTCGAGCAGCAGGGCGCGCCGGTCCAGCACGTACGCCACCGCCTTGAGCAGCACGAAGACCGCGACCAGGGTGGTCAGGTGCGCGCGTGCGGCAGTGGTCATCCGGTCGCCGACGCCCTGCAGGCGGACGCCGCCGAAGATGTAGTGCACGGCCAGTGCGCCGAGCACGGACAGCACCACCGCGGTGAAGCCGACGCCGAGCAGGTAGCGCAGCAGCGGGTACTCGAAGATGTAGAACCCGATGTCCACGTTGAACAGCGGGTCGGTCTTGCCGAACGGCTGGGAGTTGCGGAACAGCATCCAGTTGCTCCACTGGCTCTGCGCGGAGAGTCCCGCGAAGAAGCCGATGATCACGCTGAGCACGCTGATCCAGATGCCCAGCCGGGGCGCCAGGATCATCCGGTAGCGTTCGAGCGTGGCCTGTTCCGCCGAGTGCGGCCGCAGCAGCGGGCGCAGCCGGTATGCCAGATAGAGGTTGCCGCCCACGATCAGGGCCATCACCGCACCGATCACCAGGAACAGCAGTCCCTTGGTGAGCAGGACTCCGGAGAAGACGTTCGTCTTCCCGACCTCGGAGAACCAGAGGTAATCGGTGTACGCGTCGATGCCCCAGCCGAGCAGCGTGAATAGTATGAAGACCCCGACCAGGACGCCGACGGTGACGCGACCGCGCCGGCTCATCCTCGGTAGCGGACTGTTACGCATTACCAACGTTGGCTCCACACTTCGTCGGGCCGGTGTTTCACCTTACGATGTCCTATCCAGCTTCGATACGCGGTAGAACGGATCCGTTACGGCCGGTATCACGATGCCGAACAGGGCGTCGGACTGCCACCGGCAGTGAACGTCTTGAGGGCGGTGAGCGCGTCGTCCACCGTGGCCACCTTCGCCATCGGCAGGCCGGCCACCGCGTTGCGCAGGGCCTCCGCGCAGTTGTCCTTCGGGACCAGGAAGAGTTTCGCCCCGGCCTCCTTCGCGCCGACGAGCTTCTGCGGGATGCCACCGATCGGGCCCACATTGCCGTCGTCGTCGATGGTGCCGGTGCCGGCGATCACCTTGCCGCCGGTGAGGTCCTCGTCGCGGAGCTTGTCGATGATCCCGAGACTGAACATCAGCCCGGCGCTCGGTCCACCGATCTTGTCGAGGTCGATCTTGATGGTGAACGGGTGCGGCTGCTTGGTGTCGATCTCGATGCCCAGCCGCGGGGTGCTGCTGCCCTCGCCGGCCTTCGTGGTGACCTTCGCGGTCGCCTTCTTGCCGGCCCGGGTGTAGCCGACGCTCAGCGCGGTGCCCACCGGCTTGGCCCGGACCAGCTGGGTGAGCTGGGTCGGGCCGGTGATCGCGGTGCCGTTCACCGCGGTGATCACGTCGTTCTCCTCGAGCACGCCCACGGCCGCGCCACCGGCGGTGACCTTCCGCACGTACGTCTGCACGGGGTAGCCCAGCTCGCGCAGCGCGACCGTCTCGGCGCTGGTCTGCGACTGTTTCCACTCCTGCGCGTTCTGCTCCTGGACTTGCGCCTCGCTGCGGTCCGGCGGGTAGATCAGCTCGCGGGGCACGACCGCGTCGTCACCGCTGAGCCAGCCCTGGATCGCCTGGACCAGCTCGACCTTCGACTGCACGTTGACCGTGGTGAGCCGGAGCTGGCCGGCCGACTCGGAGGTCTTCGCCCCGGTCACCTTGATCACCTCGGTGCCCTGGGCGGAGCCCAGCGTGTTCACCGTCGGGCCGGGCTTGAGTGCCACGTACGGCAGGGGCGCGATCATGACACCGGCGGCCAGCAGGGCGGTTACCAGGGCGCCCAGGATGACGGTGACACCGCGACGTCTCATGCGCGTGAGACTACCCACCCTGTCTGAGTTCTCTCTGAGCTGACACCTCCATCAGTCCGCCACGAGCGTTTCGCGCGTACCGTTGGGGACGTGCCTGATATCCCGTTCGGCTTCTCCCTGCCGGGCGCGCAGCCGCCCGACCCCTCCGACCCGCAGCAGATGCAGCAGTTCATGGCTCAGCTGCAGCAGATGTTCGCTGCCCCCGGCAGCGGCCCGGTCAACTGGGACCTGGCCCGCCAGGTCGCCGCCAGCCAGCTCTCGGCGAGTGGCGATCCGGCGGTGAACATGCATGAGCGCCACCAGGTCGAGGAGGCGCTCCGGCTGGCTGACCTGTGGCTCGACCCGGTCTGCGCGCTCCCCAGTGGCATCCACAAGGCGGTCGCCTGGAACCGCAACGAGTGGATCTACAACACTCTGGACGTCTGGAAGAAACTGTGCGAGCCGATCGCCGGCCGCATGGTGGGCGCCATGGGCGACCTGGTCCCCGAGGAGGCCCGAGCCCAGCTCGGCCCGATGCAGTCGATGGTCGCCACGCTCGGCGGCGCGCTCTTCGGCGGGCAGCTCGGTCAGGCCTTCGGCCAGCTCGCCGCCGAGGTGCTCTCGGCCGGCGACATCGGCCTCCCACTCGGCCCGGCCGGCACCGCCGCGCTGGTTCCGGCCAACATCAAGGCGTACGGCGAGGGCCTCGAACTCCCCGAGGACCAGGTCCGGCTGTACGTGGCCCTGCGCGAGGCGGCCCACCAGCGACTCTTCGGGCACGTCCCGTGGTTGCGGGCGCACGTGCTGAACGCCGTCGAGGCGTATGCGAACGGCATCACGGTGAACCGGGAGGCGATCGAGGAGGCGATGAGCCGCGTCGACCCGACCGACCCGGAGTCGATGCAGGCGATGGCGCTCGAGGGCATCTTCACGCCCGAGGACACCCCGCAGCAGAAGGCCGGTCTGGCCCGTCTGGAGACGGCGCTGGCCCTGGTCGAGGGCTGGGTCGGGCACGTGGTCGACGACGCGGCCGGTGACCGGCTGCCGTCGGTGGCCGCGCTGGGCGAGGCGTTCCGCCGTCGCCGGGCCGCCGGTGGCCCGGCCGAGCAGACGTTCGCCGCCCTGGTCGGGCTGGAGCTGCGGCCACGCCGGCTGCGCGAGGCCGGCGCCCTGTGGACGGCGGTCACCGAGCAGCGTGGCTTCCAGGGCCGGGACGGCCTCTGGGACCACCCCGACCTGCTGCCCACCGACGAGGACTTCGCCAACCCGGAGGTCTTCGCCCGCGGTCAGTCGGACTGGGACATCAGCGAGCTCGAGGGCCTGGAGAGCAACCCCGAGCCCGGCGCGGACGAGCCCGGCCCGGAGGACACCGACAAGAAGTGACGTGACGACATCGGCCCTGCCACCGAGCCCGGTGGCGGGGCCGAGCCGTGCCCGGGACCGAGCACGTGACGGGACCGAGCCGGTGGCGGGCCGAACAATAAGAAGGGGCTGGCCGCTGAAAGGGGCTAGCCGCCCAGCAGGGCGCGGGTGTTGTCCCAGCCCTCCAGGGCGACGTCAAGTGTCGCCAGGTCGCCCGGGCCGCGCATCCGGCGCCACATCGGGGTCGAGGTGACCTCCCCTGGCGCCGGGGCGGTCCGGCGCAGCAGCTGCGCCGAACCGGTGTCCAGGTCGTGGTCGGCGAGCCAATCCGGCGCGGGCAGGCTGGTGGCCATGCCCAGCAGTCCGCCGCCGGGGCCGCCCGGTGCGACCGCGACGGCTTTGTTCTCCAGCGGGCTCAGCAGCTTGCCCAGGATCATGCCGGGCACGTCCGGCGCGTCCGCGGCGATCACGGCGGCCTGCTCGAACCCGTCCGCGGCGGCGGCACGCAGCACCGGCAGCACGGTGAGCTGCGGAATCTCGTAGATCCGCATGCCCGGCCAGGCGATCTCCTCGGCCAGCTCCCGGTCGGCCGGGGTGGCGGCGATCGCGGCCTCGGCCTGTGCCAGGCGGGCGAGCAGGTCGGCCAGGTCCTCGGCCAGCGCGGCACGCCACGCGGGCAGGGCGACTCCTGGCGGGCTCCACGGCACCGGGACCAGCATCATCACCACTACACGCCGCGTCACAGCGTCACAGTACGCACCTCGGTACGACCGGCCGCGCTCACGGCGTACCGAAAAAGGCAGTGGGGGTTATTCGGCCAGCACCATCGACGATCCGGCAGCGGAGACGCCCTCGAGATAGCCGCGGGCGCGCTCGGCCTTGGGGAAGCGGTTGACCAGCTCCCAGAAACGCGCGTTGTGGCTGGGCACGATCAGGTGGGCCAGCTCGTGCAGGAGCACGTAGTCGACCACCCAGTCGGGCATCTCCTGGATCCGGTGCGAGATCCGGATGGAGGCGTCGTCCGGAGTGCAGGAGCCCCAGCGGCCGTTCTGGTTCGTCACCCAGCGCACGCTGGCCGGCGCGACCAGGTCGACGTAATCCGCGTAGTACCGCGCGGTGAGCCGGCGGGCGCGGGCGAGCAGCTCGGCGTCGGTGTGCCGCAGGCGCTCCTCGCGGGTGGCCAGGCGGGCGAGCATGCGCTCGACCCACTCGGTCTCCTCGGCGCGCGAGAACCGGTCCGGGATGAGCACGACCACGCGCTCCCCGTCGCGATACGCGGACACCGTCCTGCGCCGACGCTGACTGCGCCGCACTTCCACGACAGGTTTGCGCACGCGGGCCATTACCGGCTCGCGCGGCCCAGATTCGGGTTCACGTTGAGACGCTAAACCGCGAGACCCTGGTCACCGCAAGAGTACGCCGAAGCTCTGTCACGAGATATGCACGTTACGTCCGCAAATACCCGAAAAAATTTTCCCCAGCCGCAACATCTGAGACAGCCGTCAACCTAGACCATCGTCGACTCAGGTGCCTACTCGGCCTACACGTCCCGTTAGGGCCGTTATGAAGCTAATCGTCGGCGTGTCCCGGCAAACGTGTACGAAAAGGGCACTTCCTCCCGGCACACTCACGTCGTCGGTGACACCGCCGACGCTGCGCTGACATGGAACCGGCCTGACCTGGGTAAGTCCACGCCCCGGACGGGATGGCCACACCCACGTGGCCACACAGACGCCATCCCGCGGATCTCGCGGGCGGCGGCTGACCGGGCCGGCGCCGCAGACAGGTTCGCGCCCGTCGCCGCGAAACAGGCACGGGGACCAGCGGCCGACGACACGAACGAGGAGGAACCGTGGCCGAGACCACGTACAACGGCTACTGCGTGAAGTGCAAGGAGAAGCGTGACTTCCAGGGCGAAGTGGCGGTCTCCAAGACCGGCATGAACATGGCCAAGGGCAAGTGCCCGGTCTGTGGGACCACGATGAACCGGATTCTGGGCAAGGCGAAGGCTTCTTGAGGTGCGCTTCCGGGGAGGCCGGCCGACTGGTCGTCCTCCCCGGCGGGCCGTAACCGTATCCGGCCCACCACGTTGAGTTATCCGGGACTTCCTGCGCCCAGCTGTGGATAACTCGACTCTGCTTGTGGATAACCCTGCGGAGTGCGTCGCCGGGCTGTGGATAACCAACTCACTCCGCAGCCCTGCAGTGACAACCTGTCACTCATGACCCCCGCACCCCGCCCCGCGCTGGCCCGGCCCACCCTGATCCCGGGGCTCGCCCGGGTCTGGCGCGGGCCGGTCGAGTTGCAGCTCGGCCTGGACCCGGCCCACGCCGTACGGGTGGAGTTGCCCGACCCGCGCCTGGCCCGGGTCCTCGACCTGCTCGACGGCAACCGGGCGGAACGCCAGATCCTGCAGCACGCGGCCGAGCTCGGCGTCTCCCCCGACCAGGCCCGCGAGCTGCTCGACGCGCTGCACCGGGCCGGTCTGGTGCTGCCCGCCACGGCCCTGCTGCCGGCCACCCTGCCCAGCGCCGAACGACACCGCCTGACCGGTGAGGCCGCCGCCCTGGCGCTCGATGCCCGCGGCAAGCAGTTCGGCGCCCTCCCGACCGCCGCAGAGCTCGCCTCGCCGGCCCGCACCCTGCGCCGCCGGCGCGCGGCCCGGGTGGTCCTGACCGGCCGGGGACGGCTCGGCGCCACCATCGCGGTCGCCCTGGCCGAGGCCGGTGTCGGTCACGTGCGCCCGGACCTCTCCGGCATGGTCGGGCCGGGCGACCTGGCCGGGAGTGCCCTGCGCACCGGAGATCTGGGCAGCCCGCTGCACAGCGCGGTGGCTGCCGCGATCGTCCGGGCCGCGCCCGGCACCCAGGTCGGCGAGATCCGGCGCGGCACCGCGGTGAGCCTGGTCGTCCAGCTCGCCCACGAGCAGCCCGCCGCCCTGGTCGCTGCCGGACATGCGAACCGTCGTCAGCCGCACCTCGCGGTGCGGATCCGGGACGGCGCGGCGATCGTCGGACCGTTCGTGCCGGCCACCGGCGGACCCTGCATGAACTGCCTGGAGCTGCACAGACGTGAGCGGGATCCGGATTGGCCGGGTTCACCCGCACCACCCGGCCCGGACGCGGCCGAGCCCTGCACGGTGGCCACCGTGCTGAGCGCTACCGGTCAGGCCACCGCCGAGGTGCTGGAGTTCCTGGACGGCGGCACCCCGGCGACACTGGGCGCGGCCATCGAGATCACCGCGCCGGGCCGGACCCGCCGCCGCGCCTGGCCGCCGCATCCGGGTTGCTCCTGTCACCGCCGGGGGTACCGATTTCCGCGTCCCTGATCGAACCTTTGTCGCATAAGCTGGCAAACCGATGGACGACGGGCAGAGGAAGGGCCGCGCGTCGGTCACAATGATCTGGTGACGGACATACCGCGGCGAGCGGCCTCCCGGACCGCCAAGCTGGCCGCACTGCCCCTCGGCTTCGCCGGCCGTGCTGCACTGGGGTTGGGCAAACGGGCCGTCGGGATAGCTGCCGACGTCATTTCCGCGGACATCCAGCAGCGCACCGCCGAGCAGCTGTTCAGCGTGCTGGGCCAGCTCAAGGGCGGTGCGATGAAGTTCGGCCAGGCACTGTCGGTCTTCGAGGCCGCGATGCCCGAGGAGATGGCCGGGCCGTATCGGCAGGCGCTGACCAAGCTGCAGGAAGCCGCCCCGCCGATGCCGGTGACCAGCGTGCACAAGGCGCTCGCCGAGCAGCTCGGGCCGGACTGGCGGGACCGGTTCGCCGAGTTCGACGACAGCCCGGCCGCCGCCGCCAGCATCGGCCAGGTGCACCAGGCGGTCTGGAAACTGCCGCCGGCCCGGAAGAACGCGAAACCGAAACTGCTCACGGTCGCCGTGAAGGTGCAGTACCCGGGGGCCGGCGAGGCCCTGGTCTCGGACCTCAAGCAGCTCTCCCGGCTGGCCGGCATGTTCAAGATCATCCAGCCCGGGATGGACATCAAACCGCTCCTGGCCGAGCTGCACGAACGCGTGGTCGAGGAACTCGACTACGAGATGGAGGCGGAGACCCAGCGCGCGTTCGCCACCGCGTACCACGACGATCCGGAGATCTTCGTGCCCCGGGTGGTGGCCGCCTCGCCCCGGGTGCTGGTCACCGAGTGGGTCGACGGCAGGCCGCTGTCCAGCGTGATCGCCGACGGCACCAAGACCGAGCGGGACGAGGCCGGTCGGCTGATGGCGATCCTGCACTTCTCCGCGCCCGGCCGGGCCGGGCTGCTGCACGCCGACCCGCACCCGGGCAACTTCCGGATCCTCCCGGACGGCCGCCTCGGTGTGATCGACTTCGGTGCGGTGGCCCGCCTGCCCGACGGCCACCCGGAACCGGTCGGCCGCCTGGTCCGGCTGGCCCTGGCCGCGGACGCGGACGGGGTCGCGGACGGGCTGCGCGACGAGGGCTTCATCAAACGGAACGAGTCGATCGACGCGGAGGCGGTGCTCGCGTTCCTGCGCCCGATGATCGAGCCGGTCGCGGTGCCGCGGTTCCAGTTCACCCGCAGCTGGCTGCGCGGGGAGGCGACCCGGATCGCCAATCCGCGGTCACCGGCGTACCAGCTCGGGCGCAAGCTCAACCTGCCGCCGTCGTACCTGCTGATCCATCGGGTGACGCTGGGGTCGATCGGGGTGCTCTGCCAGCTGGAGGCCGAGGCGCCCTATCGCGAGATCCTCGAGGAATGGTTGCCGGGGTTCGCGCCGGCCGCATGACCATCCGTACGGAAAAGCCCGTCCGCATCGGCGGACGGGCTTTTCACCATTTCCCGGGTAGCGGGTCTAAAACGCGGAATCAGTAGCCGCCGACGCCGAGTTCACGGGCGGCCTGCTTACGGCCTTCCATGGCGATACGGCGGGCGGAACGGTAAGCCTCAGGTGCACGGTCACTCTGAGGCTGACGCATTCGGGCCCTCGACAGGGCCGCTTGGATAAGTCTCACTTTGGTGACTCCATTCGAACGCACCGGGACGGTGCTGGGCTTTCGGGTGTCGATCGCGGGGATGGTCAGGTCGGTCATCTCAAGCCGCCAGACGGACGGAGTTGCGGGTGTCGAGACCGTTCGCGGCGAGCCGCTCCTCGACCTCGACGGCCAGCTCGGCATCCCGAGCGACGTCGACCTTCCGGGGCCGGCCACGCGGCCGCTTGCGCGGCACGACAGCGCCACGCTCGAAGATCTCGCCGCCCCAGACACCCCAGGGCTCGTTCCGCTCCACCGCGCCGGCGAGGCACTCGACGCGCAGCGGGCAGTCCCCGCAAAGCGACTTGGCCAGCTCCAGCTGGGCCGGGGAGTCGGAGAACCACAGGTCCGGGTCGAACTTCCGGCAGGGCAGGTTTGCCTCGATCTCGACGGTGATGTCGATCGGGGCCAGCGCCAGACTCATAAAGCCCGGTCACCTCTCTCTTCTTATCGATCTTCTGGATCGTGTTCCGGGAAAGTGCACCGGCTGGTGAGCCGGCAAAAAATTAAGGCCGCGGATCCCGGTTAGGGGTTCCGCGGCCTCGAGGTGAGCCGGAGGTCTGGGTTATCAGACCGGCCTTCCTCGAGGCGGGGTGCCGCTGCCACCATCCGTGTAGCGCTTGCTGGAGATGGAATCGACGCCCGCGAACCCAGTGGTGCCATTGACGCTGGCTTTGCCATTGCTGCCCTTGATGTCACCGACGAGCACCCGCTCGACGGCCCACTGGCCCAGCGCGGCTTGCGGCCGGCTGAAGACCTGGTGCGCCTGCGGAGCCAGGACCCGCTCAGCGGCCAACAGTGCCGACGGAGCGGCACCGGCGGGCAGCAGAACGGACAGAGCGCAAGCAGGAGACGGCAGCAGCGACGAACGCATCAGCACGGTGTGAATCCTCATCACGGCCACCTCCTCTCCATCAACTTGCACTCGTAGCTCGATCTTGCCCGGGAAGGTTCCCCGGCAAGTTGTGTTCTGAGGCTATGCCTGCCCTACAGGAGAGGGCAAACGAATTAACGCACTAGTTTTCAAAGTTTTTTCGGCCATCATCTTCGGGGCTCGCGCCACCCACCAGAGCGAAGACCGACTCGCCGTACTGGCCCAGCTTGCGGGCCCCGATTCCGGCGATCGCCAGCAACTGGGCCGGATCGGACGGGCGGCGTTCCGCGATGGCCACCAGGGTGGCGTCGGTGAACACGACGTACGCAGGGACTTTCTGCTCCGCCGCGGTGCTCGCCCGCCAGCGGGTCAGCCGCTCGAAAAGGTCCTCGTCCATGTCGGACGGGCAGCTCGCGCAGCGGCCCAGTTTCCGGTCGGCGCCGGCCAGCAGCGTGGTGCCGCAGACCCGGCAGGACGACACCTTGGGCACCCGGCGGTCGGTTTTCCGACTCCGGTCACCGGACGGCCCGGAGGACGCCGCACCGGCCCGCTCACCCCCGCCGAACTGTCCCAGCTGCGGCAGGAACCGGCAGGGCCGGCGGGTCCGGCCGCCCGGCGCCCGGGACTGGCCGAGCGAGAGCCACAGCACCTGCCGGGCCCGGGTCACCCCGACGTAGAGCAGGCGGCGCTCCTCCTCCAGCTGCTCGGCGGTCTTCGCGTACGTGGTGGGCAGCGTCCCGTCGGCGAGCCCGACCAGGAACACCGCGTCCCACTCCAGCCCCTTGGCGGCGTGCAGCGAGGCCAGCGTGACCCCGGCCATGGTCGGCGCGTGCTGCTGCTCGGCCCGGCGGGCGAGCTCGTCGTTGAAGGCGGTGAGGGTGATCTCCCGCTGCACCCGGGCGCCCTCGCCGATCGGCAGGATCGCCGGCTCGGCGGCGTACTCCTCGGCGAGCGCGGCCAGCGCGGCGAGCGCCTCCCACTGCTCGCGGGCCGCTCCGCCGGGCGGCGGCTTCGCGCGGTTCCACCCGGTCCGGGACAGGCCCTCGACGACCGCGTCGACGAGCGGGGTCTCGCCGGGGATCGAGCGCACCGCGGCGCGCAGGGCGACCATCGCCTGCCGGACCTCGGAACGCTCGAAGAACCGCTCACCGCCGCGGACCACGTAGGGCACCTCGGCCTCGGCGAGCGCCTCCTCGTACGCCTCGGACTGCGCGTTCGTACGGAAAAGGATCGCGATCTCGCTGGCCGGCGTGCCGGCCGTGATCAGTTCCCGGCAGCGCCGGGCCACCGCGGCGGCCTCCCCCGGCTCGTCCGGGAAGATCTTGAGGGCCGGTTCCGGGCCGGGCGGCCGCTGGCCCACCAGCTCCAGGCGCAGTTTCGCCTCGGTGCCGCGGGCCTGCCGGATCACCGCGTTGGCCAGCCCGACCACCTGCGGGGTGGACCGGTAGTCGCGGACCAGGCGGACCACCACGGCGTCGCGCCACTTGCGCGGGAAGTCGATCAGGTGGGCCGCGCTGGCGCCGGTGAACGAGTAGATCGTCTGGCTGGCGTCGCCGACCACGGTGAGGTCGTCCCGGCCACCCAGCCACGCCTCCAGCAGGCGCTGCTGCAACGGGTTGACGTCCTGGTACTCGTCGACCACGAAGTGCCGGTACTGCGCCCGGATCTGCTCGGCGACGTCCGGGTGCTCCTCGATGCCCCAGACCGCGGCGCGCAGCAGGTCCTCGAAGTCGATCACGCCCTGGCGGCGTTTGAGCGACTCGTACGCGGCGAACACCTCGGCCACCCGGGCCGGCTCGAACGGGGGCTCCCGCAGTGCCTTGGCGGCGGCCACGGCGTACTCGGACGGCTCGACCAGCGAGGACTTGGCCCACTCGATCTCGCTGGCCAGGTCGCGGGAGATCGCCCGGTCGGCGCGCACCCCGGCGCGGGCGGCGGCCAGGCCGACCACCCGGATCTTGCTCTCGATCAGCTCGGGCATGCCTCGGCCCTCGAGCAGGCGCGACGCGAAGTAGCGCACCTGGCGCAGCGCGGCCGCGTGGAACGTCCGGGCCTGCACCCCGCCGGCGCCGAGCGCGGTGAGCCGCGAGCGCATCTCGGCGGCGGCCCGCGCGGTGAAGGTGACCGCGAGCACATGCCGCGGGTTGATCTCGCCGGACAGCGTCCGATGCGCGATCCGATGAGTGATCGCCCTGGTCTTGCCGGTACCCGCACCGGCGAGGATGCAGACCGGACCGGCCGGAGCCGTCACCGCCGTCCGCTGGTCCGGGTCGAGCCCGGCCAGCACCGCTTCAGTCCGCACGGTAGGGAATCATGACACCCCCGCGGGGTGTTGTGCTGTAAGGCGTAGTGCCGTGTGACCCGTATCCGAAGGAGCCCTGTCCGATGCTGACCATGTACTCGACGTCCTGGTGTGGGTACTGCCACCGCCTCAAGTCGCAGCTCGACCGGGAAGGCATCGCCTACGAGGTGGTCGACATCGAGCAGGACGAGACCTCGGCGGCCTTCGTACGGAAGGTCAACGGCGGCAACCAGACCGTGCCGACCCTGAAGTTCGACGACGGCTCGGCGCTGACCAACCCGTCGATCGTCCAGGTGAAGAAGCACCTCGAGTCGATCGCGGCCTGAGCACACGAAAAGGGGCCGTCGGAAAGGACGGCCCCTTTTTCGTGTCCGGGAACCTTACGGGATCAGGGCCGGGATGCTCGAGTCGAGCAGGCCCCGCTCCTTGAGCGCGCCGTAGAGCGGCGTGGACTCCGGGTAGTGACCCCACTGGTGGTCGCCGTCGCCCTTGCCGAAGCCGCCCAGCAGCTGCTTCTCCACCTCGGTCTTGCTGTCCCACTCCGGCTGGGCCGGCAGGTCGGCGACCTCGTCGCGGATCGCGATCCAGCGCGGGGTGTAACCGAAGAACGCCCCGACACGGGTGATGTCGGAGTAGTTGTCCGACCGGGCGTGCCAGATGCGGCGGTCGAAGACGACCAGGTCACCCGCGTTCGCGGTGATCTGGACGGCGCCCTCGGGGGCCGGCCACGGAACGCCACGGCTCGGCGGGCCGGGCAGCCAGTTGGTCTTGTGGCTGCCGGGCAGGACGGTGAAGTTGCCCCGGCCGGTCTCGCTGACATCGGAGAACCAGTAGGCGAGCTTCACCGACAGCATCGGACGCGGGTCGGTCTCGATCTCCCGGTTCTGCCGTCCGCCGTCCTGGTGCCAGTGCCACCATTCCTTCTGCTTGTCGTGCAGCTGCGGGTGCACATCGATGTGTGAGTGGTACACGTGGATGTTCCACCCGAGCAACGACCAGATGTACTTGAAAGCCTTGGGGTGATCGAGCAGGAAAGCCAGCTCGGGAACGTAGGCGATCGGGGAGAGCTGGTGCAGAGCGCCGGTCGCGCTCAGCTTGCCCTCGGCCTTCGCCTTCTCGTAATACCCCAGAATCGCGGCCCGCCCGACCTCGATCTCGCTCTCACTGAGCACCGACGGCACGACGATGTAACCATCGCGGTCGAACGCCTCCCGCTCCTCCGCGGACATCGGCGTCCACGCCGGCGCTTCCACCTGGGTCATCGGATCCCCTCTCGTCTTTGGTAAGCATGACGCACCGGGACCGTACTCAGGTTGCCTGTCGAAACGAGAAACTTTCTGATCACATACCCCCCGGTCGTGATCGTGATCACGAGGCGTGCAACCACTTCTCGATCAGGTAGAACGCGATCGACGATCGCATCGGCAAACTCATCGGTACACCGGTCTCCGGGTGAACGTAGTCACCGGCGATCATCTTGGCGATGTCGTCCCGGGAGAACCAGTGCGCCTCGTCGATCTCCTCCGGGTCGAGGCGCAGCGGTTGCTCCGGGTCCGCGGTGGCCAGGAAACCCAACATCAAGGAGCCGGGGTACGGCCATGACTGGCTGCCCTCGTACCGCATCGCGGTCAGCCCCACGCCGACCTCTTCGCGGACCTCGCGCAGCACGGCGGCCTCGGCGGACTCGCCCGGCTCGACGTACCCGGCCAGGCAGGAGAACCGGGTCAGCCCGTTCTCGCCGCGTCCCCAGGCCGAGTTGTGACCGAGCAGGCAGCGACCGGCCGGACCGGCCACGTCGTCGTGCACCACCACGATCATCGCCGGGTCGGTCCGCGGCCACATCAGCTGGCCCTCGTCGTCGGCCCGGGCCCAGCCCGCCTCCACCGCGACCGTCGGCTTGCCCGACCGCGGGGAGAACTTGTGGCTGGCGTGCCAGTTGGCCAGCGCGGCAGCCGCCGTGAGCAGGCCGGTGTCCCGGGCGTCGAGCAGGTGCCCGACCTCCCGCAACGTCACCGCCCGGGTGCCCTCGGCCGGCGGCGGCGTGGTGTCCATGGTCCACAGCGGGGTGCCGTCGGTGTCCTCGCCGAGGAACCAGCGCTCCGCCTCCGGCGCGTCCGCCGACCCGACCAGGACCAGCGCGGCTCCGCCGTCGGGACGGTCGGTGACCAGCGCCCGGCCGCCCTTGGTCAGGTCGATCACCAGGACCTGGCCGCGGGTCCAGGCGTCGGCCAGCCAGGCGTCGTCCTTGCGGCGGTGGGCGGCGCGGTCCAGCGTGGTCCGCGCCAGCGGCGGGGTGCCCGGCTGCTCGGCACCGAGATCGGGTTGCTCCGGTTGGTCCGGATGGTCGGTGCCGGTCACGGTACGTCGCGCTCCACCGCGGTCAGGGCGGCCAGCTGCGGCTCGATCTTCTCGGCGTCGCCGAGCACCACGGTCACCGCGAGCGCCGGGGCCAGGTGGCGCGCCGCGACCGCGGCGACCTGCTCCCGGGTGGCGGCGGCGAGCGCGGCCGAGTGGTCCCGCAGGTGGTCGAGGCGCAGGCCGAAACCGGCGTACACGCTAGCCAGGGCGGCCAGGCCGGACTGGGTGGACATGCCGAGCCGCAGGGTGCCGAGCGCATAGCGCCGGGCCTGCTCCAGCTCCTCCTCGCCGGGCGGGAGGCTGGCGATGCGGCCCAGCTCGTACGTGGTCTCCAGCAGGGACGGGCCGGTCACCTCGGTGGCCACGTCGGCCGCGGCGATCAGCGCCGAGCCGGACGCGAAGTGCTCGACCACCGAGTGCGAGCCGTACGTGTAGCCCTTGTCCTCGCGGATGTTCTCCACCCAGCGGGACGAGAAATAGCCGCCGAAGACCATGTTGGCCAGCGACAGCGCGGCGTAGTCGGGGTCGGTGCGGGTCAGCGCGGGCAGCGCGATCCGCAGCGACGACTGCACCGAGCCGGGCCGGTCGACGAGCAGCAGCGGGCCCGGCCGCAGCGCCGGGGTGGGCGGGATCTCGCCCTCCGGGGCCGTGCCGGTCCAGCCGCCGAGCGCCTTCTCGGCCAGGTCGATGACCTGATCCGGGTCGATGTCGCCGACCAGGACCAGGATCGCGCCGTCCGGGCGGACCCGGGCGGCGTGCAGCTCGCGCAGCGCCTCCGGCTCGACCGCGCGGACCTCGTCGGCCTCCGGGGTCTGCACCGCGTACGGATGCGTCAGGAACATCCGCTTCAGCAGGGCGACCCGGGCCAGGTGCGAGGGCTGGCTGAGGGCGACCTGGATGTGGTCGACGAGGCGTTCCCGCTCGGTCACCACCTCCTCGCCCGGGTAGGTGGCGTCGGTGAGCACCCCGGCCAGGATCTCCAGGAGCCGGCCCAGGCCACCGGCCAGCGTGTTGCCGCTGATCTGCAGCCGGTCCGGGTCGAGGCCGGCGGCCAGGCCGCCGCCGACCGCCTGCAGCTCGGCGGCGATGTCGAGCATCGACATGGTGCCGGTGCCGGTGAACAGCGCCTGGGAGAGCAGCGTCGCCGCGGCCAGCGGGGCCCGGCCGAACGGGATGCGCAGGCGCACCTCGGCCAGCGGCACCGCGGCGCGACGGATGGCGATCACGGTCAGCCCGTTCGGCAGCGTGCGCTCGGCCTGCGGGGGCAGGGTCAACTCGGCGTTCGGAATCAGGTCCGGCAGGGTCCTGCTGCTCATGCTGCGGCTCCGGGGATGACTTCGACGGTGGCGCGGCTCTCCGGCCGCAGGGTGGCCGCGGCGGTGACGATCTGGTCGGCGGTGACCTCGCCGAGCAGCCGGGGCAGCTCGTTGAGCAGACCCGGGCGGCCGCGCTGCAGCTCCAGCACGGCCATCGGCAGGGCCCGGCCGAGCACCTCGTCGGTGCCCTGCAGCAGGCGGGCGCTCATCCGCGCCTGGGTGCGCTCCAGCTCGCCCGGCTGCAGGCCGTCGGCGACCAGCCGGTCCAGCTCCTCGTCGACGGTGCGCAGCACCTTGCCGGCGTCGCCGCCGGGCGGCATGTGCGCCTGCAGCAGCAGGGCGGTCGGGTTGCGCACCTGGTACTCGTCGCCCATGAAGCCGAGGTAGCCGCCGATGCTGGTGACCGAACGGTCCCGCTGGACCAGGCGCTCGACCAGCCGGGAGGCGTCGCCGTCGGTGAGCACCTCGGCCAGCACCGAGAACGGGAGATAGGTGTCGAAGGACCCGATCGGGTCGGGCACGCGGTATCCCGCGGCGACGGCGGGCAGCGGGGCGATGCGGTCCACGTACGTCTCGCGGCGCTCGCCGTCCAGACCCGGCTCGGCGAAGTCGGGCAGGACCGGGGCCGGGCGGGCCGGCACGTCGCCGAAGTGCCGCTCGATCATCGCGGTCGCCTCGGCCACGTCGAAGTCGCCGGCCACCGACAGCACCGCGTTGCCGCAGGCGTAGTAGCGGTCGAAGAAGCCCTGAGCGTCCTCGACGGTGGCGCTCTCCAGGTCCTCGAACGATCCGTACCCGTCGTGGGCGTTGGCGAAGGTCCGGAACATCACCGGGGGCAGCTTCAGCCAGGGGAACCCGCCGTACGGCCGGTTCAGGACGTTGACCCGGATCTCCTCCTTGACCACGTCGACCTGGTTGCGCAGGTTTTCCTCGGTGAGCCGGGGACCGCGCATCCGGTCGGCCTCGAGGAACAGCGCACGCTCCAGGGCGCCGGACGGCAGCACCTCGAAGTAGTCGGTGTAGTCCAGGTGGGTGGAGCCGTTGAAGCTGCCACCGGCGCCCTGCACGTGCCGGAAGTGCGCGAGCTTCTCGAGGTTTTCCGAGCCCTGGAACATCAGGTGCTCGAAGAGGTGCGCGAAGCCGGTCCGCCCCTCGGGTTCGCTGCGGATGCCGACGTCGTAGACGACGGCCACGCCGACGACCGGAGCGCTGCGGTCCGGTGAGAGGACCACACGCAGACCGTTGGCGAGGGTGAACCGCTCGACCGGATATTTCGTCGCGGGAATCTGGATTCTGGACGCCACCAGGTGACATTAGCGCGCTGTGTGACCACCCGCGCCACTACCTGTGGCGGGGCAAAGAGACGGACGTCTCGGTCCCGTCATGCGGTCGGGTACTTGACGCATCAAACCCATCTGATCCAGTATTCCCATCTAACAGGTAGATTAAGCAAAGTTTGATCCGCTGGGAGGGGGCCCCCGCCGTGTACGTCTCGGCACGCACGGACTACGCCGTCCGCGCCATGCTCGCCGTCACCGCGGAGCACCCGCGTCTGGTCAAGGCCGCCGGTCTGGCGGCCGCGCAGGACATCCCGCTGAGCTTCCTGCAGGGCATCCTGCTCGACCTGCGCCGCGCCGGGCTGTTGCACAGCCACCGCGGCGTCGACGGCGGGTACGCCCTGGCCCGCGGAGCCGAGGAGATCACCGTCGGCGACGTGGTCCGCGCCGTCGGCGGCGCGCTCACCACGGTCCGCGGTCTCCCCACCGCCACGGCGACCTATCACGGCGCGGCGACCGCACTGCACGACGTGTGGATCGACGTCGAAGCGGCCATCGAGGGCGTTGTCGACCACCGCACCCTGGCCGAGCTTTCCCTTATTTCGATAAAGCAGAACTAGGAGTTTTGAGCATGAGCTCCCGCACCCTCCGTGCGCTCGCCCTTGCCACCGCCGCCCTCGCGGCCACGTCCGCCCTGGCCGCCTGCGGATCCGACGACGACAACACGAAGGCCGACACTGCCGCCGGTGCCCCGGCCGAGGCGAAGACCATCAAGCTCGGTTACTTCCCGAACATCACCCACGCCCCGGCGCTGGTCGGCGTGAACAAGGGCCTCTTCAAGGACGCCCTGAGCGGCACCGACCTGCAGACGCAGACCTTCAACGCCGGCCCGGCCGCGATCGAGGCACTGCTCTCCGGCGCGATCGACGCCACCTACATCGGCCCGAACCCGGCGATCAACGGCTGGGCCAAGTCCAAGGGCACCGCGCTGAAGATCATCGCGGGCAGCACCTCCGGTGGCGCCGGCCTGGTCGTCAAGGAGGGCATCAACACCGTCGCGGACCTCAAGGGCAAGAAGATCGCGACGCCGCAGCTGGGCAACACCCAGGACGTGGCGCTGCGCGCCTACCTGAAGGAGAACGGCCTCAACGCCGACACCAACGGCGGCGGCGACGTCTCGATCCTCCCGCAGGACAACGCGACAGCGGTGCAGGCCTTCGCCCAGGGCGCGATCGACGGCGCCTGGGTGCCGGAGCCCAACCTGAGCAAGCTGCTGCTGGAGTCCAAGGGCAAGCTGCTGGTCGACGAGAAGACCCTGTGGCCGAACCAGGAGTTCGTCACCACCCACCTGATCGTCAGCCAGAAGTTCCTCAAGGACTACCCGGGCACGGTCAAGAAGCTGCTGCAGGGCCACCTCGCGGCGGTCAAGTACATCGCCGACAACAACGCGGACGCCCAGACGGCCGCGAACGCGCAGATCGAGTCGCTGACCGGCAAGGCGCTCAAGCCGGAGATCCTGACGGCGGCGTTCAAGAACCTGAAGTTCACCGCCGACCCGATCGCGTCCTCGCTCTACACCAGCGCCAAGCACGCCGAGGAGGTCAAGCTTCTCGACGCGGTCGACCTCAAGGGCATCTACGATCTGGGTCCGCTGAACGAGCTGCTCAAGGCTGCCGGGCAGCCCGAGGTCAGCGACGCCGCGGCATCCTGACGGACTGACGGGAAGGGGCGAGTACGGCATGAGCATCCTCGAAACCACCGGTGTGCGTACCGACGCGGTCGTGCGCATCGAGAACGTCTCCAAGACGTACGGATCGGGGAGCAATGCTCTGCTCGCCCTCGACCGTGTCTCCCTCGACGTCGAGAAGGGCGAGTTCGTCTGCCTGCTGGGCGCCTCCGGCTGTGGCAAGAGCACCCTGCTCTCGCTGGTCGCCGGTCTCGACCAGATCAGTAGCGGCACCCTGGAGATCGGCGGCCGCAAGGTCGCGCTGATGTTCCAGGAAGCCGCCCTCTTCCCCTGGCTCTCGGTGACCGGCAACGTCGAGCTGCCGCTGCGCCTGCAGGGCCTCGGCAAGGCCGAGCGCCGCAAGCGGGCCGAGGAGCTGCTCGAGGTGGTCCGGCTGAACGGCTTCGCCGACAAGCGGCCGCACGAGCTCTCCGGCGGCATGCGCCAGCGGGTCGCCCTGGCCCGGGCCCTCGCCCAGAACGCCGACGTGCTGCTGATGGACGAGCCGTTCGGCGCGCTGGACGCGATGACCCGCGACATCCTGCACGACGAGCTGGAGCGGATCTGGCGTGAGCAGAACCTGACAGTGCTCTTCGTGACGCACAACGTGCGCGAGGCGGTCCGCCTCGGTGACCGGGTGATCCTGCTGAGCAGCCGCCCCGGCCGGGTGATCGAGGACTTCCCGATCCAGCACGCGCGCCCCCGGCGCATCGACTCCCCCGAGGTCTCCGGCCAGGCCGCCGAGATCACCGACCGGCTCCGTGCGGAGGTCGCCCGTCATGCCAGCTGAAACCGCCGTATCCGACAGCACCACCGCCGCCACGAACGCGGTGACCCTGACGAAGGGCCGGGCCGCCAACGAGGTCAGTGGCCTGGACGCGCTGGAGACCGCCCCGCAACGCGACAAGGGCCGGCTCGGCCTGCGGATCTGGGCCAGCGCATGGCCGAAGCTGCTCGCCCTGGCCATCGTGATCGGGATCTGGGAGGCCGCCTACCTCGCCGAGTGGCGGCCCTCGTACCTGCTGCCACCGCCCACCGAGGTCTTCCCGCAACTCTGGGACCTGATCACCACGGCCGACTTCTGGAACGGCATCCGCCTGACCATGACCCGGGCGATCACCGGCTTCTCCCTTGCGGTCGCGATCGGCACCGTCCTCGGCGCGGCGGTCTCCCGCTTCGCGCCGCTGCGGGCCGCGATCGGCTCGCTGATCACCGGCCTGCAGACGATGCCGTCGATCATGTGGTTCCCGCTCGCCATCCTGCTGTTCCAGCTCGGCGAGAAGGCGATCCTGTTCGTGGTCGTCATCGGTGCCGCGCCGTCGGTGGCGAACGGCCTGATCAGCGGCATCGACTACGTGCCGCGGACCTGGCTGCGGGTCGGCCAGGTGATGGGCATGTCCGGTCTGGCCAAGTACCGGCACCTGATCCTGCCGGCGTCGCTGCCGTCCTTCGTGTCCGGCCTCAAGCAGGGCTGGGCGTTCTCGTGGCGCAGCCTGATGGCCGGTGAGCTGCTGGTGATGGTGCCCGGCGCGGTGTCGATCGGCGTGCGGATGCAGAACGCCCGGGACCTGACCGACAGCGGCCTGGTGATCAGCTACATCATGGTGGTGCTGGTGATCGGCATTCTGATCGACCAGCTCTTCAACTTCGCCGACAACGCCCTGCGCAAGCGCTGGGGCCTGACCGGCAATTAAAGCGGCCGCACCGAGTTGAGGACGTCCCGGACCACGTAGTCGAACTGCTTGTGGGTGCCGGGGATCGACACGTACAGGATCGCCGCGCTCGGTTTGCCGACGTCGATGACCGCCACCGCGGAGTACTCCTCGGTGGCGGTCAGTCCGTCCGCCCGGAAGCGCAGCCGGAACTCGCTCACCCAGGCCGGTCGCCCGCCCAGCGTGGTGACCTCGTCCCGGATCGGCTCCATGGTGTTCGGCTGCGGGTAGTACTCGGCGCGGACGTCCGCCGCGATCTGCCGGCCCACGCACTCCAGGTCCAGCGAGACCGCGTCGTTGTCGGCGGCCGGGATCGCCGCGGACAGGATCGAGGCGTGGTACTCGCCGCCGCTGTAGGTCTCGGTCACGAAGTGCTGGCCGACCCGGTAGGGCACCTGCAGAGTGCCGGCCCGCCAGACGTCGGTCCAGGTCAGCCACGGAGCCGGGTACTTCCGGTAGGAGATGCCGGCCTCCTCGTCGACGGTCCGGGCGCCGGTGGCCGGCGGCGGCACGACGGGCGCCTCGGTGGCCGGGGCGCTCGCCGACGAGGTCGGTGCCGGGCAGGCCTGCGCCAGCGGCGGGCGGACGTCGGTGGGCGCGGACGCCCGCTCCCGGAACGGGTTGCTCTCGCTGCCGAACAGGATCACCAGCAGCACGATCAGGCCGCCGGCCAGGATCAGCCCGGCCACCCCGCCGAAGATCATCAACTGCCGGCGGCGGCGCTCCGGGCCGGTCGGCTCAGCTGCCGGCGGCGGGTCCTCCGGCGGCGGCGGGACCAGCGGCGGCACACCGGAAGCGGTCACCGTGCCGGACGACCACGAACCGTCCGGCCGGGGCCAGGCGGACTCGTGCGGGTGCGGCTCGGACATGCTCACAAGTGAACACCACGGGGCCGTACCGTGCGGCGCCGACGTGGGTCCGTGACGCACCCGGGCAAATGCCACCCGGCCCAGTGTGTTTTCAGTTTTGTCCGCTACCGTGCTGCCATGGAACTGGTGTATCCCCCGGTCGTCGGCTTGGCCAAGACGATGTTCCGCGTCCTCGACATGAAGATCGTGATCGAGGGCGGCGAACACATCCCCACCACCGGGGGTGCGGTCCTGGCCAGCAACCATTCGAGCTATCTCGATTTCATCTTCTGCGGGTTCGGCGCGCAGCCGGCCAAGCGGCTGGTGCGCTTCATGGCCAAGAAGCAGGTCTTCGACCACAAGGTCAGTGGTCCGCTGATGCGCGGCATGCGGCACATCCCGGTCGATCGCAAGGCCGGCACCGCGGCGTTCCGCGAGGCCATCACCGCGCTGCGGGGCGGTGAGATCGTCGGCGTCTTCCCGGAGGCCACGATCAGCGAGTCGTTCACCGTCAAGGAGCTCAAGACCGGCGCCGCGCGGATGGCCCAGGAGGCCTCGGTGCCGCTGATCCCGATGGCCGTCTGGGGTCCGCATCGACTGTGGACCAAGGGCCGGAAGAAAGAGCTCACCAAGCGGCACGTGCCGGTGATCATCAAGATCGGCGAGCCGATCGAGCTGCCCGAGGGCGCCACCCCGGAGTCCGCCACGGTGCTGCTCAAGCAGCGGCTCACCGGGCTGCTGGACGCGGTGCAGAAGGCGTACCCGGAGCAGCCCGCCGGTGACGACGACCGCTGGTGGCTCCCGGCGCACCTCGGCGGCACCGCGCCGCTGCCGCGGCCCGCGGCAGCCGTCTGACCGAGTCTGATCAGTGACGGCTCCGGGCGTGCCCGGAGCCGTCGCCGTTTCCGGAGCACCGCGGCTCCTTCCCCTCGCCGCGGTTCGGGCGGACCCTCGGTCATATGAATGAAGGTCTCGAGAAGCTGCTGGCCGACCTGTACGCCGAGGGCGCCGCGTTCGACGCGGCGCAGACCGAGCGGGTGCACACCCGTCGCAACCTGGAGCCGGCCAGCGCCGGACTGTTGTGGTCACTGGCCGGGATCGTCGGCGCCCGCCGGGCGGTCGAGATCGGGACGTCCAACGGGTACTCGGCGATCTGGCTGGCCGACGCGCTCAACGCGACCGGCGGCCGCCTGGTCAGCGTCGACGTGGACACCGATCCGGCCGCGGCGGAGAACCTGAGCCGAGCCGGCCTGCGGGAGCGGGTCAACCTGCACCGCGGGGACGGCGGGGCCTATCTGGAGGGACTCTCCGACGCGTGTGTCGACCTGTTGTTCCTGGACGCCGAGCGGACCGAGTACCCACGCTGGTGGCCGCACCCGGTGCGGGTCCTGCGGCCGGGCGGCCTGCTGGTGATCGACAACGTGCTGTCGCACCCGGACGAGGTCGCCGCGTTCCTGGAGCTGCTCGCCGGGGAGAGCAGCCTGAGCGGGTGGACCGTCCCGGTCGGCAAAGGACTCCACCTGGCCTGGCGCGCGCACTGAAAGCCGGCCCGGCGCGCACACTGAGAGCCGGCCGGAGAAGTGGCATCGGCGCCGCACCCTGCCGGGTACGACGCCGAATTCACATGCTGTCACCGACCGCCGGAGAGCAGTCGAGGGTCAGACATGGATCAGACGGAACGAATGTTCGCGGCCTGCGGGCCCTTCTGGCCCTGGGTGACCTCGAACTCGACCCGCTGGTTCTCCTCCAGGCTGCGGTAGCCCGACATCTGGATAGCGGAGAAGTGGGCGAAGACGTCGGCGCCGCCGTCGTCGGGGGTGATGAACCCGAAGCCCTTGTCCGCGTTGAACCACTTCACAACGCCGGTAACCATGATCGTCTCCTCGACGGTCGATCGCCCCCGCCCATGGTGGACGGGGACGAGGTAGTAAGACCCGCTTTGTGCGGGACTCGTGTCGCCGTACTGATCGCCCGACCGGAGAAACCCGGGTTACGACAAAAAGCGCCCGAGGCAACGTTCACCACAGGCGCTCCTGAGTACTTGGGAACCAAACTGACAACGCTCGCAGCCTAGCATGATGACGGAGGCCCGGAAGTGCTCGGCATACACGTCGCGCGGCAGCTCAAAGCCGCTGGAGTGACCTGGAAACCACGGCTCGGAGACCGCTTCGGGATACCCGATCGGGACCTCGACGACGAGGTTTTCGTGCTCAGCAACATGACCGTTCAGGTCCACGATCGGCCGGAGGGCCGGGTCATCGGATTCAACGGCACGACCGAGTGGGCACTCGACGATGTGGAGATCGACGAGACCGTCTGGCTGCCCCGCGAGGACCAGTTGCGGGAGCTGCTCGGCGGCACGTTCCGGTCGCTGGACCACGAGGCCGCTGCTTTCCGGGTACGCATGGAGCTGCTCGGCGAGACGCTGACCTGCACGGCGCCCACCGCCGACGAGGCGTACGCCGCAGCCCTGCTCCGGCTGCTGGCCGCGGTGACCTAAAGCGACTCCTCGGGGATCTCGGTGATCAGCGCCGCCAGCGCGGACACGTCCATCAGGTCGGCCGGGCGGACGGTGACCTGTTCACGGACATAGTGGAAACCGGCACGGACCCGGGTGATCGGGACACCGGCCAGGGTGGCCCAGGCGATCCGGTACGCGGAGAGCTGCACCGCGGCGGCCTCGGCCTCGGCACCGGTCGGGCGGCGGCCGGTCTTCCAGTCGATCACGTCGAACCGGCCGTCCGGGTCGGCGAAGACCGCGTCCATCCGGCCCCGCACCACCACCCCGGCGACAGTCGTCGCGAACGGGACCTCCACGTCGAGCGGGGTGCGGTCGGCCCACTCCCCGGTCAGGAACGCCTCCTGCAACGCGAGCAGCTCCTCGTCGCCGGCCGCGTGCTCGTCGGCGGCGCCGGGCAACTCGTCGATGTCGATCAGCCGGCCCGCGCCGAACCGCTGCTCCAGCCAGACGTGGAACGCGGTGCCCCGGCGGGCGTGCGGCGCCGGGCGCTGCGGCAGCGGACGGCGCAGCGAACGCGCCAGCGCCTGCGGGTCACGGCGCAGCACCACGAGCTGGGAGACCGAGAGGTGCGGGGGCAGCGCCACCTCGATCGGGCCGTCCCGGTGGGCGCGTTCGGCCCGCTCGGCGAGCAGCAGCCGGGCCTCGCGACGCCAGCGGGCGATGTCCGGGTCGACCTCGGCGGCCACCCGGTCCACGGCCGAGGCCGCCGCGAGCAGGCTGGCCCGATCGAGCGCGGGAGCCGCCACCGGGTGCACCGGGCCGGCCGGTCCGGTCGCCGCGGGTGCGGTTTCCGACGGTTCTGGTCGTACCGGAGAAGGGCGGTCGGAAGAGGCATCGGCCGGAAGCGAACCGGCGTGCGGTCCCGGCTGGTCCTCAGGGGTGTCTCCCGGGTGGTCAGAGACCCCTACGGACCAGCCCGGGCCGGCCAGGCCGACGAGATCGGCCGCGAGGCCGGCGCGGGCCGCGACCTCCGGATGCGCCACGGCGAGATCGGCGAACGCCTCGGCCGCGGAAGCGTCCGGGTCGGCGACCATCCGGCGGATCAGGTCGGCGGCCGCGGCCATCGCCGGACGGCGCAGGCCCAGCGGATCGGACGGCCACTCGGCGGTCGCCACCACCTCCTCGCTCGGGTTGGTCTCGCCCGGCGCCGGCTCCGGTGTCCAGACCGCCACCACGCCCGCGCCCGCCTCGCAGGTCGCGCGGATCTCGTCGAGGAAGACCGACGGGCCGCGCGGGCGCTTCACGCCGTCGCCCCACCAGTAGCCGGAGCAGAGCAGCAGGCGGCGGGGCCGGGTCACCGCGACGTACGCGAGGCGGCGCTCCTCCCGCTCGTCGTGCTCCCGCCAGGCGCGGGCGAAATCGGACAGCGCGCCGGCCACGTCCTTCTGGTCGGTGGCGTCCTCGAGATCCAGCACCGGCAGACCGGACGCGTCGCCGCGCAGCGGGAACGGCAGCACGCCGATCCCGCCGAGATAGTGGTCGGAGCCGCGGACCAGGCCCGGCCAGACCCCCCGGCACAGGCCGGCCGCCGAGACCACGTCCCACTCCAGACCCTTCGCGGCGTGCGCGGTAAGGATCTGCACGGCGCCCTCGACCACGTCGACCTGGCCCGGTTCTAGTCCGCGCTCCTCCTCCTCGGCCGCGGTCAGGAACGCCAGGAAACCGGCGATCGTGCCGGACTCGTTCTCGCTGCCGAACCGGGTGGCGGCCTCGCCGAGCGTGTCCAGGTGCGCGCGGGCCAGACCGGCGTCACCGGCCGCCCAGCCACGCACCGCGACCTCGACGTCCAGGCCGATGGTCCGCTCGATGTCCGCGAGCAGGTCGGGCAGCGGCTGGTCCAGGCGCTGCCGGAGAGCGACGAGCTCCCGGCTGAACGCGGCGAGCCGGGCGTACCCGTCCGGGGCGTACTGCGCCGGGGCGCCCAGGTCGGCCATCGCCTCGATCAGGGTGGCGTCGTCCAGCCGGTCGGCCGTCACCTCGGCCGGCGCCTCCGACTCCGGATCCTCCGGTTTCGGCGCGCGGGCGCCGGCGATCGTGCGCGCCCGCCGGTGCAGGGCCACCAGGTCACGCGGGCCGATCCGCCAGCGCGCGCCGGTGAGCAGGCGCAACAGCGAGGCGCCGTCGGTCGGGTCGGCCAGCACCCGCAGCGTGCACACCACGTCCCGGACCTCCGGGGTGTCCAGCAGCCCGCCCAGCCCGACCACCTCGACCGGCAGGCCGCGGGCCCGCAACGCCTCCTCGATCACCGGGATCTGGCTGCGCACCCGGACCAGGACCGCGCTGGTCGGCCGCCGCTCCAGCGGGATCTCCTCCGGCAACGCCTTCGGCATGCCGGCCACCAGACGCCAGGCGGTCAGCATCGAGTCCGCGATCCAGGACGCCTCTTCCGCGTACGACGGCAGCAGCGCACAACTGACCGTGCGCCCGCCCACCGCCTCGGCCACCCGCTCCGCCGGCTTCAGCACGCCCACCTGCGCGCGCAGTGGCGCGGACACCACGTTCGCCACCTTCAGGATCTCCGGGCGGTTGCGCCAGCTCCGGGTCAGGCTGCGCACCCAGGCCGGATGCCCCTCGGCGTCCGGGAACTCGTCCGGGAACCGCTCCAGCGTGCCGGCCGACGCGCCCCGCCAGCCGTAGATCGACTGGCACGGGTCACCCACCGCGGTCACCGGGTGCCCGCCGCCGAACAGGTTGTTCAGCATGACCACCTGGGCGTGGCTGGTGTCCTGGTATTCATCCAGCAGCACCACCCGGAACCGGCCTCGCTCGACCCGGCCCACCTCCGGATGGTCCCGGGCGACGAGCGCGGCGCGGGCCATCTGATCACCGAAGTCCATCGCCTCGATGCCGAGTTTGCGCTGCTCGTAGAGGCGGACCAGGGGCAGCAGGGTGAGCCGGTTCTGCTGCCGCCGCAGGGACTCGCTGACGTCTTTGTACATCCGGCCGGGGAACGACTGCAGCTCGGCGAAGAACCGGCCGGTCCAGGCGGCCAGGTCGTCCGGGGTGAGCAGGTGCTCGGCGAGCTCGGCGGAGAGCGCCAGCACGTCGTCGGTGACCGTGCCGGGCGCCCGGTTCAGCCCGGTCATCTCACCGGTGTACGCCCGGACCAGCGAATCCACGATCTGCCAGCGGGCCGCCTCGGTGAGCAGCCGGGCGGACGGCTCGAAACCGCCGCGCAGGCCGTGCTCGGTGACCACCCGGGCCGCGTACGAGTGGTAGGTGGAGATGGTCGCCTCGCCGGCCAGCGCCTCGTCCCGGCCACCCAGGCTGCGGACCAGCTGACTGAGCCGGGCGCGGACCCGGTGGGCCAGCTCGCCGGCCGCCTTCCGGGTGAAGGTCAGGCCGAGGATCTCGCCGGGGTGCGCGTACCCGTTGGCGACCAGCCAGACCACCCGGGACGCCATCGTCTCGGTCTTGCCGGAGCCCGCGCCCGCGACGACCAGCAGCGGCTTCACCGGGTGCGCGATGATCGCGGCCTGCTCGTCGGTGGGTGGCGGCAGGTGGAGCAGGCGGGCCAGCTCCAGCGGCGTGTAACGGGGGCCGACTCGGGCGTTCCTCATCGCGGGGGCTCCACCACCTGGCGGCCCTTGCCGGAGATCGGGCAGCTGGACCGCACCGGGCAGACCCGGCAGCGGCTGTTCGCCACCGCGGAGAACGTCGCGGCGGCCATCGTGTCGGCGGTGCGGCGGACCATCGCGTACGCCCACTGCGGATCGATCGCCTCGGTGATCGGGACCTGCATCTGTTCGCGGGCCTCCTTGCCCGGGCCGAGCTGGACCAGGGCCGCCCCGCCGCTGTCCGTGCCGTAGTCGCCGAACGCGCCCGCGTCGACCGCGGCCTGATAGCCCGCCAGCTGCGGGTTCTCGGCCACGTCGGCGGAGAGCGCTGTCGACTTGCCGGTCTTCAGGTCGATCACCACGAGCCGGCCGGCCTCGTCGATCTCCAGCCGGTCGACCCGGCCGGTGAGCTGGATCGGGCGGTGCTCGTCCTCCAGCCGGACGGTGAACTCGTGCTCGATCGCCAGCAGCCGGCGCGGGTTCGCGGCCAGCCAGCGCAGCAGTTTGTCCACCATGGTCTGTGCGCGCTCCTGCTCCGGACCGGCCATCCAGCGGGCGGCCAGTTCGATCGTGTCGAACCGGGCCGAGACGTACTCGACGAGTTTCTCCCGGTCGGCGTGCGCGTCCTCGGCCAGCATCGCGGCCGCGTGCACCAGGTTGCCGATGCCCTGCGCGGGACCGGACGGTGCCGCGCCGCCGTGGCGTTCCAGCAGCCAGCGCAGGCTGCAGCGGAGCGCGCTCTCCATCGCCGACGGGGTGACCTTCACCGGGACGCCGTCGTCGACGAGCGGGCGGTCGTCGGAGAGCGGGCGCAGGCCCCACCACTCGTCCGGATGCGCACCCGCCACACCGGCCGACGCGAGGCGGGCGAGTTCCGCGGCCGCGGCGCGCCGCCGGCTGGGCGTCTCGGTCGCGGAGACCACGACGGTACGGAGTTCAGCTACCAGCGCGGAGAGCGTGAGGGCACGAGGCGCCCGCCCGACGGTCAGCTCGGCGTCCCCTGGCTCGCCCGCCATCTCGCCGCCGGGCTCGTCCTCCGGCTCGACGGGCTCATCCGGCTCACCCGGCTCACCCGGTTCGTCTTCAGGCTCGGCGCCGCTCTCCGGGAGCGGGCCGGGAGCGTCCGGGTCGGAGGGCTCGAGCTCATCTTCCGGGAGCGGGCCGGGGTCGTCCGGGTCGGTGGGCTCGGGTGGGAGTGGGGCGTCCGGGCCCGGGTCGTCGCCGTCGGGGCCGGGGGCGGGCGGGCGGGTGCCGCGCGCGGCCAGCTCGGTGAGGAAGCGGCTGGGCTGCTCCTCGATCGCCGCGCCGCCGGTGCTGGCCGAGGCCACCGCGGTCGCCACCAGGCGGCGGCGGGCGCGGGTGGTGGCCACGTAGAAGAGCCGGCGCTCCTCGTCGAGCAGCGCGGAGGTCTCGGCGACGATCGCCTCCGACCCGGACGCGGGACGGCCGGCCACCGCGTCGACCAGGCGTTCCGACCCCAGCAGGCTGCCGCGCAGGCGCAGGTCGGGCCAGATGCCCTCCTGCACCCCGGCCAGCACCACGACGTCCCACTCCAGGCCCTTCGCGGCGTGCGCGGTGAGCAGCCGGACCGCCTCGCCACGGTCGGCGCTGGGTGCGATCGTGTCGGCCGGCAGGTCCTGGCCCAGCACGTGGTCGAGGAACACGCCGACGCCGGCGCCGGGCAGCCGGTCGACGAACCGGGCGGCCGCGTCGAAGAGCACGACCATGGCGTCCAGATCACGGTCGGCGGCCTCGGCGCGCCACTGCCGGGCCCGGGCGGCCTGCGCCGCGTCGGTGACCCGGAGGTTGCCGGTGCTCATCGCATACCACCGGTCAGCCAGGCCGCTGGCCCGCCAGAGCGTCCAGAGCACGTCCTCGGCCGAGGCGCCCGGCTCGGCGGCCGCCGCCCGGGCGACCGTGAGCAGGCGAGCGATGGTCTGCGCCGGGCGTGCCCAGCGGCGCTCCACCAGGGCCAGGCCGGCCGGGTCCCGGACCGCGTCGACGAGCAGCTCCCCGGACGGACGCCGATCGCCGGCGGCCAGCGCCAGCGCCCGCAGGCCCTGCCGCAGCCGCCGCTCGGCGAGCGGGTCGGCGCCACCCAGCGACGAGTGCAGCAGCGCGACGGCGGCCTCCTCGTCGAGCGACTCCGGGCTCAGCGCGCACCGCAGCAACAGCAGGAACGGGGCGACCGCGGGCTGCAGGTGCAGCGGCAGATCCTCGGCGTGCACCACGGTCGGCACACCGGAGGCGGCGAGAGCCCGCTGGACCGAAGGCTGCTGCAGTGTCGCGGAGCGCATCACCACGGCCATCCGGGACCAGGGAACGCCGTAGAGCAGGTGGGCCTCCCGCAGCGCGTGCGCGATGAAGGCGGTCTCCGCGGCCGGCGAGCGGAACGTCCGCACGACGGCCCCGGCCATCGGCCCGCTCGCCGAGATCTCCTCCCCGGTGACCAGCCCCCGGCCCGCCTCGGCGGAGCTGCGCGCCCCGGCCCGATCGCCACCGGCCGACGGCCACCCGGCCACACCACGGCCAGGCAGAACCGAAGCATCCCCCGCGGAGGAAGCCGGCGGATCAGACGGATCGGCCCCTGCGGGGGAAACCGGCGCAGCGGACGGGGCGCGGTCGGGTGGAAGGGCGGCCGGCTCGCGGGAAGGTGGGGCCTGCGCTGCCGGCGGGGGGAACATCGGGCGGTGGGCGATCGGGCCGCGCATCCGGCGGGCCACGCCGGACGTCGCGGTGAGCAGGGACGGTGCGGCGCGGTGGTTGGTGTGCAGGGCGATGGTCTCGGCCGGGGCGCCGGACGGGGAACGGAACCGGGCCGGGAACGCGCTGACCACGGCCGGCTCGGCGCCGCGGAAACCGAAGATCGAGGAGTCCGGGTCGGCGAACGCGACCAGTGGCTTGCCCCCGCCGGCCACCTGCGCCAGCAGGTCGACCTGGGCCGGGTCGGTCTCGGCGAGCTCGTCGACGAACACGAACGCCAGCCGGCGGCGCTCGGCCGCCAGCAGGCCGGGCTCGTCGGCGAGCAGCCCGGAGGCGGCCCGGACCAGCTCGGCCGGGTCATAGGCGACCGAACCGCGGGTGGTGGCGTCGCGCAGGGCGAGGACCTCGACATACTCCCGGAGGAAGCGGGCGGCGGCGGACCAGTCGTCGCGGCCCAGATCGGTGGCGAGCCGGGCCAGCCCGACCGGGCCGATCCCGCGCTCGGCGGCACGCTGCATCAGGTCACGCAGCTGCTGGGCGAAGGCCCGGGTGGGCAGGGCCGGGCGGAGCCCCTCCGGCCAGCCGATCGTGTCGGTCGCCTCGGGATCCTCCACCACGGCGAGCAGCTCACGGATGATCAAGTCCTGCTCGGGGCCGGTGAGCAGCCGCGGGGCGGGCTCTCCGCGCTCGGCGGCGGCCCGGCGGAGCAGGCCGAACGCGTACGCATGGAAGGTCCGGACCAACGGCTCGTGGACGATGCGCCCGGCGTCCCCGGCGATCCTCGCCTCGATCCGGTCGCGGAGCGACGCCGCGCCACGGCGGCCGAACGTGAGCACCAGGATCCGCTCCGGGTCGACGCCCTCGGCGATCCGGGCGGCGACCGCCTCGACCAGCACGGTGGTCTTGCCGGTGCCGGGACCGCCGACGACCAGCAGCGGGCCACGGGTGTGCGCGGCCACCCGGGCCTGCACGGGATCATCGCGCAGCTCGGGCACGGCCGGGCGGGGACGCCGGACCAGGCGGTAGTCGGGCCGGCGCACCGGGGAGGGAGGGGCCGGCGTGCTCACGGATCTATCAGAGCACGCCGGTACGACGTTATTCCGAGGCGAGGTCCACCTGAACCCACCCGAGTCAGGTCGGCCGCACCAGCCGAGGGCGGCAGGAACACGCGATCAGCAACGAGCGGGCGGCGGGAGCACGCGGTCAGCGCCGACGGGGCGGCACGAGCACACGATCAGCGCAGACAGGGCGGCAGGAACACGCGATCAGCGCCAAGGGGGCGGCAGGAACACGCGATCGGCTGGCTTCAGGGGCGTCAGCAGGACGCAATCCCGCAACGCGGACACCCACCGCCCGCCCCGGGGCGGCAGACGCACGCAGTCAGCGATCGCGTGCTCCTACCGCCCCTGCGAGGGCCACCACAAACAGCCGGAAGCCGACAGCCGCCGGGCCGGCAGTGGCCGGCAGCGATCCGGCCGCCGGGGGCCGCCTCGGTCAGGACGTGAGCGCGGCCTCGATCGTGTCCAGTGCGTCCGGCACCGAGCGGGCCACCAGCACGGTCTCCATCGCCCCGGCGCGGACGAACTTCGTGGCGACCAGGCCGTTGAGCCAGCTGAGCAGGCCGTCGTAGAAGCCGTCCGGGTCGAGCAGCACGATCGGTTTGCGGTGCACGCCGAGCGTGGCCGTGGTCCACACCTCGAACAGCTCGTCGAGGGTGCCGAGGCCGCCGGGCAGGGTGAGGAACGCGTCCGATCGGTCGATCATCACGTTCTTCCGCTCGCCCATGTCGTCGGTGACGATCAGCTCGTCCGAGGCGGTGTCGGCCACCTCCATGTCGATCAGGCACTGCGGGATGATCCCGAGGGTGTGCGCGCCGCCGGACCGGGCCCCGTCGGCGACCGTGCCCATCATGCCGACGCAGCCGCCGCCGGAGACCAGGCTGTGCCCGCGAGCGCCGAGCGCCCGGCCGGTCTCGGCGGCCAGGTCCAGCCAGCGCTGCTCGACGGTGTCCGAGGAGGCGCAGAAGACGCAGATGGCGGCCATCAGGCGGACTCCTTCGTGGTAGCGGTGGCGCAGAAGACGTTGATCACGGCCATCAGGCGGACTCCTGGGCGGTGCCGGCGTCCTTGATGATCCGGACGGCCTCGGCGACGTCGTCGGTGACCTGCATCAGGTCCAGGTCGGCCGGGCTGATCTTGCCGTCGTCGAGCATCCGGCCCTTGATCCAGTCGAGCAGGCCGCCCCAGTAGTCGACGCCCATCAGGATCACCGGGAAGCGGGTCACCTTCTTCGTCTGGACCAGGGTGATCGCCTCGAACAACTCGTCGAGGGTGCCGAAGCCGCCGGGGAGCACCACGAACGCCTGCGCGTACTTGAGGAACATGGTCTTGCGGACGAAGAAATACCGGAAGTCGATGCCGATGTCGACCCAGTCGTTGAGGCCCTGCTCGAACGGGAGCTCGATGCCGAGCCCGACGGACATCCCGCCGGCCTCGGTGGCGCCCTGGTTCGCCGCCTCCATCACGCCGGGTCCGCCGCCGGTGATCACCGCGTACCCGGCCTCGGCGAGCGCGGCGCCCAGATTCCGGGCGAGTTCGCACTCGGCGCTGTCCGGTTTGCTCCGGGCTGACCCGAAAACGCTGACCGCCGGTGGCAGGTCGGCCAGGGTGTCGAAGCCCTCGACGAACTCGGAGAGTATCCGCAGGGCGCGCCAGGCGTCCTTGGTCTTCCACTCTCCGCGATGCTCTGAATCCAGAAGTTTCTCGTCAGCTGTGCCTTTCGGCAGAGCGTCACGACGTAGCGTAACTGCACCGCGATGACGCTGCGGCGCGGCCGGCGGTCGCCCGTTGGTGCTCTCGGTCATGCGTCCAAGGTAGTGCGGACGGTCAGTACCCGGTGAATAACCGGCTGCGTTTCGGTAAGAGGATTGCGACTCGGAGACCTTTTTGCCAGATTGAAGCAACGGACGGTAGCTCTGGTGCGTCTATACAGTTACCGAACCGCGTCCACACGGCAGGCACGGCGCCCGGTTCCCGGGTGTCCCGGTGAAAGGGCGGCCACCGTGACCAACCGATACGAGCGGCTGAAGATGCACCGTCGCATGCAGCGACGGATCCAGATGGTGGTCGAGGAACGTCGCCTCGCGTTCGCGGCACAACACCCCGAGCCGGCCAGCGACCCCGAGGCGACCATGGAAATCCCGCCACCGGACCTGCCGATCGTGGTGCCCCAACGAGCGATCGGCCGGGTGGCACTGCCCCGGGTCTGAGCAGGCCGGACTGACAACAAGCCGGGCACAAAAACCGGCCAGGCCGACAACAAGCCCGGCACAAGAACAAGCCGGGCCGACAACAAGCCGGGGTCAGCCGGCCAGCCAGCGGTGCAGGGTGGCCGCTCCGTCGCGGATCTGGCCGATCTCCACGTGCTCGTCCTGGGCGTGCGCCAGCGACGGGTCGCCCGGGCCGTAGTTGAGCGCCGGGATGCCCAGCGCCGCGAACCGGGCCACGTCGGTCCAGCCGAGCTTGGCGGCCGGCTCGGCGCCGACCGCGATCAGGAACTCCCGGGCCGCCGGGGCGTCCAGGCCGGGCAGCGCGCCGGGCGCCGAGTCGGTGACCTCCAGGTCGAACCCGGCGAACACCTCCTGCAGGTGCTCGAAGGCCTGCTGCTCGGAACGGTCCGGGGCGAACCGCAGGTTGACCTCGACCGAGCACTCGTCCGGGACCACGTTGCCGGCCACACCACCGGAGATCCGTACGGCGCTCAGCCCCTCCCGGTACGTGCACCCGTCGATCGTCACGGTCCGCGCCTGGTAGTCGGCGAGCCGGCGCAGCACCTCGCCGGCCGCGTGGATGGCGTTCACCCCGCGCCAGGCCCGGGCGGTGTGCGCACGGCGCCCATGGGTGCGCACCGACACCCGCACGGTCCCCTGGCAGCCGGCTTCGATCTTCCCGTACGTCGGCTCGAGCAGCACCGCGAAGTCCGCGCGCAGCCATTCCGGGTGGGCGGCCGCGACCAGGTTGAGCCCGTTGTGCTCGGACTCGATCTCCTCGGCCTCGTAGAACAGGTAGGTCACGTCGTACGCCGGGTCGGGCAGGGTGGCCGCCAGGTGCAGCGCGATGGCGACCCCGGATTTCATGTCCGAGGTGCCGCAGCCGTAGATCAGGTCGTCGACGACAGTGGACGGCCAGTTGTTGTTGATCGGCACGGTGTCCAGGTGACCGGCCATGATCACCCGTTGCCCGCGGCCCAGATCGGTACGGCCCATCACGGTGTTGCCCACTCGCCCGACGCTCAGGTGACCGACGCTGCGGAGCACGTCCTCCACACAGTCGGCGATCACCTTCTCGTCGCGGGACACGGACTCGATGTCGACCAGCGCTCGGGTCAGTTCGACCGGGTCGACCAGCACGTCCGGGGTAAGCGGGTTGGCCATGCCCGCACCCTACAAGGCTGTCCCGAGCATCGGACGCACGCGATCCGCGCACCGTCGGGCTAGTAGGGTTCACCCGTGCATACCGCGATCTCGACCTCGCCCGCGTGGGGCGTCGGCCTCGCCACCGTCACCACCGAGGGGCAGGTGCTGGACACCTGGTACCCGGCCGGTTTCCTGGGTCTTGGCGACGAGCCGGCCGACCTCCCGGTCCTCCCGGCCGGCCTGACCGGCCCGAAGCTGCTTCCCGGCCTCTCGACGGTCGAGGTCCGCACCTCGATCAAGTCGCTGGCCGAGCCGATCGACGGCACCGCCGAGGCGTTCCTCCGGCTGCACCTGCTCTCCCACCGCCTGGTCCGGCCGAACGAGCTGAACCTGGACGGCATCTTCGGTCAGCTGACCAACGTCGCCTGGACCTCGGCCGGCCCGTGCCCGCCGGACCGGGTCGACGAGCTGCGCTTCCTGGAGCGCGCCGCGGGCCGGCACCTGTCCGTGCACGGCATCGACAAGTTCCCCCGCCTGACCGACTACGTGTCGCCGTCCGGTGTCCGGATCGCCGACGCGGACCGGGTCCGGCTCGGCGCCCACCTGGCGCCCGGGACGACGATCATGCAGGAGGGATTCGTCAACTTCAACGCCGGCACGCTGGGCACCTCGATGGTCGAGGGCCGGATCGTGCAGGGCGTGGTGGTCGGCGACGGCTCCGACATCGGCGGTGGTTCGTCGATCATGGGGACGCTCTCCGGCGGCGGCAAGGAGAAGGTCCGGATCGGCGAGCGCAGCCTGCTCGGGGCGAACGCCGGGGTGGGCATCTCGCTCGGCGACGACTGCGTGGTCGAGGCGGGCGTCTACATCACCGCGTCGTCGAAGATCTCGCTGCCCGACGGCCGTGTGGTGAAGGCCATCGCGCTGTCCGGTGTGAACAATCTCCTGTTCTGGCGCAACTCGGTCTCCGGCGCGCTGGAGGCCCGCCCCCGCAAGGGCACCGGCATCGAGCTGAACAGCGCCCTGCACGCCAACTGAGCTAACTGGCCTCGCTTCGCTCGGCGGCATTGCGCCCTTCGGGGCCGATGCGTGAGCTAACCATGCAAGGCTGAGGCGGCCGCCGTGTGCACGGCGGCCGTCAGTGTGTTCAGCAGCTCCGACTCGATCCGCCAGTATTGCCAGTAGAGCGGAATGTCCAGATATTTTTCCGGAAATATGCGGACGTATTCGCCGGAGGCGAGTAGCGGCCCCGCGTTCTGCTCCGGAACCGTGCCCCAGCCCAGCCCCAGCCGGATCGCCTCGTTGAACGCCGCCGCGGCCGGCACGTAGTGGATCAACCGGGCGGCCGCGGGCTCCCCCACCAACCCGAGGAACCGGTGTTGCAGCTGGTCCTTGCGGTTGTAGACGATCATCGGCGCGGACGCGAAGTCCAGGCCCGGCGCGGCGACCGCCAGGTAGCGCATCGCGCCCAGCCGTTCCACCCGGCAGCCCTGCACCGCCACGTCGTCCCCGGTCACAGCGGCCATCACGGTGCCGGAGCGCAGCAGGTCGGCGGTGTAGTCCTGGTCGTCGGTGTGCAGGTCGAAGGTCACGCCCGGCACCTGGGTCAGCACCGGCATGAACCAGGTGTTCAGCGAGTCGGCGTTGACCACGATCGAGACCCGGGTGCCGCCCCGGGCCTGTGCCAGCGCCTCCTTCTCCAGCAGCGCCACCTGCCCGGCGAACCGGACCAGCGCCTCACCGGCCGTGGTCGCGACGCACGGCTTGGCCCGGCGCACCAGCACCTGCCCGACCGCTCGTTCGAGTGCCTTGATCCGTTGGCTGACCGCCGACGGGGTGACGTGCAGCGCCCGCGCCGCGGCCTCGAAACTGCCCTGCTCCACGACGGCCTGGAAGGTCGCCAGCTGTACCTGGTCCACAGTTAAGTATTGCTAATCAACCCTGAAAATCTTTAGCTGGTCTGCACCGCGAAAGAACCCTAGCGTCGGCTCCGTGCTCGCCTCCGCTTTAGCCGGTTTTGCCGCTTCCGCCGTCCTGATCATCGCGATCGGCGCCCAGAACGCGTTTGTCCTCCGCCAGGGGCTGCGCCGGGAACACGTCCTCGTGGTCGTCCTCACCTGCGCGCTCTCCGACCTGGCGCTGATCTCGGCCGGCATCGCCGGTCTCGGCGCGGTGGTGAGCGCGCAGCCGCGCCTGGTCACCGTGATCCGCTGGGTCGGCGCGGCGTTCCTGATCGGCTACGCGATTCTGGCCGCCCGCCGGGCGCTGCGACCGGCCGGCAGTCTCGACCCGGCCGGCCAGGCCCCGGCGACTCTGCGTGCCACCCTGCTCACCTGCCTGGCGCTGACCTACCTGAACCCGCACGTCTACCTGGACACCGTGCTGCTGCTCGGCTCGGTCGCGCAGCAGCACGCGCACCGCTGGATGTTCGGCCTGGGCGCCGCGGCGGCCAGCCTGTCCTGGTTCACCGCGCTCGGCCTCGGCGCCCGGCGGCTCGGCCCGCTCTTCGCCCGGCCGAACGCCTGGCGGGTGCTGGACGGCGGGATAGCCCTGGTCATGGCGGCGCTCGGCGGGGCACTGTTGATCCCGGCGTAACCCACGACCGCTGCCGGGGTGACCCACGACCGTTTCCGGCTTGACCCTCCACCAGGTCGAGGCTTCAGGGTCTACCCCTGTGAGGAGCGAGATGCGGAACATCGGCGAGGCGGCCCGGGCCAGTGGTCTGACGGTCAGCGCGCTGCGCTGGTATGACGGCGCGGGCGTGCTGGTCCCGGCCGCGGTCGACCCGGTGACCGGTTACCGGCGGTACACCGCCGAGCAGATCCGGGCGGCCCGCTTGATCGCCGGGCTGCGCCGGGTCGGCATGCCGGTGGCCGAGATCGCCGAGGCGGTGCGCGACCTGGGGCGCCCCGGCCTCATACGGAAAAGGATCGACGCCCACCGCGACCGGCTGGAAGCCGGAATCGTCGACGCCCGCCGCGAGCTCCTCCGCCTGCACACCCTGCTCGATCTGGAGGAGAACCTGATGACCCGCGTGACCCTGTCCGGAACTGATCTGACCGCCGCGCTGGCCGCGGTCCGCTTCGCCGCCACCGGCCCGATCCCCGGCGCGCCGTTCCCCGGCGGGATCCTGTTCGAGACCGGCGACGGCGTGCTGACCCTGGTCACCACGGACCGCTATCGGCTCGCGGTGGCCTCCGCGCCGGCGACGATCGAGGGGCCTCCGGCCCGGCAGTACCTGCCGCTGGCCTTCGTCGACGAGCTCCGCCTGATCGGTTCCGGTCCGCTGACCCTCGATGTCACCCCCAATGTGGTACGGACGGAGAGCGCCGGCCGCGAGCTCCGCACCGAGCCGCTGGACGTGGAGTTCCCCGACTACCGACGGCTGATCGGCCCGTCCGGTGACGGCACCCGCCGGGTCACGGTCACCCCTGACCAGGTGCGGCGGCTGCTCACCGGCGCGCCCGAGGTACGGCGCGAGCACGACGGCGCGGTCTACCCGGTCGCGATCCTCGCTCTCGACCCGGACGGTGGCCTGCGGCTGGCTGCCGAGGACGAGTGGGCGGCCGACGCCGGCACGCACGTCGCGGTGAACCGGGAGTTCCTGCTCCAGGCGGTGGACGCGGGCGGGCCCGGTCAGCTGCAGCTCGACCTGGACGGGCCGGTCCAGCCGCTGACCATCCGGATCGCCGGGGACGACTCCCGTTTCTCCCTGCTGATGCCGGTCCGGGCCTGACCGCCGCTGCTCCGGTGCGCCCGTGCCCGCTCCGGCACGGGCGTCCCGTTCTCCGGTGCGGCCGTCCCTCCGCGGCCGGCCGCGCCGGCGTGCGCTGAGTCGCGGATTGAACACGGTTCAGCCACGACTTCCCTCTCCGGTGAGACCACCGCGACTTTGAGCGCACGGTCTGGCTACCGTCGGCGTGTGCGCAGCAGCCGGCCGGATGACGATCTCAACACCGCGGCGGCCGGCGCGTCCATGACCGGGTGGGAATTCGCCTGGCTGGACGGGCTGGCCGTGGCGTCCGAGCCGTCCTGGTCGTACCCGGAGATCGCCCGGCCGCTGCTGCGCTTCGCGACCAGCGTGCTCGACCTGGACACCGGCGGGGGCGAGCTGCTCGCCGAGTTCGTCCCGCTGCCGCCGCACACCGTCGCGGTGGAGAGCTGGGCCCGCAACACCCCGATCGCCCGGGAGCGGCTCGCCCCGTTCGGCGTCGAGGTGCTCACCGAGCTCCCGTCCGGCGAGAACGAGTACGACGTGGTCCTCAGCCGGCACGGCCGCCTGCCGGCCGCCGACATCGCCCGGCTGCTCCGGCCCGGCGGGGTGCTGCTCACCCAGCAGGTCGGCAGCGACGACCTGGCCGAGCTGAACGACGCGCTCGGCGCACCGCCCCCGCACCCGCGCCGGTGGGACGCCGAGGTCGCGGCGGCCGCCCTGACCGCCGCCGGTCTGCACGTGACCGACGTGCGCGAGGAGCATCCGGCGCTCGCCTTCCGCGACATCCGGGCCGTGGTGCACCACCTGCGGACGGTGCCGTGGCAGGTCCGCGACTTCACCCCGCAACGGTACGAACGGGAGCTCGCGCGGCTCACCGCCATCATCCGGGCTCGCGGGGAGTTCACCGTGCGGGCGCATCGCTTCCTGCTCCAGGCCGTCCGGCCGACAGAGGCATAGACCGTAAGCCTCTTTCAGGGGAACGGCTGCCGAAATGCACTACCCCGTTCGGGTCCGGCGGCCGGAAAAACATTCCTGAGAAGGCGCTGAATACGCTCCCCGGCTCATGTTTCCGGTGCTACGGCAGCCCCCGGTGGCCCCCGGCGACGCTGTGAGCAGGTCTCGTGCTTGAGAAAGCTGCCGAGGTCTGCCTTTGCTCATCGACGCAGGTCAGCCACACCGGAAGCGATCATCAACACGAGCTGGGTGGTCGATTCATGGTGCTTGATTAGCACTTATGGGTTAAGCGGAACAGTCGGGCGGCGCGGGCGGATCATTCCGACTCAGGGGGCTGGAATACCTATCGTCCCGGTGGGGCGGGTCAGCCATCTTTGTCGCAGCGCCGGGAAGCCCCAGGGCTCCGGCCACACCCGATAAACGACGCGCTCCCGATTCCGTCGCTCCGCGGCTATGGGGAAGCGCTCGATAAGACCGTTCCAGGAGGAACTTTCCATGCGCAAGCTCTCCAAGCGTTCCACCGCTGTCATCGCCGGCGTCGCTGTCGTTGTCATCGGCGGAGGCGCGGCCTGGGCCGCCACCGGCTGGAGCATCCTCGGCACGGGCACGGCAAGCGCCTCGGGTGCGGAGATCAAGCCGGTGACGGCGTCGTCGACGTTCACGAAGACTCTCTTCCCGGACCGAGTCATCCCCATGGACACGACGTTCACGAACCCCAACGAGTTCGCGGTCAAGCTCACCGGCGCGATCACCATCACCCACGCGACGGCCACGCCCGAGGACAACGCTGGCACCGCCGCCGCGTGCGCGGGTGCGCTGGATGACCCTGGCATGTTCAACACCACCTTCCCCGGCAGTCCGACCCTCGCGGCCGGACATGACACCGTCGCCTCGACGCAGGTCACGATCGGCAGCATCCCGCAGACGTGCGCCGGAAAGACGATCACGATCGACTACTCGGTCCCCGGCGTGAGCGCGGCCTCCTGACATATCTGGACGGGAGCGACGTCGGTCGCTCCCGTCTCCCGTTCGACCTTCGGGGACCTTCATGTCGAAACGCTGGTGGATCGCGGCTACCTCGGCGGCAGCCTTGGCCGCCGCGCTGATCGTTGCCGTCGGCTCGCCGGACAATCCCGACGAGACCATCGTGCTGGTCGGCGACAGCCACCACCGGGGCGGTCCGCTCTACTTCGAGCTGAAGGGCAAGCCGGTGCGCGGGCTCTTCCCGGGCGCGGTCAAGCAGATGAAGATCAGCGTGGTCAACCCGCTCGGGTACCGGATCACCGTGCACCGGTTGACCGCCAAGGTGTCCGACACTGATCGGCGTGGCTGCTCGGCCACCGCGGCAAACCTGCAGGTCCGCTCGTACAGCGGGCGGCTGCCGGTCACCGTGGCGGCGTCCGGGCGCACCGAGCTCGGCGGCGCCATCCCGGTGAGCATGCCGATCGGGGCGACCCGCAAATGCGCCGGCGCGCGGTTCACCATCGCGATCTCCGGAGTCGGGCAGCGGGTGCCGCGGTGAGGCGTACCGGAAGGTTGTTGCTGGTCGGCGCGGTGGCCCTGTCGCTCGGCGTGGCCGGGACGGTCTACGCCTACGCCGGCGGCTGGACCGTGACCAGCGCGCCGACCCGGTTCACCGCGAAGGTCGTCAAGATGCCGCGCGGCGTCGAACCCAGCGTCACCAAGCAGAGCGGCCAGGCCGTGGTCAGCTGGAGCGCCCAGGAGATCGCTCCGGGCGTCCGGATGGACCACTACCTGGTCGTCGCGCACAGCGTGGCCGAGCCGCCGCAACCCGATGTCACGCGCGCGGTGGCCGCCGGTGGCAGCACCACCGAGTCGGTCACGTTCGGCACCGGTGAGATGGCCGGTGGGAAGTGGCGCTGGACCATCACGCCGAAGTACCGGGAGTGGACCGGCGAACCGAGCAAGCTCAGCCCGCGGCTGGCCTTCCCCGCCGCACCAGCGGCGCCCGCCGATCCGGCCGTGATCGCCGCGCCCGCGGTGCCGCCGGCCTCCCCATCGGTCTCCGCACCGACACCCGAAGCCGGGGACACCTCGACGGCGCCGGTCCCGGACGTCCGGACCTCGCCCGCCAGCGAACCGGAGAACGTCCCAGCCCCGCCGCGGAGCAGCACACCCGTCGAGGAGGAGCCGGACCTGGGGCCGGACCCGTCGGTCTCGGCCTCACCGGAGGGACCGACGAGCCCGGTCGCGCCGTAGGCGCGTGCTCCACCCGTTCGAGCCCTCGGTGGTTTCCACCGGGGGCTCGACCCCGTCGCCTCGACGAATCCGGATTTGAGTGCGCGACCGGCGCTCGCTAGGGGTGCATCCCTGCAGGTTATGGGCGTGTCCAGCAGCAACGTGGACGGTTCGGTAGGGACCCTTGAGGCAGAGCGATCCCTCGCCCGGGGTAAACCGTGTGGGCAGATCGTTCCGATTTATGCGTCTACTACGGCGGACGGAAAACCGATCACATCGGACATCTCTATCAGGGAACGTTGTATGAACGCCAGCTCAGCCTGTTCCGGCGTCCGAGGAGGAACGAGCCGCATGCCACATCTGAGCGATCCGCCCGCGGCCACCGCCCCGGGGGTGCACTCGTGATGCGGCGTGACGTCCTGTCGAAGGTGGGCAAGGACGCCGGGCCGGGACGAGGACGGGACGAGGACGTACGGATCGAACTGAGCACCGCGGATCACGAAGAGCCGACCTGGGACGTCCGCAGTCCCCGCAAGAGCCGGTTCGACCGGCGCTCCCGGACCATCCTGGGGGTGGCCGCGCTCGCCGCGATGCTCGCCAACGCCGGAGCTGCCTGGGCGTACTGGCGGATCACCGAGCCGCAGCCGGCCGCCGCACCCGGTGCGGTGGCGCTCGACCTGGTGCTGCGCGGGCGCAACGACCTGAACCGGACGCTGCGGCCGGGTGGCAACGGCGATCTGCTGGTGACGGTCTCCAACGAGAAGAACGTGCCGATCCGGATCACCACGATCCGGATGGGGCCCGGCACCGTGCTGGCCGACCCGGAACACCGCGAGGCCGGGTGCGTCGATCCGGACCTGCGGTTGCGCCGGAACGCGTACCCGGTCTCCTGGGAGGTCGCCGGCAACACCGTGGGCGCGTTCACCGTGGACGGCGCCCTGACCATGCCGCGCGGGGTGCCGGCGGCGTGCGTGGGCGCGACGTTCACCGTGCCGCTGCGGGCGCAGGGCGTGCAGCGCTGAGGTTTCCGCCGCCCGGATCCGGGTCAAACTCCGGTCATGACCAGGATTTCGGTAGTGACCGGCGCGAGTGGCGGCATCGGCCGGGCGGTCGCCCGCCGTCTGGCGGCCCGGGGCGACACGGTGGCCCTGCTGGCTCGCGGCGAGGACGGCCTGGCCGGGGCGGCTGAGGACGTACGCCGGGCCGGTGGCACCGCGCTGCCGATCGAGGTGGACATGGCCGACCACGAGGCGGTGGACGCCGCGGCGGAACGGGTGGAGAAGGAGCTCGGCCCGATCGGGCTCTGGGTCAACAACGCGTTCAGCAGCGTCTTCGCCCCGTTCGTCGAGATCGAGATGCCGGAGTTCGTCCGCACCACCGAGGTCAGCTACCTGGGGTACGTCTTCGGCACCAAGGCCGCGCTGTCCCGGATGCGCACCCGGGACTCCGGCACGATCGTGCAGGTCGGGTCGGCGCTGGCCTATCGCGGGATCCCGCTGCAGAGCGCGTACTGCGGGGCCAAGCACGCGATCCAGGGCTTCACCGAGTCGCTGCGGGTCGAACTGCTGCACGAGAGAAGCAACGTGCACGTGACGATGGTGCAGATGCCGGCGGTGAACACCCCGCAGTTCGGCTGGGTGCTGTCCAAGCTGCCGAAGAAGGCCCAGCCGGTGGCGCCGATCTACCAGCCCGAGGTGGCCGCCCGCGCCGTCGAGTACGCCGCCGACCACCCGAAGCGCCGCGAGTACTGGGTCGGCGGGTCGACCGCGCTGACCCTGGCCGCGAACGCGGTGGCGCCCGGGGTGCTGGACCGGTACCTGGCCCTGACCGGGTTCAAGGGGCAGCAGACCGACGAGACCCGGCCGGCGAGCCAGCCGGCCAACCTGTGGGAGCCGGCCGACGGGGCGGGTCAGCCGGACGCCGGTGCGCACGGCGCGTTCGACGACAGGGCCACCGACCGGAGTCTCCAGCTGTGGGCGTCGCAGCACCACGGCTTCCTGGCCGCGGTCGGCGGCGGCCTGCTCGCGGCGGGTGCCGCGTGGGCGTTCAACCGGCGCTGAGCTCAGCGACACCCCGCCCCCTGTGCACGACCGCGGCGCGGTCCCGGCTCCGGCTGGCTCTCAGGGGTGCCTCCGGCACACGGAGGCACCCCTGAGAGCCAGCCAGTCACCCGCCGCCGTCACGACTTCCGGCCCGCCGCATGGGGTTGGGGTTGACCGCTACCACCCACGGGCGTCGCCCCGGAGGGCTTCGCGTTCGGGACGCGCCAGCGGCCTGCGGAGCCCGCAGGGGTCCCGGCGGGAGCGACGATCTGAACCCCGGCGGACGCACGACATCTGGAATTTGATCTTGATTTTGGGAAAGCGCTCAGGCGTCGATGCGGTCGTTCCAGTAGCGGCGCTCGATCTCCGACGGATCCGCGACCACTGCGGTGTGTAACACCGCGCGAGCACGCTCCGTAGCGGCAAACGCCAGCTGAACATCCTTACTGGCTGCTTCGATACCGTCGGCGACGACCTTCGCGGTCACGTCGCCATACGTGCGGGCGTCGTGGACCTCGCGCTCGTGGATCAACGCGGCCTCGTGCTCGCGCAGTCGCGCCGACCGGGCCTCGTTGCGCTCGTAGGCGTTGCCCCGGGAGACGAACTTGAGGCCGATCGCGGCGCAGTCCAGGGCCATCAGCAGCAACGCGATGCCCAGATAGTGGATGCCGACGCCCCAGAAGTCCGCGGTGACCAGGTGCCACATCGCGGCGGTCCGCGCGCCGAAACCGGAGTCCCCGCGCACCGCGGCGGCGTTGCCGGCCCGCTCGGTCGTCGCCAGAGCCGACAGCCGGGACTGCTCGGCGGCCCGGGCGACCCGCTCCGGCCGCTGGTCGCGCTGCAGTTCGGCGGCCTGCCGGTCGAGCGCGGTGGCCTGCACGTCCAGGGACCGGGAGCGGCGCACCAGGTCGAAGCAGTAACCACCACGCGGGCAACCGGGACTGTGCGTGACGCCGGACCCGGCCGAGTCGGCAAGCGCCTGCCGATACAGCGTGCGAGCATCGCGGCGTTTTCCGGCCGCCCGGTCACTCAGCGCACGCACCGCCGCGTCGTCGCCGGTCGTCTGCCGCCGCAGCTCGGCGAGCCGGGCCTGATAGCCGGCCACCGCCCCGCTCGCGTCCAGCCGGCTGAGGTCGGAGCTGTGCGTGACGGCGAGCCGGGCGTCGAGCTCACCGCGGTACCGGGCCAGCATCAGCGGCTCCGTGACCACCAGCGCGAAGAGCAGCGCCAGTCCGATCCGGCCCAGATAGAGGCCCAGCGTCGGCGGGCGCAGCAGCTGATCCGGATCGGTCGAGTCGAGCCGGTCGTAGTTGATCTGGACCCGGCCGACCACGGCCCGGTCGTAGGCCACCACGCCGATCGCGACCAGCGGGCCGAACAGCCACTGGTACCAGGGATGCCGGTAGCCGCTGCTGGCGTCGATGAAGGCGGCGCCACCGATCGTGGCGTAGCCGAAGTAGAGCAGGATGAAGACGCCGATCGAGCGGTACAACACGCGATCCGAGTGCGTCGCCACGCTGCGCGGATTCACGTTCGCCACCCGCAGGAGCAGGTGCCCGAGGCCCGTGCGCATGCGGTCGAGTCTGGTGGACCTGGCCGCCGCGCGGACCGGAACGGCTAGATCAGCCCGGGCCGGGGCCCGGAACGCTCAGATCAGCGGCCCGGGGTCCGGAACGCTCAGATCAGCCCAGGCTCTCCGGGTTCGTGATCAGTGCCCGGAGCAGGACCTGTGCCGACACGGTCTGCATCTGCGGGGTCACGTCCAGAGCCGGCTCGGCGCCGTCCGCCGCGGCGCCGGAGAGGTTCGTGACCTGCATGGACCGGGCAGCATAGATCGCGCCGCCGCCACCGTCGGTGTCGGAGATCTCGACGAGCCGGTCCAGCCGGGCGCCGACCGCGGCGGCGTAGTCACGGGCCCGGCTCAGCGCGTCGCCGATCGCCGCGCGGCGCACCGCGGCACCGGCCGGGCTGCCCGGCCGCAACCGCCACCACGGGCCGGACAGCGACACCAGGCCGTCACCGGCGAGCCGGGTCATCAGCTCACCGAGGATGGCAAAATCGGTCACCGTCACCGTCATGCTGATCTGGCCGTGGTACCGGGTCACCTTCTCGCCGCGCCGGAACTCGGGATAGACGTTCATCCCGGAGGTCTCCCGGCGCAGACCGGCCTGGTCGTAGGAGTCCAGCAGCGTGTCGATGCCGGCCGAGCGCTCGGTCAACCGGCGGACCACCAGCGGCCGGTCACGGTCCGCCGCGGACACCGTCACCTGGAAGGTGGCCTCGTCCGGCGGCACCTCGTGAACGGCCTCACCACGGACGACGACGACCGGCTGGTCCACGAGCACTCCTGTTCTCCCACGACGGCGGATCAGAAACGGCGGGTCAGAACGGTTCGGTGAGACGGTCCGCGGCCGCGGCCACCCGCTCGTCGGTCGCGGTCAGCGCGATCCGGACGTGCTGCCCGGCGGCCGGGCCGTAGAACGCACCCGGCGCGGCCAGGATCCCGCGTTTGGCCAGCCGGTCGACGGTCTGCCAGCAGTCCTCACCCCGGGTGGCCCAGAGGTACAGCCCGGCCTCCGAGTGGCTGATCGCGAAACCGGCCTCGGTCAGGGCGGCACGCAGGGTCTCGCGGCGAGCCGCATACCGCGCGCGCTGCACGACCACGTGCTCCTCATCGGCCAGCGCGGCGACCATGGCCGCCTGCACCGGGGCCGGCGGGATCATGCCGGCGTGCTTGCGTACCGCGAGCAGCTCGGCGATCAGGGCCGGATCGCCACCGACGAAACCGGCCCGGTAACCGGCCAGATTGGACCGCTTGGAGAGCGAGTGGACGGCCAGCACGCCGGTGTAGTCGCCGCCGGTCACCTCGTCGGAGAGCACCGACACCGGCTCGGACTCCCAGCCCAGCGACAGGTAGCACTCGTCGCTGGCCACCACGGCGCCGCGCTCGCGGGCCCAGGCGACCACCTTGCGCAGGTGCTCGGCGGGCAGCACCCGGCCGGTCGGGTTGGACGGCGAGTTGATCCAGACCAGCTTGACCCGGGCCGGGCCGGCCGCGGTGAGCGCGTCGGAACGGATCACCTCGGCGCCGGCCAGGCGGACACCGACCTCGTACGTCGGGTAGCAGACCTGCGGGATCACCACCGCGTCGCCGGGGCCGACGCCGAGCAGCGTCGGCAGCCAGGCGACCATCTCCTTGGAACCGATGGTGGGCAGCACGCCCAGCTCACCGGAGGCGTGACAGGACCGGGCCAGCCAGCCCGCGATGGCGGCACGCAACTGCGGCGTGCCCGCGGTCAGCGGATAGCCCGGCGAGTCGACCGCCTCGACGAGGGCCTGCCGGATGACCGCGGGGACCGAGTCGACCGGCGTGCCGACCGAGAGGTCGACGATGCCGTCCGGGTGGGACGCGGCGAGAGTCTTGGCCGGCTCCAGCAGGTCCCAGGGGAAATCCGGCAGGGCCGACGACAGAGCGCTCAGTGTGCGTCCCCGCGCGGCGGCTGGGCCAGGATGAACGGCGTGTCCTTGTCGATCTTGCCGACCTTGGAGGCGCCACCGGGCGAGCCGAGGTCCTCGAAGAACTCGTAGTTCGCGTTCGTGTAGTCCTTCCACTGCTCCGGGACGTCGTCCTCGTAGAAGATCGCCTCGACCGGGCAGACCGGCTCACAGGCCCCGCAGTCGACGCACTCATCGGGGTGGATGTAGAGCATCCGGTTGCCCTCGTAAATGCAGTCGACCGGGCACTCTTCGATGCACGCCTTGTCGAGAACATCGAGGCAGGGCTCAGCGATGATGTAGGTCACGGGTCTTTCCCTTCAAAGCCACGCCGCGGGGACCGCCGACGACAAATGCAGAGCCTAGTATTCCCGCCGAGGGAGGTAATGCGTGCTCCGACAGCAGGATGTGGGACACCGTGTGGTGGTACGGCGAATTGTAGGCGTATCCAATGATCGACCGCTCTTCACGGATGCGCTGGGCGAGCTCGTCGACCTCACGGAGACCGATCTCACCATAGCGACCGACAAGGGAACCCTGCGGGTGCCGCTGCGCGAGGTGCACCGGGCCAAGCGGGTCCCGCCGGCCAGCCGCCCGCACGCCGCCTCGGTGATCGCCCTCGAGCTCGCCGCCGACGCGGCCTGGCCCGCGCCGGTCCGCGCCAAGCTGGGCAACTGGCTGCTGCGCGCCGCGGACAACTGGACCGGCCGGGCGAACTCGGCGCTCGCGGTCGGCGACCCGGACCGGCCCCTCGACGCCGCGATCGACGCTGTCGAACGCTGGTACCACGACCACGGCCAGCGCCCGCTGATCAACGCGCCGATGCCGCTGGCCGCGCCGGTCAACGCCACACTCGACGCGCGCGGGTGGTCGGCCCGGCCGCTCACCCTGGTGCAGACCAGCCCGCTGGCCCCGATCCTGGCCGCGCCGGCCCGCACCGACCTGCCACCCGTCGACCTGGCCGACTCCCCCGGCGACGACTGGTACGCGATGGTCGCCGAGCACAAGGGCACCCTGCCGGCCTCCGCGATCCGGATCCTCAACGGCGTACCGGAAAAGGTCTTCGCGCACGTCCGGGACGCGGACGGTGACCTGCTCGCGGTCGCCCGCGGCGCGATCACCGGACCGGACCGCTGGCTGGGCGTGTCGCTGCTGCAGACCGCACCGGCCGCGCGCCGGCGCGGCCTGGGCCGGCACGTGGTCCGCGGGCTGGCGCAGTGGGCCGCACAGCACGGGTCGTCGCGCGCCTACCTCCAGGTGGAGGAGCGGAACACGGCGGCGGTCGCGCTCTACGGCCGGATGGGCTTCAGCACCCACCACACCTACCTGACCCGGGAAGCCCCGATCAGCTAGCGGCGGACGACCCGGCGGGGCCGCGCGGTCCGGGCCCGGCTGTAGGCCTGCAGCGAACGGGAGCGGAAGTCGCGGCCCAGCATGACCGCGATCCCGTACCCGATCGCCGAGCCGGCGACGGCGCACGCGGCGTAGAGCCAGATCTGCGCGAAGAAGTCGCCGCCGCCGTTCGCGAACGGCTCGCTGCCGCTGATGAACGGTCCCAGCAGGACGGTCAGCAGCATCCCGCCGAGCGCGCCGCCGCCGACGTCGGGCAGCCAGTCGGCGGACCGCCGGCTCTGCGACCAGACGAAGGTCAGGGTGCCCAGCAGGACCGCGACCAGACCGAACATGACGATGGAACCACGGCTCTGAGCGGTGTCCGTACTGTCGAATCCGATGCGGACGACCAGTCTGGTCACCGCGTTGATCACGAACAGGGCGACCGCCAGCACCGTGATCCGGAACCAGCGCTGCTGCGTCATCAAGTCCTCCCGGGGAACGAATCGTGGCCGGGATCGTAGCGCCGGACGAACCCGCGGCGCTCGATCTCCCGGTCATCTTCGCGGATGGTGCGCGGGAGTTCCTAGAGGCGGGCTGAGAGTCGTCTGAGAAATCAGCCCTGCTTGATCGGCTTCATGATCATTTTGTACGCGTAGAACGCGAACGACAGGCTGCCGGCCAGGATCATCACCAGCGCCACCCAGTTGTCGCCGCCGAGCAGATAGTCGCCCTCGGCGGTCCGGGTGCCGGCCGCGCCCAGCATCAGCAGGGTCCAGAGCGCCCACGGCACGCCGATCCCCCAGCTGCGCCCGATCGTGGTGACCGCCAGCCAGGCCAGCCCCAGGTTGGCGCCGACGGTGAGCGGGACGGCCAGGCCGGTCAGCGCGCCGCCGCCGGTCCAGATCGCGGCGTCACCGTGGAACAGCCCGGTCACGCCGCCCACCCGCAGCACGCTCAGCTCGACCTCGAGCAGCGTGGTGACCACCGTGGCGACCACGCTGATCAGCACGCCGGCGGAGCGCAGCGCGACGTCCCAGACCGGCCGGCCGGCGGCGGGGGTGGCCTCGACCTGCTGCCCGGGCGCCTCCGACACGGTCATGACCCGTCCAGGTCCAGACCGGCGAACAGGTCGGTCTCCCACTTGTGCGGGCCCTCGCCCGGGCCGCGCTCGCCCTTGACCAGCGTGTAGTACTCCACGCCCATGAACTCGCCGCCGAAGTCGCCGGCCATGCCGTAGAGCCAGGAGTTGTCCGGGATCTGGCTGGCGTGCGCGCGCATCGCCGCGGTCTTCTTCGCGTGGTGGTCGGTGCCGTCCATGCGGGCCGCGATCTCGTCGTCCGGCGTGCCGAACGGCATCTCGTCGACGCTCTCCACGTCGGCGAACGGGTTGTTCTCCGACTCCTTGAACGCCTCCATGCCGTCGCGCAGCACGCTCAGCGGCATCGCGGTCCAGTAGATCTTCTCCGGGGCGTCCGGGCCGGCCAGCTCGGCGGCGCGCATCGCGACCCGGTGCGCCTGGATGTGGTCCGGGTGACCGTAGAAGCCGTTCGCGTCATAGGTGATCATCACCTGCGGGCGCAGCTCGCGCATGATCTCGACCAGGTGCGCGGCGGCCTCGTCCAGGTCGGCGCCCCAGAAGGCGCGCGGGTGCTGGTTGGTGGGCAGGCCCATCATGCCGGAGTCGCGGTAGCGCCCCGGGCCGCCGAGCATGCGGTGATCGGTGACGCCCAGCGCGGCACAGGCGCGCTCCCACTCGACGAGGCGGTACCCCCCGAGCTGGTCGGCCTCGGCCGCGGCGAGCTGCGACAGCGCCGGGACGTGGATCTCACCCTCCTCGCCGAGGGTGCAGGTCACCAGCGTCACGTGGGCGCCGGTCGAGACGTAGTGCGCCATGGTCGCGCCGGTCCCGATGACCTCGTCGTCGGGGTGGGCGTGCACCAGCAGCAGGCGGCGGGCGGGCAGCGAATCGGAAGCGGTCCGGTCGAGCGTCACGGCCGATACTGTACGCGCGACCACCGACCGGTTCGCCCGACGAGCCCACGGTTTACCCCGCGAGGGCACACCTTGATCAGCGATGCTGAGGTCGTGGACTACCCCGGACTCGCCGGGCGCACCGGCGGCTTCCGCCACGGCGCCCCGCACGCCGTCAAGGTCGGCGCCGACGGAGCGCGGGTGACCTTCCTGCGCTCGTCCGGCCCGGCCGACCCGGAGGCCGGCCTCTGGCTGCTCGACCTGGCCGGCGGCGGCGAACGGCTCGTCGCGCCGGGGCCGATCGAGGCGTACGCGATGGACCGGGACGCCCGGACCGCGGCCTTCACCCGCGGCGGCGAGCTGTTCCGCGCCGACCTGACCACCGGAGTGGTCACCGCGATCGCGACCGCCGGGCCGGTGTCCGACCCGCGGCCCGACCCGCTGGGTGTCCGGATCGGATACGTCACCGACGCCGGCGGGTCGGCGACCCTGCGGGTCAGCGGCCCGGACGGCGACCGGCTGCTGGCCGGCGAGCCCGGATACGCCTGGCGCGAGCGCGGCGGCAGCATCGCCTGGGGTGTGCCCGGCGCCACCGCGGGCGACTTCGGCCGGACCCGGGGCTGGTGGTGGGCCCCGGACGGCGGCCAGGTGCTGGCCGTCCGGAGCGCCGCGGCGACCAGCCTGCACCTGCTCGACCTGACCGACGGCTGGGTGGACGTGCACTGGGACCGGGAGACGTATCCGCACCTGGCGCAGGTGCGCTGGGACGGCGGCGGGCCACTGATCACCGTGCTGCGCCGGATGCAGCAGCACGGCCTGGTGCTCTCGGTCGACCCGCGCACCGGGGAGAGCCAGGTGCACGCGGAGCTCGCCGACGCCCGCTGGGTGGAGCCGATCCCGGGGACGCCGCGGCACCTGCCGGACGGGCGGGTGCTGGTCGGCGGGGAGCTGGCACACGACGGGTTCGACGCGCGGTGCCTGTTCGCCGACGGCAGCCTGCTCACCCCGCCCGGCCTCTACGTACGCCGGGTGGCCGGCACGCTGCCCCGCCCGGGCGGCGCGGCCGGGGCACCCGACCTGATCGTCGAGGGCAGCCTCGGTGATCCGGCACTGCGCGAGATCTTCCGGGTGCGTACCTCGCTGGGCGGGGGCGGGCCCGAGGTGACCCGGCTGGCCGGGGCCGCCGACGAGCTCGCCACCGGCGGGGACGTGCTGGTCGCCGGGGTGCGGGTGTGGCGCGGGGACCGGCCGGCCGGGACGCTGCGGTCGGTGGCGGCGGCGCTGCCGTACGCGCCGGCGCCGGTGCTGGAACGGGTCACCGACCGGCGGCTGCCGGCCGCCGTGCTCTATCCGTCCGGGTTCGTCGGCGGCGGCCTGCCGGTCCTGGTCGCGCTCGGCGACGGGCCGGGGCATCAGCAGGTGCGGGCTGACCCGGCCGCCTGGCAGGAGCGGCAGTGGTGGGCCGACGCCGGGTTCGCCGTGGTCAGCGTGGATTCCCGGGGCACGCCCGGCGTCGCGCCGAGCTTCGAGAAGGCGGTGCACCGGCGGCTCGCCGACCTCACCCTGACCGACCTGGTGGACGCGCTGCGGGCGCTCACCGGCAAACACCCCGACCTGGACCTGACCCGGGTCGTGGTGCGCGGGCGGCGGCTGGGCGGCTGGCTGGCCGCGCTCGCGGTGCTGCGCCGGCCGGAGATCTTCCGGTGTGCGGTGGCCCGGGAACCGGTGCTGGACTGGGCCGACCTGCCCCGGGCGACGGCCGAGCGGTATCTCGGCGACCCGGCGGACTCGGCGCACGTGTACCGCAACCATCGGCTGGGCGAGGCGGTGGCGGAGTCGTCCGGGCACGGGCCGGTGCTGCTGGTCGGCGCGGAGCTGCCAGGACTGTCCTCGGTGCCGGCCGTGTCGCTCGACGAGGAGCTGGCCTTCCTGCGGGACGCCGGATCGCCCGAAAGGTAGTCACCGGACAGGCTGTCACGGGACTAGAATGCGGGTGAGCCGGCTTCCGACTGCCCGGAGGTGCCATGACATCCGCCCTCTTCCCCGCCGCCCGTCCCCTGACCGAGTCCGAGTTCCTGGCCCTCGGCGAGACGCCCGAGCGCGTCGAGCTCTTCGACGGCGGCCTGCACGTGACAGTGGCGCCCGGCGTCCTGCACCAGCACGTGACCGGCGAGCTGAAACTCGCGCTGCACCGCGGTGCGGGGCAGGCCGGTCACCACGTGCTCGGCGCGGTCAACGTCCGGCTCCGGCCCGGTCGCATCACCGTCCCCGACCTGGTCGTCACGACCGGGCTCGACTTCGGCGAGCTCGTCGTCGACTCGGCGGCGGTGCGCCTGGTCGGCGAGGTCCTCTCACCGGCGAGCGCCACGATCGACCGGGTCCTCAAGGCCCACTACTACGCGGCGGCCGGCATCCCCTGGTACCTGCTGGCCGAACCGGACACCGGCACGCTGTGGCTGCACACTCTCACCGGCGGCCGGTACACCGAGTACGCGAGCGCCGAACCCGGCGAGTTGCTGCGGCTGACCGACCCGGTGGCCGTGACGATCGACCCGGCGGAGTTGCTGCCGCCTGGGTGAGGCGGATGAAAATTGTCGCCCGGTCCGCCTAGGGTCAGGAGCATGAGCCACTTCGATGAGGCGGGCGCGGCGGTGCAGGCCGCGCTCGACGCCGGGGCCCGCTATGCGGACGCCCGCGTCATGGTCTGCCGCACCGAGTCGATGACGGCACGCAACGGCGCCGTCGAGGATCTCGGCTCCGACGAGAGTGCCGGCCTGGGCGTGCGCGCCCTGGTCGGTTCGAGTTGGGGCTTCTACGCCGTCCCGGATCTGTCCGAACCCTCCGCGCGCGCGGCCGGGCGCCGCGCCGCGCAGATCGCCGCGGCCAGCGCCCAGGTGGCCGGTCCCCCGGTCGAGCTGGTGCCGTCCGCGCCGGTGGTGGCGAGCTGGGCCAGCGACTGCAAGGTCGACCCGCTGTCGGTGCCGCTCTCCGACAAGGGTGACCTGCTGGTCCGGGCGACCACGGTGGCCAAGGAGGCGGGCGCCGACCTGGCACAGGCGCACTACGCGGTCTGGGACACCCACAAGTGGTTCGTCTCCAGCGAGGGCCACCGCATCGACCAGCACATCCGGGAGTGCGGCGGCGGGGTGACCGCCACCGCGATCGGCGAGGGCGAGGTCCAGCGCCGCTCACTGCCCGGGCAGTACGGCACCCGCGGCTGGGAGCTGGTCGACGAGCTCGACCTGGTCGGCAACGCGGCGCAGATGGCTGAACAGGCGCGGGCGCTGCTCACCGCGCCGCTCTGCCCGGCCGGCGAGACCTCGCTGATCCTCGGCGGCTCGCAGCTCGCCCTGCAGATCCACGAGTCGGTCGGGCACGCCATCGAGCTGGACCGGATCCTCGGCTGGGAGGCCGCGTTCGCCGGCACCAGCTGGCTCGACCTGAGCAAGCTCGGCGCCCTGCGGTACGGCTCGGACCTGATGAACATCACGATCGACCCGACCTTCCCGGGCGCGCTGGGCAGCTTCGGGTTCGACGACGAGGGCACCCCGGCGGTCAAGCGGCACGCGGTCAAGGACGGCATCTGGGTCGGCGTGCTGGCCGGGCGGGACTCGGCAGCGGTCGCCGGGCTGGACTACGCCGGCAGCGTGCGCTCCGACGGCTGGTCCCGGCTGCCGATGGTACGGATGACGAACGTCGGGCTGGAGCCCGGCCCGCACACCCTCGACGAGATCATCGCGGCCACCGACGACGGGGTGTTCATGGACGTCAACCGGTCCTGGTCGATCGACGACCGGCGGCTGAACTTCCAGTTCGGCTGCGAGATCGGGTACGAGGTCAAGAACGGGAAGCGGGGCCGGATGCTGCGCAACCCGACCTACACCGGGATCGGCCCGAAGTTCTGGGCGTCGATGGACATGCTCTCCTCCGAGACGATCGCCTGGGGCACGCCGAACTGCGGGAAGGGCCAGCCCGGCCAGGTCGGGCACACCGGGCATCCGGCCGCGCCGGCCCGGTTCACCAACGTCCGGGTAGGGGTCCAGGGATGAGCGCCGAGTTGCAGATCGCGGCGAAGATGATCGAGCTGGTCCGCGAGCTGGCCGGCCGGTCCGCCGAGGCCGAGGTGACGGTCCGGCACGACGCGCTGGCGCTGACCCGGTTCGCCAACTCGGCGATCCACCAGAACATGGCCGAGGCCACCACCGGCGTACGCCTGCGGTTGCACCTGGACGGGCGGACCGCGAGCGGCTCGAGCACCCTGACCGGAGCGGACGGGCTGCGCTCGCTGGTCGAGCGGACCATCGCGGCGGCCCGGGTCACCCCGCCCGACCCGTCCTGGGCCGGCCTCACCCGGCCCGCGGCGCTGCACATCTCGGCCGGTCACCCGGGCTCCGGCGAGCGTTCCGGGCTGGAGTTCGGCTTCGACGAGGCGACCGCCCGGGCCACACCGGGCGAGCGGGCCGAGCGGGTCCGCGCGTTCGTCGACGCGGCCGAGGGCCTGGAGACGGCCGGGTACTGCCGGACCGGGTACGTCTCGGCCGCCTTCGCGAACACCGCGGGCCAGGCCGTCGAGGGCCGGACCGCGGAGGCCGCGATGGACGGCATCGCCCGCACCGGCGGCGCGGACGGCGTGGCGCGGCTGGCCACCTCCCGGCTCGCCGAGCTGGACGGCGCGGTGCTGGGCGCCCGCGCGGCGGTCAAGGCGCGGGCCGCGGCCGAGCCCGCCGAGCTGCCACCGGGGCACTACGAGGTGGTGCTCGAGCCGACCGCGGTCGCCGACCTGCTGCAGAACTTCGCGGTGTTCGGCTTCAACGGCAAGTCGTGGGCGCAGAAGCAGTCGTTCGCCGAGCTCGGCGCGGAGCAGTTCGACCCGTCGATCACCATCGTCGACGACCCGCTGGGCAGCCGGGGCGAGCCGGCGCCCGGCCTGCCGTTCGACGACGAGGGCACTCCGGCGCGCTCGCTGGTGCTGGTCCGTGAGGGGGTCACCCGGGCGGTGACACACGACCGGACGTCCGCGGCCGAGACCGGCGCCGAGTCGACCGGGCACGGGTCGTCGACGTCCCGGTCGTGGGGGCCGTTCGCGTCGCACCTGCGGCTGGAGGCGGGCCCGGTGTCGTCGCCGGGTGGCGCGGCCGGGTCGCCGGTGATCGCCGAGTCGGCGCGCCCGCTGGTCGCCCGGATGCGCCGGGGGCTGCTGGTCACCGACCTCTGGTACACCCGGGTGCTGGACCCGAAGACGCTCGTGGTGACCGGCCTGACCCGCAACGGGGTGTGGCTGGTGGAGGACGGGGAGATCGTCCGGCCGGTGAGCAACCTGCGGTTCACCCAGTCGTACCCGCAGGCGCTCAGCCCGGGCCGGGTGCTCGGGATCGGCGCCGAGTCGGTGCTGCTGCCCGACTCGTGGAGCCGCGGACGGTACGCCGCGCCGGCCCTGCACCTGGCGTCCTGGAACATCACCGGGAACGCTTCCGGATAGATCTATTAGCGTATCGGCGATCGTCACTGCGGGCCGGGATGATGCTTTTGTGAACCACATGGCATCCCCGGCCCGCAATCTGTCGGACCGTCGGCGTAACGTGTGCCACACATCACCGTCGCGCGAGGACGGCTGAGCGCGGGGCACCACTGTGTCCGCTACCGGTCGGCCCCGCGCACCTGACGCGGCACCGGCAGGGGGATGCATGACGACGGCAACGAGGCCGGGCGTGCGGGCACGCGCGGCGATCACGGCACGGACACTCAGGACCGATCGGTGGTGGCTGGCGCCACTGATCACGTTTCTCGGGCTGACCGCCTGGGTGACGTATGCGACGGTCCGGGTCTTCATGCACAAGTGGTTCTACGTGGAGGCCTACCACTACCTGACGCCGTTCTACTCGCCCTGTCTCACCGACCGTTGCGGCGACGCCGCCGAGTTCGGCACTCCCCTGCCGAATTTCTGGCTCATCCCGGAGGCGTCGCTCACCCTGCCGTTCCTGCTGCTCTTCCGGCTGACGTGCTACTACTACCGGAAGGCCTACTACCGGGCGTTCTGGCTGTCGCCGCCGGCCTGCGCGGTGCCCGACCGGCACGAGAAGTACTCCGGCGAGACCCGGTTCCCGCTGGTCTTCCAGAACGCACACCGGTACGCGTTCTACGCCGCCGCGATCATCTCGGTGATCAACACCTGGGACGCGATCCGCGCGCAGGCCACCGGCCTCGGACTCGGCAACGTGATCCTCTGGGTCAACGTGATCATGCTCTGGGCGTACACGCTGTCCTGCCACTCCTGCCGGCACATCGCCGGCGGCCGGCTCAAGCACTTCTCGAAACACCCGGTGCGTTACCGCTTCTGGACGTTCGTGTCGAAGCTGAACACCCGGCACATGCTGCTGGCCTGGGTCACCCTCGGCACCCTCGCGCTGACCGATTTCTACATCATGGCGCTCTCCGCCGACTGGATCTCCGACCTGCGGCTCATCGGTTAGGGGACGAGACGATGACGACAACTCCCACCCGCCACCTGTACGACGTCGTGGTGATCGGAGCCGGCGGGGCCGGGCTGCGCGCCGCGATCGAGGCCCGGCTGGCCGGCAAGAAGACCGCGATCATCTCCAAGTCGCTGTTCGGCAAGGCGCACACCGTGATGGCCGAGGGCGGCGCGGCCGCCGCGATGGGCAACGCGAACAGCCGGGACAACTGGATGGTGCACTTCCGGGACACCATGCGCGGCGGCAAGTTCCTGAACAACTTCCGGATGGCCGAGCTGCACGCCAAGGAGGCACCGGAACGCATCTGGGAGCTGGAGACGTACGGGGCGCTCTTCGACCGGACGAAAGACGGCAAGATCTCCCAGCGCAACTTCGGCGGCCACGAGTACCCCCGGCTCGCCCACGTCGGCGACCGGACCGGCCTGGAGCTGATCCGCACCCTGCAGCAGAAGATCGTCTCGCTGCAGCAGGAGGACTTCGCCGCGACCGGCAGCTACGACGCGCGGATCCGGGTGTTCCAGGAGACCACGATCACCGAGCTGATGCTCGACGGCGACCGGGTGGCCGGCGCGTTCGGCTACGACCGCGAGTCCGGCGACCTGCTGCTCTTCGAGGCGCCCGCGGTGGTGCTCGCCACCGGTGGTGTCGGCCGCAGCTACAAGGTCACCTCGAACTCCTGGGAGTACACCGGCGACGGCCACGCGCTCGCCCTGCGCGCCGGCGCCACGCTGATCAACATGGAGTTCCTGCAGTTCCACCCGACCGGCATGGTCTGGCCGCCGAGCGTGAAGGGCATCCTGGTCACCGAGTCGGTCCGGGGCGACGGCGGGGTGCTGCGCAACTCCGAGGGCAAACGCTTCATGTTCGAGTACGTCCCCGACGTCTTCCGCAAGCAGTACGCGGAGACCGAGGAGGAGGCCGACCGCTGGTACACCGACCCGGACGACAACCGCCGCCCGCCCGAGCTGCTGCCCCGCGACGAGGTGGCCCGGGCGATCAACAGCGAGGTCAAGGCGGGCCGGGGCAGCCCGGCCGGCGGCGTCTTCCTGGACATCTCCACCCGGCTGCCGGCCGAGCAGATCATCCGGCGGCTCCCGTCGATGCACCACCAGTTCAAGGAGCTGGCCGACGTCGACATCACCAAGGAGCCGATGGAGGTCGGCCCGACCTGCCACTACGTGATGGGCGGGGTCGAGGTCGACCCGGATTCCGGCGCCGCGTTCGGCTCGGTGCAGGGCCTGTTCGCCGCCGGTGAGGTGTCCGGCGGCATGCACGGCTCCAACCGGCTGGGCGGCAACTCCCTCTCCGACCTGCTGGTCTTCGGCAAGCGAGCCGGGGAGCACGCGGCGGCGTATCTCGACGCGTTGCCCTCGCGCCCCAAGGTGTCCCGGGTGGACGTGGCCGCGGCGACCGAGGTGGCCCTCGCGCCGCTGGCCCGCGCCGACGGGGAGAACCCGTACACGTTGCAGCAGGACCTGCAGGCGGTGATGGGCGACCTGGTCGGCATCATCCGCCGGGAGGGCGAGCTCAGCGACGCCCTGAAACGCCTGCACGAGATCCGGCTGCGGGTGGCGACCGTCGCGGTCGGCGGCGGCCGGCGCTACAACCCGGGCTGGCACCTGGCCCTCGACCTGCGCAACATGCTCGTCGTCTCGGAGTGCACGGCGAAGGCCGCGCTGGAGCGGGAGGAGTCCCGCGGCGGGCACACCCGGGAGGACTTCCCGAAGATGTCCCCGCAGTGGCGCCGGGTCAACCTGGTCTGCTCGCTCGACGAGGGCGGCCAGGTGCACCTGGAACGCAAGCCGGTTCCGGCCATGCGGCCCGAGCTGTTCGACCTCTTCGAGCGCAGTGAGCTGGCGAAATACCTGACCGACGAGGAGCTGGGGGAAGAGTGAAACGCCACTTTCGCGTCTGGCGGGGCGACTCGTCCGGCGGAGACCTGGAGGACTTCGACGTCGAGGTCAACGAGGGCGAGGTGGTCCTCGACGTGATCCACCGGTTGCAGGCCACCCAGACACCCGACCTGGCCTGCCGGTGGAACTGCAAGGCCGGCAAGTGCGGCTCCTGTTCCATGGAGATCAACGGCATGCCCCGGCTGGGCTGCATGACCCGGATGTCCACGTTCACCGCGGACGAGACGGTCACGATCACCCCGCTGCGGACGTTCCCGGTGATCCGCGACCTGGTCACCGACGTCTCCTTCAACTACGAGAAGGCCCGCGAGACCCCGGCGTTCGCGCCGCCGGCCGGCGTCGCCCCCGGTGAGTACCGGATGCAGCAGGTCGACGTGGAACGCAGCCAGGAGTTCCGCAAGTGCATCGAGTGCTTCCTCTGCCAGAACACCTGCCATGTGGTCCGCGACCACGAGGAGAACAAGGAGGCGTTCGCCGGCCCGCGCTTCTTCATCCGCGCCGCCGAGCTGGACATGCACCCGCTGGACGCCCGCACCGACCGCAAGCAGCACGCCCAGCAGGGCCAGGGCCTCGGCTTCTGCAACATCACCAAGTGCTGCACCGAGGTCTGCCCGGAACACATCAAGATCACTGACAACGCCATCATCCCGATGAAGGAGCGCGTCGTCGACCGCCGCTACGACCCCCTGGTCCGCCTCGGCCGCAAGATCTTCCGCCGCGACCAGCTCGAGGCCGCCGGCGAGTCCGTCCCGCGCGCCACCCCGGCCACCGCCGAGACCCCCTCCGGCCGCCGCCTGCCGGAGAGCCCGGCCCTCGGCCCGGACGGCCGCCTCGACATCGCCGAACTCTCCGCGCCGATCCAGGGCGGCCCGTCCCCGTTCGGCGAGGACATCACCTTCCCCCTCCCTCCGGAACGCGTCACCTACCACCACCCCGACCCCTCATAACCCCTTTCTTGTACGAAACGGGAGTCCCGCCCGCAGGCTACGAGCCGAGTCCCGCCCGTGAGGCCGCCGCGACACCGCGCCCCACCGGACCGCCACGCGCCCCCAGACCCCGGCTGGCTCTCAGGGGTGCCTCCGCATCGCGGAGGCACCCCTGAGGCCCAGCCCACCCCGCAACCGCGCGGCGGCCTGAACCCACCACTCACCACACGCCACCCGCGCGCGACCCGATGCCACCCGCGCGTGGCCCGACGCCGTCCACGCATGGTCCGACGCCGTCCACGCATGCCCGACGCCGTCCACGGACTCCGGCTGGGCCCCAGGGGTGTCTCGGGCCGTCGGAGACACCGCTGAGGGCCAGCCGGGCGCCTGGCGGCGCGCGGCGGCCTGGGTCGTCGGTGGCGGGGCGCGGGCGTTTTAGAGTCGGGGGATGCCGTCTCTTGTCACGCCTGCGCTGACCGCTGGGAGTTTGTCCGGGCTGGTGCAGCCGGAGATCAAGGGCGAGGGTGTGCTGCTGCGGCCGTGGCAGGAGGGTGACCGGGACACGGTGGTCGCCGGGTTCGCCGATCCGGCGATTCAGCGGTGGCACTGCCGCACCATGAGCGAGGACGAGGCCACCGCCTGGATCCTCGGCTGGCCCCGGCGCTGGCATGACAAGACCGATGCCGGATGGGCCATCGTGGACTGTGGCGGGCCGCTCGGTGAGCGGGCCGGTGGTGGTGGAGCGCTCGGTGAGCCGGCCGGTGGTGGTGGAGCGCTCGGTGAGCCGGCCGGTGGCGGTGAGGCGCTCGGTGAGCCGGCCAGTGGCGATGGGGCGCTCGGTGAGCCGGCCGGTGCCGGTGCGGTGGTGGGGCAGGTCGGGTTGCGGCGGATTGATCTGGCGGAAGGGCTGGCTTCGATCTCCTACTGGGTACTGCCGGGGTTTCGCGGGCAGCGGTTCGCGCCGCGGGCACTGGGGGCGCTGACCACCTGGGCCTTCGATGTCCTGGGGCTGCACCGGCTGGAGCTGAGCCACTCGACCGCGAACGGGGCGTCGTGCCGGGTCGCGGTCCAGGCCGGATACCTCGCCGAGGGGATCAAGCGCAGCGAGGCCCGCCACGCGGACGGCTGGCACGACATGCACCAGCACGCCCGCATCAGCACCGACTGACCGGACCGGCCGCACGGCGCCGTCGCGTTGCCGTCCGGCTGGTGCTCACGGCCGCTTCCCGGCCCGGATGACGACTCCCAGCGCCAGCCGAGCCGCTCCCCCATTTTGATCTCGGTGGGCCCTGCGGCTTCGGAGTGGTGTCCGATGTGTTCGGGCAGGTGGGTGGGTGTGTCGATTGTGGGCCGGGATGGTCGGTCGCTCGGTGTTGCTGCGGCGGTCGGCGTGGGTGGTCGATGCCAGCGGGGCGGTGGAAGTCCGCGCTCAGTGTTGAAGGGGCGGCTGGGGTCCGCGTTCGGCGCCGGCGGGGCGGTGGACGTCCGCGCTCGGCATTGAAGGGACGGCAGGGGTCCGCGTTCGGCGCCGGCGGGGCGGCGGACGTCCGCGCTCGGTGTTGGAGGGGCGGCTGGGGTCCGCGCTCGGTGCTGAAGGGGCGGCAAGGGTCCGCGCTCGGTACTGAAGGGGCGGCAAGGGTCCGCGCTCGGCACCGGCGGGGCGGTGGGAGTCCGCGTTCGGTGTTGGAGGGGCGGCTGGGGTCCGCGGTGGGTCGGGTTCGGGGGCGGTGGCGGTCCGCGGTCGGGTGGTGCGTGCGGCTACCGCCCCCAGGTGGGCGGCAGGCGCACGCGATCTGGCTGTGCGGACTCTCACCGCCCTACCGAGGAGCTACCGGCACGTCAACTCGAGCTACGTGGCATTGGAGCCGCTTCGGCTGGTGCTGGCGGTCCCCTCAAGGGCCTTGAGAGGACCGCCAGCACCAGCCGGGTCTCGCGCTGACCAGCGACCGTGAGCACCGGCTGGGGGCTCGGGTCGTGGCGGCTTGGGTGGTCAGTGGAGGGTGGCTGGCGGGGTGGGGTCGGGGGTGAGGAAGCGCTGGGTGATGGCGATGTCGTGCCAGGTGTCGTGTTTCCAGCCGATGCGGCGGTGGATGCCTACCGGTTCGAAGCCGAACGCGGTGTGCAGGCCCAGGGCGGCGTCGTTCGGGAGGGTGGTCTTGGCGACGGCGACCCGGTAACCGCGGGTGACCAGCCTGGGGAGCAGGACGTCGTAGAGGGCGCGGCCGGCACCGGTGCGGCGGCGGTCTTGCTCCAGATAGACGCTGACCTCGCAGGACCAGCGGTAGGCGGCGCGGGTGGCGAACGGGCCGGCATACGCGTAACCGATCACGCCGGATCCGTCCTCGGCGACCAGCCACGCGTGGGTGGCGGCCGAGGCGGCGATCCGGGCGGCCATCTCGGCCGGGGTGGGCGGCTCGGTCTCGAAGGAGACCGCGGTGTCCAGCACATACGGCCGGTAGATGGCGGCGCAGGCCTCCGCGTCGGCGGCGGTGGCATCCCGGACGGTCAGCGGCACGGGCATCTCAGGCGGCTCCCTGGTCGAGGTCGGGTCGCTGCTCGCGACCGGGCCGCGGGGCGGCACCCGGCCGCTGGACGGGATCGGGCTGCTGGGCCGGGTCGGGATGGTGGGGCGGGTTGGGATGGTGGGTCAGCCAGTGGGACAGGCCGTCGAGGAGGCGGTCCAGGCCGAAGGTGAAGGCGTCGTCGAGCAGGCGGTCGGGGTCGGGACCGCCGACGCCGTTCTCCCGCAGCCAGCGCTCGACGTGCGGATAGGTGCCCGCCGTTCGCTCGATCGCCGGCAGGACCGACTCGGCGACGCCGGCGAGCGTGGAGCCGGCCCGGCGGGCGGCGGCGGTCATGGCCGCCTCGGTGGTCGCCGCGCCGATCGCGTGGGAGTGCAGGAGCGACCCCGCGTACGAAATCTGCAGTCCCTGGAAACCCGCGGCGGTGAACAGCGCCACGGTCCGGTCCCCCATCCGCATCGCGTTGGGTCCGACGGTGGGACGGGCGCCGAGCTGGCCGATCACCCAGGGGTGCCGGAGCAGGGCCGCGCGCATGCCGTTGGCCAGGATCGACGCGCCGATCCGCCAGCCGGTGTCGCCGGGCTCGGGCACGTAGATCTCGCCGAGCACCTCGTCGACGGCGAGTTCGAGAAGTTCGTCCTTGTTGGTGACGTACCAGTACGCCGACGTCGTGCCGGAGCCGAGCTTGGTGCCGAGGCGACGCATGCTCAGGCCGGCCGCGCCCTCGGTGTCGAGCAGCTCGATCGCGGCGCGGACGATCTGCGCACGGCTCAGCGCGGGCTGGTCACCGCGGGTGGTGCGCGGCGGGCGGGTCCACACCGAGTCCGGGAGGTCGGGCATCTCCCCATCATAATGATCGTCGTACACCGTTCGATCGACTGGTACGTTGTACTAGACCTCGAACACCGTACGAGAAAGGTCTGTCGATGCCCGAGCGCGACCCCCGACGCTGGCTGATCCTCGGCGTGCTGTGCCTGAGCATGCTCGTGGTCGTCGTCGACAACATGGTGCTGAACATCGCGATCCCGGCCCTGATCCGCGACCTCGGGGCGAGCACCGCCGAGATCCAGTGGATCATCGACGCCTACATCCTGGTCTTCGCCGGGCTGCTGCTCACCGCGGGCGCGCTCTCCGACCGGCACGGGCGGCGTCGCGGGCTGGTGATCGGCCTGGTGCTGTTCGGCGGCGCGTCGCTGCTGGCCACGCTGAGCCAGACGGCCGGTCACCTGATCGCGACCCGCGGCCTGATGGGCGTCGGCGCGGCGTTCCTGATGCCCGGCACCCTGTCCATCCTCACCACGGTCTTCGACGACGCGGAGCGCAAGAAGGCGATCGCGATCTGGGGCTCGGTGCTGATGGTCGGTGCGCTCGGCGGGCCCAGCCTGGGCGGGCTGCTGCTGGAACACTTCTGGTGGGGCTCGGTCTTCCTGATGAACATCCCGATCGCCGCGCTCGGCGTGCTGGCCGCACTGGTGATCATCCCGGAGTCGCGCGGCCCGGCCGGGCGACCCGACCCGGTCGGCGCACTGACCTCGACGATCGGGATGACCGCCCTGGTCTGGGCGGTCATCTCGGCACCGGCCACGGGCTGGGGCTCGGCCCGGACGCTGGGCGGGATCGCGATCGCCGCCGTCGCGCTGACCGGCTTCGCGCTCTGGGAACGGCACACCGACGAGCCGATGCTGCCGCTCGCGCTGTTCCGCGATCGGAACTTCGCCGGGGCCAGCCTCTCGCTCGTGCTGCTCTCCTTCTCGGCCGGCGGGGTGATGCTCGCGCTCACCCAGTACGTGCAGTTCGTGCTCGGGTACCCGCCGCTGCGGGCCGGCTTCGCGTTCGTCCCGATGATCATCAGTGGACTGATCTTCAACGGGGTCGGCGTGGTGGTGGACAAGCGGTTCGGCGCCCGGGTGGCGCTGGTGCTCGGGCTACTGCTGATGGGCGGCGGGTTCGGGGTGCTGGCCTCGCTCGGGCCGGACGACGGCTACCCGACCCTGGCGTTCGCGCTCGTGGTGATCGGGGCGGGCAGCGGCATCGCGACACCGGCCGCGGTCGGGACGCTGCTCGGGGCGCTGCCGAAGGAGCGGGCCGGTGTCGGCTCGGCGGTGAACGACACGGTGCAGCAGATCGGGGCGGCGCTGTCGGTGGCGGTGCTGGGCAGTGTGCTGACCACGGCGTACCGGGCGGCGATGCCCGGCGGCGCGCCGGCGGCGGCACGGGACTCGATCGGGGACGCGCTGCGGCTCGGTGATCCGGCGCTGGCCCGGGTCGCGCGGGACGCGTTCGTCGACGCGATCGCCACCACCTCGTGGGTCGGCGTGGTGGGCGGGGTGGCGGCCGCGATCGTGGCGGCCGCGGTGCTCCGGCCGGTCGCACCCACCGGCACCGGAGAGCCGTCGAACGTCAGTACTAACATGGCGGCATGAGCAGCGCCTATCAGCCTTCGATGCTCGACCTGATGTCCTCGGCGACCCTCGAGCCGCTGTCCGGGGCGACCCGGCACCGGCTCACCGCCGGGGCCTGGGTCGACGTGCTGCCCGGCTGGCTGCACGGGTCCGACGCGGTGTTCGCGGCGCTGCTCGAGATCGACTGGCGGGCCGAGCGGCGGCAGATGTACGACGACGTGGTCGACGTGCCCCGGCTGCTGCGGTGGTTCCGCGAGGAGGAGACCCTGCCGCACCCGTCGCTGACCGAGGCCCGCGCGGCGCTGAACGCGCACTACGCCGACGAGCTGGGCGAGGAGTTCACCACCGCCGGGATGTGCCTCTACCGGGACGGGCGGGACAGCGTCGCCTGGCACGGTGACACCATCGGGCGGTCGGCCACCGAGGACACCATGGTCGCGATCGTGTCGGTGGGGTCGCCGCGCAACCTGCTGCTGCGGCCGCGGGCGGGCGGGCACGAGACGCTGCGGTTCCCGCTGGGCCACGGGGATCTGATCGTGATGGGCGGCTCCTGCCAGCGGACCTGGGAGCACGCGGTGCCGAAGACGGCGCGGGCCGTCGGGCCCCGGGTGAGTGTGCAATTCCGGCCACGAGGCGTGGCCTGACGACCGTCGGACGACCCCAGACGCCGCCGAGTGACCCGGGATACACCCGGGCACGGCGGCGTTTTTGCTGACCACACCGGGTACGCGACGCGCCGGGTCGCGGCAGGTAACGGGGATGTTGCAAGTAGTTGACGATCCCGATCAGAAAGTTACACTCCTAGTGTAAATAGTTGACCATCACTCTCCACTGTGGATTTTTGCTGTCCGGACGAGGTGGCCATGTCGACGGAAAACACTGCTCACGAGCTTGCTCTCGACCATATGACGGTTCGCTTCGGCGGGCTGACCGCGCTCGACGACGTCTCCCTGCGGGTGCCCTCCGGGCGGATCGTCGGGGTGATCGGGCCGAACGGCGCCGGCAAGACCACGCTCTTCAACGTCATCTGCGGATTCGTCACCCCGGCGGCCGGGGAGATCACCCTGGACGGGCGGGCCTGGCGACCCCGGCCGCACCAGCTGAACCGGCTCGGCATCGCCCGCACGCTGCAGGGGGTCGGCCAGTTCGGCGGGCTCACCGTGCTGGAGAACGTGCAGGTCGGCGCGCGCGGGCACCGCTCGAAAGGCGAAAAGGCGAGCCGGGAGCGGCAGTCCGAGAAGGACGCTCTCGAAGCCCTGGACAAGTGCGGTGTCGCGGACTACGCCCACCGGCTCCCGGGTGCGCTGCCCTACGCGACCCGGAAACGGGTCGAGCTGGCCCGGGCCCTCGCCTCCCGGCCACGGATCCTGATGCTCGACGAGCCGGCCGGCGGGCTGGACCCCGAGGAGATCCGCTGGCTGGCCGAGCTGATCAAGGGGGCGGGCACCACCGTCCTGCTCGTCGAGCACCACATGGACCTGGTCATGTCGGTCTGCGACGAGATCCTGGTCCTCGACTTCGGCAAACCGATCGCGCTCGGCACCCCGGCCGAGATCAGCGCCGACGACAAGGTCACCGAGGCCTATCTGGGGGCGGCGGCATGACCGGCGCGGGAGCGCTGCTCGAGGTGGACGGGCTGACCGCCGGGTACGGCGCGGCGCCGGTCCTGCACGACGTCCGGCTCAGCGTGCCGTCCGGCGCGATCATCGCGGTGCTCGGCGCGAACGGCGCCGGCAAGACCACCCTGCTGCGCACCCTGTCCGGCCTGCTCCGGGCGGCGCGCGGCAGCGTGGTCTTCGACGGCGAGGACCTGCGCGGGGTCAAGGTGGAGCACCTGGTCCGCCGCGGGATCGCGCACGTGCCGGAGGGCCGCGGGGTGGTCACCGAGCTGACCGTCGACGAGAACCTGCGGCTCGGCGGGTTGTGGCGGCGCGACCGCCTCGACGCGGCGCGCGCCCTGGACGAGGTCTACGACCTCTTTCCGGCGCTGGCACAACGGCGTGCCAGCGCCGGTCACCAGCTCTCCGGCGGTGAACGGCAGATGCTCGCGCTGGGCCGGGCCCTGATCGGCCGGCCCCGGCTGCTGCTGCTCGACGAGCCGTCGCTGGGTCTGGCGCCCCGGATCACCGCCCAGATCATGGCGCTGCTGCGGGACCTGCGGGAACGTACCGGCCTGACCGTGCTGCTGGTCGAGCAGAACGTGCGCAGCGCACTGTCCATCGCGGACGAGGGCGTGGTGCTGTCGCTGGGCCGGGTGGTCACCCGCAACAACGCGGCGGAACTGCGCGACGACGCCGACCTGCGCCACGCCTACCTCGGCTTCTGACCGGAGGAACCATGGACAGATTCGTCTACCTGACTTTTGACGGGCTGAGCCGGGGCGCGGTCTACGCCGCGTTCGCGCTGGCCCTGGTGCTGATCTGGCGGGCCGCCCGGATCGTCAACTTCGCACAGGGCGCCATGGCGGTGGCCGCCGTCTACGTGGCCTACTCGGTCACCGACGCGACCGGGTCGTACTGGCTGGGGTTCGTCGCGGCGATCGTGTTCGGGCTGCTGCTCGGGGTGGCGGTGGAGAAGACCGTGATGCGGTTCGTCGACCACTCGTCGCCGCTCAACGGGGTGGTGGTCGCGCTCGGCCTGGTCCTGATCGTGCAGGGGGTGCTCGGCATCCTGTTCGGCAACGAGTACCGGCCGATCGAGACCCCGTTCCGGCGGGACGCCTTCGAGGTCGGCGGGATCGCGCTGCTCAGCCGGTACGACGTGTTCGTCTTCGCCGCGGTGGGCGCCGTGGTCGTCGCGCTCACGCTGCTGTTCACCCGTACGGCGGTGGGGCTGCGGATGCGGGCCGCCGCGTTCGCCCCCGACGTGTCCCGGCTGCTCGGTGTGCCGGTCGGCGGGATGCTGACGCTGGGCTGGGCGCTCGCCGCCGCGGTCGGGTCGCTGGCCGGGATGCTCGTGGTGCCGACCGAGCTGGGGCTGCACCCGACCGCGATGGACGTGGTGTTCGTGTCCGCGTTCACCGCCGCCGTGGTGGGCGGGCTGGACAGTCCGATCGGCGCGGTCACCGGTGGCCTGGTCGTCGGCCTGCTGCTCTCCTACGTCAGCGGCTACCTGGGCGCCACTGTCGCGCCGATGGCGGTGCTGTTCCTGCTCGTCGCGGTGCTGCTGGGCCGGCCGGGTGGTCTCTTCTCCCATTCGAAAGCGAGGCTGGCATGACCGACCTGCGGGAGAAGAGCGTGGCTCCGGTCGTACCGGAAAAGGTCGGCCGGAAGAGGCGGATCCCGCCGGCGGTGGCAATTCTGCTCGGCGCGGCCCTGATCCTGATCTTGACCTATACGTTGCCGCCGTTCCGGAACTATCAGCTGGCCACGGTCGGCGCCTACTTCACCGTGACCGCCGGGCTGACCGTCCTGACCGGACTGAACGGCCAGCTGTCGCTCGGGCACGGCGCGCTGATGGCGACCGGCGCCTACACGTTCGCGCTGACCCAGAACCGGTGGCTGTCGATGCCGCTGAGCGTGCTGGCCGCGATCGTCGTCACGACGCTGGCGGGCGTGGTGATCGGGCTGGCCGCGGCCCGGCTGCGCGGGCCCTACCTGGCCGGGCTCACGCTCGCGGTGGCGGTCGTGGTGCCGTCGGTGACCAGCACGTTCGACACCACGTTCAACAGCGACATGGGTCTGTCGATCGCGCTGGACCCGCCGCCCGGGACGATCCCGATGGAACGCTGGCAGGCCTGGCTCTGCTGGGCCGGCGCGCTGGTCACCGCGTTCCTGCTGGCCACGCTGACCCGGGGCCGGTTCGGGCGGGACATCCGCGCGGTGCGCGACGACGAGACCGCGGCACGCCTGGCCGGGGTGCACGTGGCGCGGACCCAGGTGCTGGCGTTCGTGGTCAGCGCGGCCTGCGCGGGTCTGGCCGGCGCGCTGTTCGCGGTGCTGGCGCAGAGCGTCTCGCCCGGCGCGTTCCCGCTGACCCTGTCGCTGTTCCTGGTGATGGCGATCGTGATCGGCGGCCTGGGCCGGCTGGTCGGCGCGCTGCTCGGCGCGCTGCTGCTGGTCCTGCTGCCGGCGCTGGCACAGACCGCCGGGGAACGCTCCGGCTCGCAACACCTGGAGGGGAACCTCGCCCTGGTGATCTTCGGCGTGGTGCTCGTCGTCGTCATGCTCGCCGCCCCCGGCGGCCTGGCATCCATCAGATTCACTCTCAGGAGGAAATGATGAAACGCACCACGGCGTCCTTGCTCGCCGTCCTCTTGCTGGCCGGAGCGTGTGACAGCTCCGGCGGCGGATCCTCGTCCAGCGACGTACCCGGCGTGACCGACACCGAGATCACCGTCGGCACGCACATGCCGCTGACCGGACCGGCCGCGGCCGGCTACTCCAAGATCGCGCCGGCCACCAAGGCCTACTTCGACTTCGTCAACGCGGCCGGCGGGATCAACGGCCGGAAGATCACGTACAAGGTCAAGGACGACGGCTACAACCCGGCGACCACCCAGCAGGTGGTGCGGGAGCTGGTGCTGCAGGACAAGGTCTTCGCGATCCTGAACGGCCTGGGCACCCCGACGCACTCCGGCGTGCTCGACTTCCTCAAGACCAACAAGGTGCCGGACCTCTTCGTGGCCAGCGGCAGCCGCAGCTGGAACCAGCCGGACAAGTATCCGGGCACGTTCGGCTTCAACCCGGACTACACCGTCGAAGGCAAGATCCTCGGCACCCACGTCAAGGACACCTACACCGGCAAGAAGATCTGCTTCCTCGGCCAGGACGACGACTTCGGGAAGGACAGCCTGGCCGGCATCGAGAAGGTCGTCGGCGCGGTGGCGGCCAAGCAGACGTACGTGACCAGCAACCCGAACGTCGGACCGCAGATGGGCGCGCTCAAGGCCGCGGCCTGCGAGGTCGTCGTGCTGGCCACCGTGCCGGGCTTCACCGCGCTGTCGATCGGCACCGCCGCGAAGATCGGCTTCAAGCCGCAGTTCGTGGTCAGCAACGTGGGCTCCGACCCGGCCACCGTCGGCAAGGCGCTGGGACAGGCCGCGCCGCTGCTGGAGGGTGTGGTGTCGGCGAACTACCTGCCGCTCAACACCGACGACTCCAGCCCGTGGATCCAGCTCTTCAAGAAGGTCAACGACCAGTACAACGCGGGCGCCGAATTCGACAACAACATCGTCTACGGGATGTCGGTGGGATACCTGTTCGTGCAGTCGCTGCAGGCCGCGGGCAAGGACCTGACCCGCGACGGGATCATCGCGGCGGTGCAGAAGAACGGCTTCCAGGGCCCGGGTCTGGTGCCGCTGCGCTTCTCCGACAAGGATCATTCCGGGTACGGCGGGCAGCAGCTCACCAAGGTCGAGGGCGGCAAGGCGGTGTTCATCGGCCAGGCCTACACGACCGACGACGGTGACGGGGCGGTGCAGCCGTACACCGGCCAGGCCGTGACACCGCCGCAGAACGGCATCCCCACGGCGTAATATCCGCACTCAGAGTGCAATAAATCTTGGAGGTTGTGTGATGGCGGATCAGGTAGCGGTCGTGACCGGGGCAAGCCGGGGCATCGGGTTCGCCATCGCGCAACGCTTTGTCGCCCAGGGCGCGAAAGTCGCGATCACCGGGCGGGACGCGGACGCCCTCGCGGCCGCGGTGAAGGAGCTCGGCGGCCCGGACGTGGCCGTCGGGCTGGCCGGCAAGGGCGACGACGCGGCACACCGGGCCGCGGTGATCGACGCGGTCCGGGACCGGTTCGGGCCGATCACCACGCTGGTCAACAACATCGGGATCAACCCGGCGTACGGGCCGCTGGCGACGCTCGACCTGAACGCCGCGCGCAAGATGGCCGAGGTCAACCTGATCGGCACGCTCGGCTGGGTGCAGGAGGCGCTGCGCGGCGGGCTGGCCGGCACCGGCGGCTCGATCGTCAACATCTCCTCGGTCTCCGGGGTCCGCCCGGCGCCCGGCATCGCGTTCTACGGCACCACCAAGGCCGCGCTGATCCACCTCACCGAGGAGCTGGCCGTCGAGCTGGCCCCGACGATCCGGGTCAACGCGGTCGCACCGGCCGTGGTCAAGACCCGCTTCGCGTCCGCGCTCTTCGAGGGCCGCGAGGAGCAGGTGTCCGCGACGTACCCGCTGAAGCGGCTCGGCGTCCCGGAGGACGTGGCCGGCACCGTCGCGTTCCTCTGCTCGCCGGACGCCGCCTGGATCACCGGGCAGACCATCGTGATCGACGGCGGCGTCACCCTGACCGGGGTGGTCGAATGAGGCGGGTCGTGGTGACCGGCGCCGGCGGCGGGATCGGCGCGGCGCTCGCCCGGCGGTTCGCCGCCGACGGCGATCAGGTCGTGGTCAGCGACATCAACCCCGACGCGGCGTCCGCGGTGGCCAAGGAGATCGGCGCCCTCGCGGTCGCTGCCGACGTGGCGTCCGAGTCCGACGTACGACGGCTGGTCGCCGCCGCCGAGGCGCACCTGGGCGGGATCGACCTGTTCTGCTCGAACGCCGGTGTGCTCTCCGCCGGCGACGAGAACACACCCGACCAGCTCTGGGAACGCGACTACGCGGTGAACGTGCTGTCGCACGTCTACGTCACCCGGGCGCTGCTGCCGACGTGGCTGGACGCCGGGACGCCGAAGCGGCTGCTGATCACGGTGAGCGCGGCCGGGCTGCTGACCCTGCTGGGCAGCGCGTCGTACGCGGTCACCAAACACGCCGCGCTGGCCTACGCCGAGTGGCTGCGTGCCACCTACGCCCACCGCGGCCTGACCGTCCAGGCGCTCTGCCCGCAGGGTGTCCGCACCGACATGCTGACCGGCGGCAACGCCCGCGGCAGCGGCAGCGCGGCCCTGCTCGCCGAGGGCGCGCTGGAACCGTCCGCGGTCGCCGACGTGGTCGCCGCGGGACTGGACGGCACCGGGTTCCTGATCCTCCCGCACCCGGAGGTCGCCGAGTACTACCGCTTGCGCGCCACCGACCCGGACCGTTGGCTGGGTGGCATGAACAAGATGCAGCGCGGCTTCGAGGGCACCACGTCATGAAGGGCCTCGACCTGGACAAGCTCCAGGCCTATCTGGACAGTCCGCCGCTGACCGCGACGATGTTCGCCGGCGGCCGGTCGAACCTGACGTACGCGGTGACCGACGGGACGAACCGCTGGGTGCTGCGCCGCCCGCCGCTCGGCCACGTGCTGCCGACCGCCCACGACATGGTCCGCGAGCACAAGGTCCTCGCGGCGCTGTCCGCGGCCGGGTTCCCGGTGCCCGCGCCGGTCCGGCTGTGCACCGACACCGAGGTGATCGGGGCGCCGTTCTACCTGATGGAGCACGTCGACGGGACGATCTACCGGGACGTCGCTCATCTCGAAAAGATCGACATCGGGTCCCTGACCCTCACCCTGGTCGACACCCTCGCCGACCTGCACGCACTCGTCCCGGCGGAGATCGGGCTCGGCGACTTCGGCAAGGCGGAGGGCTTCAACGCCCGGCAGGTGCGCCGCTGGAAGCAGCAGCTCGACGCGTCGCGCAGCCGGGACCTCTCCGGCATCGAGGAGCTGCACGCCCGGCTGGCCGCCGACATCCCGGCCGGTGGACCCGGCGCCGTCGTGCACGGCGACTTCCGGCTCGACAACGTACTCATCGGTCCTGATCTCGAAGTGAACGCGGTCCTCGACTGGGAGATGTCGACGCTCGGTGACCCGCTCAGCGACCTCGCCCTGATGCTGGTCTACGCCGGACGCCCGCTGCTGATCAAGGACGGCAGGCCGTTCGCGCCGATCGACCTGCCCGGCCACCCGTCGCTCGACGAGATGGCCACCCGGTACGCGCAGCGCAGCGGGCGCGACGTCGGCGACCTGCACTGGTACGTCGGGTTCGCCGCGTTCAAGCTCGCCGTCATCCTGGAGGGCGTGCACTACCGCTACACCAAGGGCCAGACCGTCGGCGCCGGCTTCGACACCGTGGGCGCGATGGTGCCCGACCTCATCGAGCAGGGCCACCGAGCGCTGGAAGGACACTGATGGACTTCGAGTTCGACGCGACGACCGAGGACTACCGCAAGCGGCTGCTCGCGTTCATGGAGGAGCACGTGTACCCGGTCGAGGCCGGCTATCACGCGGAAGGTGACGGCTGGGAGCCCCCGGCCGTACTCAAGGAACTGCAGTCGAAGGCCAAGGACGCCGGCCTCTGGAACCTGTTCCTCCCCGGTGAGCACGGCGCCGGGCTGACCAACCTGCAGTACGCACCGCTCGCCGAGATCACCGGGCGCAGCCCGTCGATCGCGCCGGCCGCGCTGAACTGCGCCGCACCGGACACCGGCAACATGGAGGTGCTCGCCGAATTCGGCACGCCTGAGCAGCAGGAACGCTGGCTGACGCCGCTGCTGGCCGGTGAGATCCGGTCCGCTTTCGCGATGACCGAGCCGCAGGTCGCGTCGTCGGACGCCACCAACATCGGCACCCGGATCGAGCGGGACGGCGACGACTACGTCATCAACGGCCGCAAGTTCTACATCACCGGCGCGATGAACCCGCACTGCAAGATCTTCATCGTGATGGGCAAGACCGACCCGGACGCGGCCCGGCACGTGCAGCAGAGCCAGATCCTGGTCCCGCGGGACACCCCCGGCCTGACCGTCAAGCGCGGCATGACCGTGTTCGGCTACGCCGACGGCGACCACGGCGGCCACGCCGAGCTGGTCTTCGAGAACGTCCGGGTGCCGGCCGCGAACCTGATCGGCGTCGAGGGCGGCGGTTTCGCGATCTCCCAGGCCCGGCTCGGGCCCGGCCGGATCCACCACTGCATGCGGCTGATCGGGATGGCCGAACGCGCGCTGGAGCTGATGTGCGTCCGCGCGCTGGCCCGCACCCCGTTCGGCAAGCCGCTCGCCGAGCAGGGCGTGATCCAGGACTGGATCGCCGAGTCCCGGGTCCGGATCGAGCAGGCCCGGCTGCTGGTGCTCAAGGCCGCCTGGCTGATGGACACGGTCGGCAACAAGGGCGCGCACACCGAGATCCAGTCCATCAAGATCATGGTGCCGGCGACCGTGGAGTGGATCCTGGACAAGGCGATCCAGACGCACGGCGCGGCCGGGGTCAGCCAGGACACGCCGCTCGCCGCGCTGTGGGCCGGAGCCCGGACGCTGCGGCTCGCCGACGGCCCGGACGAGGTGCACAAGCGGTCGCTCGCCCGGCGCGAGCTGAACCGGTACCGGAGCCGTTCGTGACCCAACCACCGCGCGTCGACGGTCGCACCGCCCGGTCCGAACGGACCCGCACCGCGATCGTCGACGCCCACCTCCGGCTGATCGCCGAGGGTGACCTGCGCCCGACCGCCGACCGGATCGCCAAGCTGGCCGGGGTCTCGCTCCGGGCACTGTGGAGCCACTTCGCCGACATGGAGGCGCTGATGGCGGCGAGCGGTCAGCGGGTGCTGGAGCAGCGCGACGCGTCGTACCGGCCGGTCCCGGCGGACCTGCCGCTGCCCGACCGGATCGACGCGTTCTGCCGGCAGCGGGTCCGGCTGCTCGAGGAGATCGGACCGGCGGCGCGGGCGTCCGCCCTGAAGGAGCCGTTCTCCAGCGCGCTGCAGAGCTACCGGCGGATGCACGTCTCCCGAGTCCGCGACGAGCTGACCAGTACGTTCGGGCCGGAGATCGGCACCGACGAGGACCTGCTGAACGCGCTGACCGCGATCAGCCTGTGGCCGGCCTGGTCGACCTGGCGTGAGGCCATGGACCTGCCGGTGGAGGCCGCGCAGGCCGCGCTGGCCCGCGGGGTCCGCGCCCTGCTGAGCTAGGAGGTCAGGCCGCGCCGGGCAGCCTCGGCCACGGCCTGACCCCGCCGGGCCACGCCGAGCTTGCGCAGGATCGCCGAGACGTGGTGATGGACCGTCTTGGTCGACAGGAACAGCCGCTCGGCGATCTCCACATTCGACAGCCCCTGCTGCACCAGGCCCAGCACCTCGACCTCGCGGCGGGTCAGCTCGGCCGGGTTGCCCCGGGTCCAGCGCTGCGGGCCGCGCGGGATGTCCCGGACACCCCGGGACCGCAACCGGCGGGTGACGATCGCGGCGGCCGGGCGGGCGCCGAGCCGCTGGAACCCGTCGAGCGCGGCCCGCAGGCTCGCCTCGTCCGAGCCACCGGCCAGGGCCAGGGCCGCGTCATAGCCGCAGTCGCGCTTGCGCCAGCGTTCCGCGGCCCCGGTCACGTCGCCGGCGAGCTGCAACGCGTAGGGCTCGAGCAGCTCCGTCCCTGTTTCCGGCAAGGACGGATCCCCGGCCAGCCGGCGCAGCCAGGCGAGTTCGCCGAGGACCCAGACCGCCCCGCGCCGGGACGCCAGCTCCCAGGTCGCGGCGATCTCCCCGGCCACCGGCGCGCCGGCCAGCCAGGCCGCCTCGGCCCGGGCCGTCACCACCGGCGCCAGGTACTGCAGCTCGACGCGCCCGACGGTGAGCGCGAGCGCCTCGTCCAGGGCCGCCCACGGGTCGCCGTCGCCGCGCCGGGCCCGGACCAGCCCGAGCACGCTGAGCGCCAGGGTCCGCAACAACGGCACCGGCTTGGCGTCGCGCAGCACCTCCTCGGCGTCCGCGACGGCCCGCTCCCACCGGCCCAGATCCAGGTGATAGCGGGCCCGGTAGGCGAGCACGTAATGCTTCCACGCCTCCAGTCCCAGGTCGGCGCAGGCGGTCACGCCGCGGTCCAACCAGGACGACAAATGGTACGAACGGACGCGCGTCATCGCCCAACCGGCGTGGATGTACGCCCGCCCCACGTGCTCCTCCAGGCCCTCCCGCTCGGCCAGCGCCAGACTGCGCTCCAGCTTGCCGATGCCCTCCGGCTCGCCGGCCAGCAGCTGCATGGTGCCCATGTTGTTCAGGCTGTGCACCACCACCTCGGGCAGGTCGTGCCGCTCACCCAGCCGCACCGCCCGGGTGCCCATCGCCATGGTGTCGGCGTACTCCTCGATGTTGAGCGCCACCGACGACTGGTTCGTGTACGCCACCGCCAGTTCCGCACCCGCCCCGGGCGTGTCGAGCAGCCGCAGCGCCTCGCGCCCGGCCTCGATCGTCCCGTCGGTGTACCCGCCGCACCACAGCCGCCGGGACAGGTGCGACAGCGCGGTGCCCTCACCGATCCGGTCACCGACCTGCCGGCGTTCCCGGATCGCGGCCTGCAACGCCTCGATCGACTCCTGGGTCTGCTCGGTCAGGTAACACTCGTAGGAGCGGCGTTCCAGCAGGTCGGCCCGGGCCGCCGGGTCCAGGCCGGTGGCGAACCGCAGTGCCCGGGCGTACTGCGCGGCGGCCTCCCGGTGCGCACCCGAGGCGGCCGCCTGCTCGGCGGCGCGTGGCGCCCAGGCCAGCACGACCGCGGTGTCCCCGGCCGCCTCCGCGTGGTGCACGAGCCGGCTCGGGTCGGCCTTCTCCGGCTCGGCCAGCAGCGCGCGCAGCACACCGCGGTGCAACTCCCTGCGCCGATGCGGGGCGAGCGACTCCTCGACGGTGATCCGGGCCAGCTCGTGCCGGAACGCCACCCCGCCGGGCACGCTCTCCAGCATGCCGGAGCGCAGCGCTTCGTCCAGGCCGCCGGTCACGTCCAGGAGGCGCAGTTCCGCGTACGGCGGGGTGACCGAGACGGCGTCCAGCACCACCGCGGCCTCCGGGCTGAGCCGGGCGGCCCGGGCCAGCACCGCGTCGCGCACGGTCAGCGGCACGTCACCGTCGTCGCGGGCCAGCACCTCGGTCACGAAGAACGGGTTGCCGCAGGTGGCCCGGTGCAGCGCCGCGCCGTCGCGCCCGTGCGAGGCGGCCAGCGCGCCGACCGCCTCCGCCGACAGCGGCTCGACACCCATCCGGTGGATCGCCTCGCCCTGCAGCTCACCGAGCAGCCGGCTCAGCGGATGCCCGCGGCCCACCTCGTCACTGCGGTACGTCGCGATCAGCAGCGCCGGGACGGTGCCGATGCGCCGGCCGAGCAGGCTGAGCACGTCAAGGGTGGCCTCGTCGGCCCAGTGCAGGTCCTCCAGCACGCACACCAGGCCGGGGTTCTCCCGCGCGTCCCGGATGATGCCGGTGGCCAGGTCGTACGGCTTGGCCCCGCGGTCGATCAGCTGCCCGATCGTCCCGTGGTCGTCCTGCGCGATCTCCAGGAACGGCCCCAGCGGCCGCGGCGTGAAGAGCGGATCGCAGCCGCCCCAGAGCACCGGCCGGCTCGACCGGCACTCCGCCCGGAACCGCCGGACCAGCGCGGTCTTCCCGCCGCCGGCCTCGCCACCGAGCAGCACCAGGACACCGCCGTGCCCGTCCCGGACCGTCGCATGTGCCCGGTGCAGCGCCTCGAGGTGCCCGGCCCGTTCCAGCAGCCCGCCCCCGGCAGTCATCTCCCCCACCGCCGCACGATGTCACCGAGCCCCCACCCACCTCCATCACCTATCCGACATCCATCGCACTTCCTGTCCGGCTAGTCAGGTGTAGAATTTCCTATACTCCAGATCCGTGGACGAATGGGAGATCATCGCAACCGACGAATTCCGCAGCTGGTCCGAGACACTCGACGAGGTCTCGCTGCAGCACTTGGTGCAAGCGATCGACCGGCTCGCCGAAGTAGGCCCCCGACTGGGACGGCCGCTCGTCGACCGGATAGAAGACTCGGAGCTGCACAACATGAAGGAGCTCCGGCCCGGCTCGACCGGGCGCAGCGCCATTCGTGTCTTGTTCGTCTTCGACCCGTGGCGATCGGCGATCATGCTCATCGGCGGGGACAAGTCGGGCAACTGGGATGGTTGGTATCGGCAAGCGATTCCCGCGGCCGAGCAGGTGTACGCGGAGTACCTGGAAGACCGCAAGAACGAGGAGAGCCCGCAATGACCGGTTACCACAAATGGAGCGACATCCGTGCCGAATTCGTCGAGCGGGCGGGCGGCGAGGAGGCGGTCGCCGAGGCCCGCCGGCAGACGCAGGCGTACATCGACGGCTACCGGCTCGCGGAGCGCCGCAAGGCGCTGAAGCTCACCCAGGCCGTGGTCGCCGAGCGGATGGGTGTCACCAAGGGCCGGGTCTCCCAGATCGAGCGCGGCGAGGTCTCCACCGTCGAGACCCTCAGCCGGTATGTCGAGGCACTCGGCGGGCGCCTCCAGATCACTGCGGTCTTCGGCGACGACCTGTACATCCTGCAGAGCGCCGACCCGCGGAACGCCGGCACCGCTCCGCAGAAGGCCGACACCGCTCCGCAGAGCGCCGGCACCCAGAACGCCGGCGCCCAGGCCGCATGATCGCGGGCCGGGCGCCGACGGATCCGTCAGAGACGGACGACGGAGCGGGCGCCCTCGCCCCTGGCCATCCGGTCGAAGGCGGCCGGGACGTCGGCCAGCTCGATCCGGTCGGTGATCAGGTGGTCCAGGGACAACCGGCCCTCCAGCACGTCGCGGGCCAGCGCGGGCACCTCGATGTCCGGGTCGGCCTGACCGTAGACCGAGGCGCGCAGGGTGCGCGCCGACGAGAAGATGTCCAGCGCGCCGAGCTGCACCATGTCGTCGGCCGCGCCCATCCCGACCACGGTGACCTGGCCGCCGCGCCGGGTGGCCCGCCAGGCCGCGCGGATCGTCGAGGCCCGGCCGACGCACTCGATGGCATGGTCGGCGCCGCGCCCCTCGGTGCGGACCCGGACGTCCTTGGAGAGCGCGTCCGAGGACACCACGAAGTCGGTCGCGCCGGCCGCCTCGGCCAGCCCCTTCTTCGCCTCGGTGACGTCGACCGCGATGACCTGGCCGGCACCGGCCGCCCGGGCCGCCGCGACCACCGACAGGCCGACCCCGCCGAGGCCGATGACCAGCACCGACTCGCCCGGCCGCACCTGCGCGGTGTTGCGGACCGCACCCGACCCGGTCAGCACCGAGCACCCGAGCAGCGCCGCCATTTCCCAATCCAATTCCTTGGGTACGACGATGACGGCGTTCTCCGGCGCCACCACCTGTTCCGCGAACGCGCCGAGCCCGAGGCACACGTGCACCGGCTCGCCGTCCAGGGTCATCCCGTTCTCCAGGGCGGCGACACCTGACGACGTGGAGCACAGCCACGGCTGCCCGTTCGCGCAGAACCAGCAGTTCCGGCACGGCGGCTGCCAGTTGAGCACCACGTGGTCACCGACCGCGGCCCGGGTGACGTGCGCACCGACCTCGACCACCTCGCCGGCCGCCTCGTGCCCGAGCACCAGCGGGTGCGGGGGCCGGAGCGTCCCGTTGATCATCGAGAGGTCGGAGTGGCAGACCCCGGCCGCGCGGATCCGGACCCGGACCTGGCCGGGGCCGACCTCGGGCAGCCGCAACTCCTCGACGGTGGCCGGGACGCCCTGCTCCCGGACCACCAGTCCCGCGATGTAGGTCATCGCTGGATCGCCTTGACCTGCTGGAACTCCTCCAGGCCGAACGTGCCCAGCTCCCGGCCGACGCCGGACTGCTTGTACCCGCCGAACGGGGCGAGCGGGTTGAACGCGCCACCGTTCACGTCGACCGCGCCGGTGCGGATCCGCCGGGCCACCGCGAGGGCGTGCTCGGCACCGCCCCAGACGCCGCCGGCCAGGCCGTACTTCGAGTTGTTGGCGATCGCCACGGCCTCGTCGTCGGTGTCGAACGGAATGATCGACAGCACCGGGCCGAAGATCTCCTCCTGGGCCAGCTCGCTCTCCGGGTCGACGTCGGCGAACACGGTCGGCGCGACGAAGTGGCCGGTGTCCGGCACCGGCGCGTCCAGCCCGCCGGCCACCAGGCGGGCGGTGGCCCGCTCGATGAAGCCGCGCACCCGCTCGCGCTGGGTCGCGGAGACCAGCGGCCCGAGCCGGGTGGCCGGGTCGAACGGATCGCCGACGGTGTATCCCGCGGCGGTCTTCGCGGCCAGCGTCACGGCCTCGTCGTAGTGGCTGCGGTGCACCAGCATCCGGGTCCACGCCGTGCAGGTCTGCCCGGAGTTGAGGAACGCGTTGCCGACACCGACCTTGACCGCCTTGACCAGGTCGGCGTCGTCCAGGATGACGTTCGCCGACTTGCCGCCGAGCTCCAGCGAGACCTTGGCGATCCGGTCGGCCGCGGCGTGCGTGATGGCGCGGCCGGTCGCGGTCGAGCCGGTGAACGAGATCATGTCGATGTCCGGGTGGCCGGCGATCGCCGCGCCGACCGCCTGACCGGTGCCGGTGACCAGGTTGAGCACGCCGGGCGGCAGTCCCGCCTCGTCGGCCGCGTCGGCCAGCAGGTACGCCACCAGCGGGGTGAGCTCGCTGGGCTTGAGCACCACGGTGCAGCCGGCCGCCAGGGCCGCGCCGACCTTCGCCACCACCTGGTGCAGCGGGTAGTTCCACGGGGTGATCGCACCGACCACGCCGGCCGCTTCCCGCACGATCAGCGAGTTGCCGATCGTCTGCTCCTCGGCCTGCCGCAGAGCCAGGTCCGCGTACCCTCGAAGGACCGTGAGCGGCAGGCCCGCCTGGACCGCCTGAGCGATCTTGAGGGGCGTGCCCAGCTCGAGCCCGACGGTGCAGGCGATCTCGGCGGCGCGGGCGGCGAGCGCCTGGTGCAGCCGGTCGAGGGCGGCGCCGCGCTCGGTGATCGGCAGCGCGGACCAGCCGTCGAAGGCCTGGCGGGCGGCGGAGACGGCGAGGTTCACGTCCTCCGCGGTGCCGGCCGGGACATGCCCGATCACCTGCTCGGTGTACGGGTTCTCCACCTCGATCCGCTCGCTGGAGTCCGGCGGCACCCACGCGCCACCGATGTAGAGCTGTTCGCGGAATTCCGACGTCATCGGCGTACCCCCTGGTCGTAGTGGTCGGACAGGCCGGCGAGCAGCACGTCCAGCCCGAGTGCGAACGCGCCCTCGTCGACCGCGGCGCGGTGTGCCGCCAGCTCGTGGGCGCGGTGCAGGTGCGGATAGCGTTCGTAGAGATCCGGGTCGTTCTCGAAACCGAGCGCGAACGAGCCGAGCGCGGAGCCGGTGATCAGATAGCGCATCAGCGCGCCGATGTGGGTGGCCCGGGACCGCGACCAGCCGGCGTCGATCAGCGCGCCGTACACCGCCTCGGCCATCGCCAGCCCGTGCGGCCGGCGGCCCGGCCCGGTGGCCAGCACCGGGATGATCTGCGGGTGGGCGGCGAGCACCGCGTGGTACGACTTCGCCCAGAGCCGCAGCCCCTCCCGCCAGTCGCAGTCGGCGAACACCCCGATGTCCACCTCGGCCACCACCGACTCGGCGACCGCGTCGACGATCTCGGCCTTGGTGGCGAAGTGGTTGTAGAGCGACGGGCCCTGCACGCCGAGCTCGGTGGCGAGCCGCCGCATCGACAGCGCGTCGAGCCCCTCCGCGTCGATCAGCGTGGCGGCAGCCTCGACGATGCGCTCACGGGTGAGCAGCGCCTGCCGGGGCCGAGCCATCTGGCAACTCCCTGGAAATCAGAAATCAACACTGGACGCGCAAAAACTTACGCCGCTAGTTTATGCGGAAGCTGCGACGTACATCACTCCAAGAGTTGAAGACCCGAGGGAGCCCAGCATGACGACTCTGTCCCTGGCCACCGTTCTCGCGGAGAGCGCCCGGCGCTACCCCGAGAAGGTCGCGGTCATCGACGCGGGCGCCCGGATCACCTACCACGAGCTGTGGGAACAGTCCCGGGTGTACGCGGCCGGCCTGCGCGAACTGGGCGTCGGCCCGGGCAGCACGGTCGCCGTGATGATCCCGAACGTGGCCGACTTCCCGCGGGTCTACTACGCGGCGCTGGCGGTGGGTGCCCGGGTGGTCCCGGTCTCGCTGCTGCTGACCCCGGAGGAGGTGGCCTACGTCCTCACCGACAGCCAGGCCGACCTGATCGTCACGCACTCCGCGTTCCTGCAGGTCGGCGCGGGCGCGGCGCAGATCGCGCAGACCCCGCTGGTCAACGTCGGCCCGCTGCCCGAGCTGCCGGCCCCGCCGCGGCGCCTGGAGGAGGTGTCCGCCACGGTTCCGGCGCTGCGCACCTACGTGACCCGGGAGGCCGAGGACGTCGCGGTGATCCTCTACACCAGCGGCACCACCGGCAAGCCGAAGGGCGCGCTGCTCACCCACCTCAACCTGGTGATGAACGCCGCGATCAACGTGTTCGACGTGCACCCGCTCACCGGCGACGACGTCGTGCTGGGCTGCCTGCCGCTGTTCCACACGTTCGGCCAGACGGTCGGGATGAACGCGACGTTCCGGCTGGGCGGCACGCTGGTGCTGCTGCCGCGGTTCTCCGGCGAGGCGGCGATCGACCTGATCCTGCGGGAGAACGTGACGATCTTCCACGGCGTGCCGACGATGTACATCGGGCTGCTGGAGGCCGCGGCCAAGGCGGAGCAGCTGCCGAAGCTCAAGCTCTGCGTGTCCGGCGGGGCGTCGCTGCCGGTGGCGGTGCTGGAGCGGTTCGCCGAGGCGTTCGGCTCGCACATCTGGGAGGGCTACGGCCTGTCCGAGACGTCGCCGACCGCGACCACGAACCAGCCGGCGTTCGGCGCCAAGGCCGGCACCGTCGGCCACCCGATCTGGGGCGTCGAGGTGGAGATCGCCCGCCCGGAGGTGCCGGAGAGCATCGAGTTCCTGCCCGACGGCGAGCTGGGCGAGATCGTGATCCGCGGGCACAACGTGTTCGCCGGTTATCTGAACCGGCCGGAGGCGACCGCGGAGGCCATCGTCGACGGCTGGTTCCGCACCGGTGACCTGGGGGTCCGGGACGCCGAGGGCTTCATCAGCATCGTCGACCGGACCAAGGATCTGATCATCCGGGGCGGCTTCAACGTCTATCCGCGCGAGGTCGAGGAGGTCATCGCCCGGCACCCGGCGATCCAGCAGGTCGCGGTGATCGGCGTGGCCGACGAGGTGCACGGCGAGGAGATCTGCGCGGTGATCGTGCGGGAGGACGCGGCGCTCACCGAGCAGGAGCTGATCGACTGGTCGCGTGAGCGCCTGGGCAAGCACAAGTACCCGCGTCAGGTGCGGTTCGCCGAGTCGCTCCCGCTCGGGCCCAGCATGAAGGTGCTCAAGCGGGAGCTGCGCAAGCAGTACTCAGGCGAGTAATCCGGGGAGCTCCGCCACGATCGGGACGTCCGCGGGCAGCCACGGGACGCTGTCCAGCTGGTCGGCGGCCAGCCACCGCAGGGCGGAGTGCTCCAGCGCCGCCGGGACGCCGTCGTCGAGCACGTCGACGGCGTACACCCGGAGCACGGCCCGGCCGTGTGCCAGCGGCACGTCCGGGCCGACCCGCGCGCCGACCCGGACCGCGATGCCGAGCTCCTCGACGCACTCGCGGGCCAGGGCCTGCTGGTCGGTCTCCCCGGGCTCGACCTTGCCCCCGGGGAACTCCCACTTCCCGGCCGCTTCCGGCGGGGCACTGCGCTGGCAGGCGAGCACCTGCCCGGCTGCGATGATCACCGCCGCGACAATCACCCTGGGTGACTGCGGGGCCTTGACGTACTGTTCCGACGGCATGGCATCCAAGATCGCACAAAACTTCTCCGATCAGGTTGCCCGAGCCGCCCCGATCGTCCCCCAAACACGGATATGTGGGCGTGGACATGGCTGTCCCAACGGGCAAGACTGTGCGTACCGACCATGACGACACGGCGACAGTTCGGCCACAAGCCGGCAACAACGCTTCGGGGGGTGCGGCCATGCGGGCTAGAAAACGCCGATCCACTACCGGCTCCGACTATCTGAGCGACGCCCTCGCACAGTTGGGCGGATGGACCCGGGACGGCGTGCAGCTGCGCCGCGATCTCGCGTGCGACGACAGTCAGCACGCCGCCCTGACCGAACGGATCCAGGTCGCCGCGGACACGCTGTCGATCCGGCCGAGCATCCGGCGCGTCGAGGGGCACACCCAGATCTGTCTGGGTGACCGGGACGGCGATGCACTCACCGACGGTGAGGTCACGCTGGCGGCCCGGATCGAGGACTTCTATCGCACCGTGCTCGAACGCCCCTGATCGTCGCGGACTACGCTGCGCCGCATGACTGACGTCGCATACGACAACAAGGGTCAGCTGGAGCAGATCCAGAGCGGCCTGCTCGACGGCGAGACGATCATCGCGGTGTACGACGCGATCGGCGCCGGCACCGGTTTCATCGGTCTCACCAACCGGCGGATCATCATCCAGGACAAGTCCTTCGTCGGTAAGAAGTTCGCCATCACCAGCGTCCCGTACTCCAAGGTGAGCGCGGTGAGCGTGGTCAGCAACAAGAGCTGGGCCGGCCAGTTCTTCTCCAGCGGCGAGATCGCGATCACGGTGGGCACGCACATCTACGAGATCGAGTTCCGCGGCACGGAGAAGGCCCACCACGTGCACCAGGTCATCCTGAACTTCGCGGCCTGACGGACACCCACCGACCGCCTCCGGGACGGCTGTTCGACCGAGGGGTCGGCAGCCGATCGGTGGAGATGACGTGCCACTTCGGCAGCAGCGCCGACGGTTACTCACCAGTAACCATTGCTGGCCCCACCGGGCCCGCGCATGCTACCGGGGAGGTTCACCATCATCCATCGATATTCACCGCATCCCGGAGGCGATCACCGGTGCTGGCTCAGTTCCCGAAGCCGCTGACCCCCATGCCGAGCCGCGAACCGTTCGGCAGCGACCTCAGCCGCACGCCACCGGCGATGGTCCCGGTCCTCGCGCTGGCACTGCTGCTCTCCGCGGTGCTCGTCGGCCTGGTCACCGTCGCGCTGCCCTGAGCCCCCGGCCGGTCAGCGCGGGTAGTCCGGCAGGAGCCGGGTGGGCAGCGGCGTCTCGACCACGGAACCGTCGGCGGCGCGCTTCAGTTCGTACCCCAGAGGTCCTTCGCGGTCTGCGACGACCTCCTCCAGTGAGGTGCCCCGGTACACCAGCCCCGCGCCGTCGTCGGTGGCGAAGCCGTCCGACAGGGTTCCGTCGCCGATCAGCTCGTGCATCTTCGGCCGGCGCTGCGCCTCGGCGTCGTAGTGCACGCCGTTGCTGTACGGCAGCCAGCCCAACCCGTCGGTGAAGCCGCGCAGGTCCAGCCCGTAACTGTCGGTGCTGCCGCCGGTGTGCCAGCAGATCGAGCCGGCCGACACGCCGCTCATCACGACGCCGGCCTGCCATGCCTCGTGCAGGATCTCGTCCAGCCCGTGCACCCGCCAGACCGCGCAGAGGTTCGCCACGCTGCCGCCGTCCACCCAGATGACGTCCTGGGCGAGCAGGTGCGCACGGATGTCGTCGATGTTCGGCATCGGGAACAACTGCAGGTGGGACATGGTGAACTCGGTCCCGGCGAACGCCGAGTAGAACGCGCCGATCCGGCTGTCCGGGTCGCCGGTCGCCTGGGCCAGCACGCAGATCTTCGGGGCGGCGGCCGCGTCGGCCAGCTCCGCGGCGAAGCGGTGGATCCGGCCCGGCCGGAGGTCGAAGAGGCCGTGCCGCCCGCGCTGGAAACCGGCGCTGGTGGCGAGAATGGTGGGAATGTCCGCGGTCATCGCAACATCATCGCGCAGGCCTCGGTCGTCTCCAGGACCAGATCGGCGGCGATGTCGATCGCGAGCGTCAGATGCAGCGGATCGTTGTTGATCGCGGCGAACGCGGCGTCCACCCGCTCCTGGAACTTCGCCGGCGCGCCCGGCAGCCGCCCGGCCGCGGCCACCGCGCCCTTCTCGTTGATCAGCCACTGGCCGGCCGCGCCGTGCAGCGCGTGCGCGCACACCCCGGCCAGCCGGAACAGGCACCCGGCGACGTACCCGGTGTCGAACCGGGACACCGCCTTGCGGGCCAGGCCGACCAGGAAGTCCGCCTCCCACAGCCCGGCCACCAGGGCCTCGGCCAGCGGTCTCGGGAAAACCAGCACGCGACGCCGCAGGTCGCCGAGCTCGCCGGTCGGATCGGCGAGGATGCGACTCAGGGCCAGTTCACCGGGGTACGCGAAGTCCGGCACCCCGAGCGGGTGGCCGGCCTGCACGTGGAACGCGTACCGGCCCTGCTCCGCGTCGGCCCAGCAGCGCCGCACCCGGTCCAGGTCCCGGTAGATCCAGTCGACCGGGTGGTCGTCGATCCGCAGCCAGCCGCCGCCGTCCACCCACGGGCCCCACTCGCCGGGCGCGGTGACCCGGGCCCGATCACCGGCCACCGCGACCGCCAGCTCGCCGAGCCGGACGGTGTCGAACGGCGCCCGGTAGTACAGGCCCAGATCGGTGTCGGACTCCGGCGCGTGGGTCTGCCGGGCCCGGCTGCCCCCGAGCACGACCCCGACCACGCCGGGCACGGTCGCCAGCTGCTGAGCCATCTCGGTCAGCGCGGCGTCGGAAAGTGCCATGACGTCACCCTAATTCAGCACACGGTGGCCGGCTCGAGTCGTACGTCGGCAAGCGTCTCCGGGTCGAACAGCGAGAGATCCTCGGCGGTGACGGTGAGCGGCCCGGTCCCGGCGACCGGGGCCGGCCTGACCGGCGCGGGCGCGTCCGGCACGGTCCGGGCGTCCGGGCACGCGGCCCGGCCGAGCGGCACACACAGGTTCAGCGTGCACTCCTCGTCCTGCACCCCGAAGACCACCACGCGCGGCTCCGGGCGGCGGGTCACCGTGGTGTCCAGCAGCCGCCGGTCGCTCGGCTTCCCGTCGACGAGGGTGACCAGGTAGCGGGTGGTCTCCTCGCCCGGCGTGCCCGGCGACTGCACCTTCCGGAAGCCGTACGGCAGCAGATCGTCCCGGACCAGGCGGGTGCGGAACGGCAGCGCCCGGGTCTCCACGTCGGTCCGGGTGGTGATCACCGGACCGGCCTTGGCCGGGCTGGTCGCCGCGGCCTTCGGCTTCTTCCGCTCGTCCGGCGCCCGCGTCGCCGGGGTGCGCGGCGCGCGCGGCCCGGTCCGGTCGGCCGGGTCCTCGGCCCGGACCCGGCGCAGCTCGGCCCCGGTCTCCGCGGCGGTCCCGGCGGTTCCGGCGCTCGCGCTCGCGGTGGCACCGGGGCTCGCCGCGGTCCCCGCCATGTCGTCGACGGCCGGCGGCTGCGGCTGCACCGGGACGTGCGCACCCCGCTGGGGCAGCGGCTCGGCGGCCGCCGCCTCCCGGCTGACGATCTCCGGGTCGTCCATCAGGTGCGCGGCGCCCGGATCGGCGGCCATCGCCTGCTCGGCCGTCGCGACGTGGGCATCGTCGGTGGTCAGCGTGATCGCTCCGGCCACGCCTCCGCCGACGAGCACCGCCACCGCGCCGGCACTGGCAACCATCCGGACACCGAACGGCAGACGGGCCCACCAAGACTTTCGTGGCATTTCGAGCAGATGCTGCCAAGAGTCACTAGTTGTCTGGTTTTGCACCAAAGCATTGTGACTTGTCCGGAGCTGAAGGCAAGCGTCCTGAGGTCCCCCGAAATGCTGACCGGCCCGGCCGTAACCGAACCCGAACGCCCTTTCTCCCCCGGAGAACGGCAGGTCATGGGCGTGCGCCCCCGCCGTACGATCACTGGCATGCCACCAGCCCCCGGACCCCTCGACCCGCTGAGCCCGGCGGAGGAAGCGGTGATGCGCGCGCTCGGCCGGTTCCTGCTCGTCATGCCGCGGGCCCTGGACGCCGACCTGACCCGCGAGCAACGGATGTCCGCCAGCGAATACTCCGTGCTGCGCCACCTCTCCGAGACGCCGGACCAGCAGATGCGGATGAGCGAGCTCGCCGCGGCCTGCGACATGTCGCTGAGCGGGATGACCCGGCTGGCCGCCAAGCTGGAGTCGCTCGGCTACCTGGAACGGATCCGGTGCGTCCAGGACGCGCGCGGGGCGAACGCGGTGCTCACCGGGCGCGGGCTGGACCGGCTGCGGGAGGCGTGGCCGACACATCTGGCCAGCGTGCGGCGGCACATCTTCGACCACCTGGGCGGGCTGGACCTGGACCGGCTGGCCGCCGCGTTCTCCGCGATGGCCACGGAGTCATAGGCTCTTCTCGAAGCAACGGGAGATCTCCGAGCCCGCGTAGACGCCGTAGAGCGGGATCTCCCGGTAGCCCTCGCGCTGGTAGAACCGGATCGCGTCGGGCTGCGCCGTGCCGGTCTCCAGCCGCAGCGTCGTCCATCCCCGCCGCACCGCGGCCGCCTCGAGCGCGCGCAGGATCGCGGCCGCCACGCCGGAGCCGCGGCTGCCCGGCGCCACGTACATCCGCTTGACCTCGGCGCTGTGCTCACCGAGCCGGCGAAGCGCGCCGCACCCGACCGCAACCCCGCTCTCGGCCTTGTCGAGCGCCACCCTGTCGCCGGACGCCACGTTGTCGTCGGCCCCCACGCCGTCGCCGGACGCCACGTTCTCGTCGAATGCCACGTTGTCGTCGAATGCCACCAGGAAGAGATCGATATCGGACGCGGAGGGGGCGCCGCCCGGCTCGTGGTCGTCGCAGCCGTAGCGCTCGTCCAGCTCGGCCCGCTGCGCCAGCCGCAGCGCGGCGCCGGCCGGGTCGGTCCAGCCCCGCTCGTCGATCGTCCAGGTCATGACGCCTCCGCTCTCGTCGTAACAGACGTTACGGTAACATCCGTTCCGAAATCGGAGGAGCAATCCATGTCACGATCGTCGGACCGCTCCGCGCAGGGCGAGACGCTGTCCCGCGCGGTCTGGGACGTGCTGGCCACCCAGGGCCTGGAACGCCTCACCGTGCGCGCGGTCGCCACCGCCGCCGGCTGCACCACCGGCCTGGTCATGCACCGCTTCCCGAACCGGCGCGCGCTGCTGCTGCACGCCCGGCGGCTGCTGCACGAGACCACCCGGGCCCGGGTCGAGTCGCTGGAGGCCGAAGCCGGCACGCCCCGGGACGCGCTGCGCGCGGTCCTGCTGCAGGGCATGTCCACCGACGAGCAGACCCGGCAGGAGGCGATCGTCTGGATGGGCTTCCTGGCGGCCGCGGTCGCCGACGACGAGCTGATCGCGGAACATCGCCGGAACAACCGGTCCTGGCGCACCCGGGTGGAACGCCTCACCGCGGCGGCCGCGCCGGACTGGCCGGCACCACGGGTCGCCACGGCCGCGCTGGCGCTGATGGCGACGGCCGAGGGCGCCGCCGCGTTCGGGGCCGCCGATCCGGCCGCTTTCCCCGCGAGGCAGCAGGTGGAGATGCTGGATGCCGCGCTGACCGCTTTCGGTCTTTTCTGATCGTACGATCAGAGCTCTTGCCTGGCGGTCTTCATCAGCGCGGTCTTGCCCGACGCACGGCCCGGTCCAGCGCGGTCTCGCCCGGCCCGCGGTCTTGATCAGCTTGCGGTCTTGCCCGGCCCGCGGCCTTGATCAGCTCGCGGCCTTGATCAGCTCGCGGCCTTGATCAGCTCGCGGCCTTGATCAGCT
>NZ_BOMS01000016.1 GCF_016862315.1 Actinoplanes palleronii | reverse complement strand
TGCGGTCTTGATCAACGGAGGATGGGGAAGATCGTGGCGGCCACGATCGCGCCGGCCATCGCGCCGACCACCACCTGGGCGGGCGTGTGCGCGGTCAGGCGCACCCGGGCCCAGCCGCCGAGCACCACCAGCGGCGCGCCGAGCAGCGCCACCGGCCCGTAGATCACGATCATCGTCGCCAGGGTGCCGGCGGCCACGCCCGCGTGGATCGACATCTTCCACCAGTGCGTGACCAGCGCGAAGATCGCCAGCCCGACGCCGCCCGCGGTCAGCAGCGCGAGCACCTCACGGGGCGCGCCGAGGAACACCAGCAGGACCAGCCCGGCGGTCAGCGACACCACCCCGAACAGCAGCGGCACCCGCCGGTCGGCCCGATCCGGGATGTGATGGTCGGTGAGCCGCCCGGTCCGCACCCCGTGCAGCACGTACCCCAGCGGGATGACCGCCGCGAAGATCGCCCCGGGCAGCCCCCACCAGTGCGAGACGCCCGGCGCCTCCCCGGCATGCCACCCCACGGTGACCAGCAGCGCCGCCACCAGCACCGCCGGCGCGAGCACTTCGGAAACGATGGTGGCGATCCGGTCGCCCACGGCCGGCCCTGCGTTGATCACATAGTGAGTCTGGCAGGCCGGTCACAGGTTTCCGGGGAGCCGCCCCCGGTCGTTTCCGCGCGCGGCTCCCGGGCGCTTCCGACGGGCGCGGTCAGGCGAGTGACGCCGCGACCTGCTCCAGCGCGTCGTAGGACTCCTGCATGCCGCCCTCCATGCCGCTGGCGATCACCATGTCCCGGTTCTCCTTGCTCTTGTGCACGCAGAGCACCTCCATGAACGTCCGCCCGTCCTTCTCGACGAGGGTCACGGTGTTCAGCGACGCGTTGCCGTCCGGGTCCGGGACTCCTTCGTACGCCTCCGTGCTGACCAGCCGCTCCGGCTCGCTGATCTCCCGGTACTCGCCGTGGAAGGCCACCTCGAAGCCGCCGTTCGCGGTCATCACGTACCGCCAGCGGCCACCCACCCGCAGGTCGATCTCGGCGCTGTCCACCTGCCCGCGCAGGCCGGCCCACCAGCGCCTGACCAGCGCCGGCTCGGTGATCGCCCGCCACACCAGCGCCCGCGGCGCGGCGAACTCGCGGCTGATCAGGATCTGGTCGTCGGCCGGCAGCGTCACCTGCGCGGTCCCGTTAGTCGTGGTCATCTGCGTCCTCCTCGATGAGCTCTTGCAACACGGTGTCCATCAGGTCGAACCGCTCGGTCCAGAACTGCTCGTACTTCCGCAGCCAGTCGTGGATGTCCCGCAGCGGGCCGGGGTTGATCCGATACATCCGCTGCCGCCCCTCGTCACGCACGTGCACCAGGTCGACCTCCCGCAGCACCCGCAGATGCTTGGAGACCTGCGGCTGCGCCAGCCCGAGCAGCTCCACGAGGTCGTTCACCGGCCGCTCCCGCTGCGCCAGCAGATCCAGGATCTGCCGCCGCCGGGGCTCCGCCACCGCGTTGAACGCATCCGCCGTCGTCGCCGCTCTAGCCATGCCCCTATCGTATACCCATAACGGAATACGTCAACGGTCGTCCTGCACGGCTTCCTGGGTTCATCACCCAAGGCGCCACCCCGTCCCGGGGTTATCCACAGGTCCTCGTGACCTTGGATTTCGCGCCCTAGGCTGGTCGCATGAACGGAGGAAAGAAGCGGTATTCGATCCCCCTGCCCGGCCAGCCCGGCCTCGAGAGCTTCGCGGCCTACGTCGAGGAGCTCGACCACCGCATCGCGATGAATAAGCTCGACGAGCTGGTCAAGGACCACGAGGCCCGCCACGGCCCTTTCACCGACGCGGAGAACGAGGCAGGCCTCGCCTATCTGCGCGGTGACATCACCACGGAGGAGTTCGAGGCCGCGTTCCGGCGGGACGACAAGCCGGGTTCCGGAGGCCTGGCCGCCTGATGCCCGGCACTCTGCTGCTCGACTGCGAAGGCCTCTCGAAGTTCTACCGCGACGACCACGCCGTCACCTGGCTCGTGCGCACGGCGCTTCGGCAAGGCCGAACCGTGGCGACCACCGCCATGACGGTGCTGGAAGCCGACTACGACCGAGTCCACCCCGCCCGCGCGCGCTGGGTCCTGTCCGGGATCGACGTGCGAGCCATCACGAGAGACGTCGCGGGGAAGGCCGCTGACCTGCTGCGCGCGAACAAGCTCCACGGCCACAAACACGCGATCGACGCGGCCTTCGCCGCCATCGCGCGAGCCGCACCGCGCCCCGCCGACGTCCTCACCTCGGACCCGCAGGACCTGAAGCTCCTCTGCGGCCCCACCATCCGCGTCGTCCGGGTCTGACGTCGTGGCACCGGCACCCGGGTGGATGCGCCCGCCTCGCGTCGAGGATGGTTCGCCGACGATATCGACCACCTTCCTGAAGCGCCGCGGCACACCGAGCTGATCGATGGAGCTCTCGTCTTCAGGACGCACCCCGGCAGGTCTGGCACAGCCGGGCTGTCTCCGCGCTGCTGTCCGCCCTCACTGAGCAGGCGCCGACCGGCGTCGAGGCCGAGCGGAAGCCGGCATCCCGAGCTACTGGCGTATTGAGGACGCGGACGGCGCGCCGGTCGTGCACGCCTACGGTCTCGACGAAACGACCGGGGCCTACGTGCCGACCGGAGTTCATCGCCGCGAGCTGCGCAGCTCCACGCCGTTCGCGGTCCGGACTGACGTGGGCGGGCTGGTTGCCGGGCGTCGGCGGGGGCGCCTACAGCCTGATGGTTCGCACCTGGCGGCCGCACAGCTTGGCCATGTCGTCGACATCGGAGGTCAGAACGGCCACCGGTGCGGGTAGCCGGAGCGCCACCTCGGCGACCATGGCATCGATGGCGTATTTGTGTCCGTGCAGCCCCGCCGCCGTCAGCAGCCCCGCGCTGCGGCGGGCGCTTTCCTTCGTCACCGGCTCCACCCGGATCTGGGACAACAGCCAGGTCAGTCGCGCGCTGTCCACACCGGGATGGGAAACCTCGATGATCGTGGCGGCCGACATCACGAGGTCGGTCCCGTCGCGTTCGGCCTGTTCCAGCAGTCGCATCACGGTGCGATCCCGGGCGATCCACCCCGAGAGGCCTTGCGAGTCGAGCACCAGCGACTCGAGGCTCACGCGGCCCGGCCAGTCTCCTCAGCCCCGTGCAGGAGCGCCCGGGCCTCGGCCATCTCCTCGTCGGTGAACGCGCCGAACTCGCCCTGGTAGCTGTCCAGCTCTGCCCGGAGGGATCTGCGCCGCTCTGCCCGCTCGGCCAGGTCGGTGAGATAGCCGGAGACGTTGTCAGTGTGCGACTTCATGCTCTCCAGCAGCTCTGCCGGCAGCGTGATGGTGACCTTCTTGGTCCTCGCCATCATTCGACCATACCACGGTGTTACCGCAGCCCGAGTAGCCGCCGGATGCCCGGCCGGGAAGCCGAGCGAGGAGATCGGGAGCCGGGTGACGACCTCTAGGGCCGCCGAACGCAACGCAAGCCGTGCGTCGGATCATCGCCCAGGACGTGCCCGACCCGGCAGGCAGGCGGCCGCGATGAGCACTCACGAGGTCGGCGACCACGTCGCCATCCGCTGGCCCGGCGGCAGCTACGACTTCGTCATCGAGTACTACGACGACGGCCAGTTCGCCGCCGCCCCGATGGACGGATACCAGTGGATCCGCGGCGTCGTCGTCGAACCGGCCGGCCTGCAGCACCGCGCGATGCGGACCTTCCACGTGCGACCGGTGGCGAGGAGTACGAGCTGCTGCCGGTGCAGCGGCCATGGCCCGGCCCTGCGCCTCATGCGCGCCTACGAGATCAAGGCTCGAGGACGAGATCGACGCCTGGATCAAGGCGAACCGGGCGGGCTCCACGCTGGCCGAGCCCACCGCACTAGCAGACTCCCTGCGGACTGGCCAGACCTTGAAGGCGGTCTGACCAGTGCAAATGCTGCCGCCTACACGTTGAAGCGGAACTCCACCACGTCGCCGTCCTTCATGATGTATTCCTTGCCCTCCATGCGGACCTTGCCGGCGGCCTTCGCGGCGGACATCGAGCCGGCCGTCATCAGGTCGTCGAAGCTGACGATCTCGGCCTTGATGAAGCCGCGCTGGAAGTCCGAGTGGATGACGCCGGCCGCTTCCGGGGCGGTCGCGCCGACCGGGACGGTCCAGGCGCGGGCTTCCTTCGGGCCGGCGGTCAGGTACGTCTGCAGGCCCAGCGTCTCGAAACCGACCCGGATCAGACGGTTCAGGCCCGGCTCGGACTGGCCGGTGGACTGCAGCAGCTCCAGGGCCTCCTCGTCGTCCAGCTCGATCAGCTCGGACTCGATCTTCGCGTCCATGAACACGGCTTCGGCCGGGGCGACCAGCGCGCGCAGCTCGTCGAGGAACGTCGCGTTGCCGAGTTCCGCCTCGTCGACGTTGAAGACGTACAGGAAAGGCTTCGTGGTCAGCAGGTGCAGCTCGGCCAGCAGGTCCAGCTCGATGCCGGCCGCGGCGGCGCCCTGATACAGCGTCCCGCCGTCGTTGAGCAGCTTGAACGCGGCCTCGGCGGCGGCGACGGTGGCCGCCTTCTCCTTCTTGAGCTTCGCTTCCTTCTGCAGGCGCGGCAGCGCCTTCTCGACCGTCTGCAGGTCGGCCAGGATCAGCTCGGTGTTGATCGTCTCGATGTCGTCGGCGGGCGACACCTTGCCGTCGACGTGCAGCACGTTCGGGTCGGAGAACGCGCGCACGACCTGGCAGATCGCGGACGCGTCGCGGATGTTCGCGAGGAACGCGTTGCCGCGGCCCTGACCCTTCGACGCGCCGCGCACCAGGCCCGCGATGTCGACGAAGCTCACCGGCGCGGGCAGGATCTTCTCGCTGCTGAACAGCTCGGCGAGCTTCCCCAGCCGCTCGTCGGGCAGCCCGACGACGCCGACGTTGGGCTCGATCGTCGCGAACGGGTAGTTCGCGGCGAGCACGTCGTTCTTGGTCAGGGCGTTGAACAGGGTGCTCTTGCCGACGTTGGGCAGGCCGACGATTCCGATGCTGAGGCTCACGGAACGCCAGTCTACGCAAGCGCCATCCGACGGGGTTCCGCAGTTCGGCGGCGACCGGCCGACACCGCTCACGGTCATCCGCCACACTCGCGGCAGGACCGGCTCCAGGACCGGGCAAACCCCTTTCCGGTACGACGGTGAAGCGCCCCACGCGGCTCACCGCCGTACCCAAAACTGCAGTTGATCTTGAATTGCCCGGACGGGTGCCGTGGCACGGTGATGTCCGAAACCCGCCAGCCAGCCGGGGGCCGCGCGGAGCAGACTCGGTGGCATGGAGCTGGACTTCGAGCGTTGTTACCGCGCTGTCGACAGCCGCGATCAGCGGTTCGACGGGTGCTTCTACACGGCCGTGCGGACCACCGGGATCTACTGCCGGCCGTCCTGCCCGGCCGTCACACCGAAACGGCAGAACGTCACGTTCTACCCGAGCGCGGCCGCCGCGCAACGAGGCGGGTTCCGGGCGTGCCGGCGATGCCGCCCGGACGCCGCGCCCGGATCACCGGAGTGGGACGTGCGCGCCGACACGGTCGGGCGGGCGATGCGGCTGATCGGCGACGGGATCGTCGACCGGGAAGGCGTGGCCGGGCTGGCCACCCGGCTCGGATACACGGAACGGCACCTCAACCGGATGCTGACCACCGAGCTCGGGGCCGGACCGCTCGCGCTCGCCCGGGCCCAGCGCGCGCAGACCGCGCGGATCCTCGTCGAGACGACAGACCTGGGGCTCGCGGAGATCGCGTTCGCGGCCGGGTTCGGGAGCGTGCGGCAGTTCAACGACACGATGCTCGAGGTGTACGCGCAGGCGCCGGGCAAGCTGCGGGAGACGCGGCCGGCGGTGCGCGGCGAGGCCGGGGTGATCAACCTGCGGCTCGCGTACCGGGCGCCGCTGCACGTCGCGGCGCTGCTGGAATTCCTCGGGGCCAGGACGCTGCCGGGGGTGGACGAACTCGACGGGGAGACGTACCGGCGAGGGATGGTGCTGCCGCACGGGAGCGCGCGGGTCGAGCTGCGGCCGCGCGAGCGGTGGGTGTTCGCGACGTTGTGGCTCAGTGATGTGCGGGATCTTGCGCCGGCGGTGGCGCGGTGCCGGCGGCTGCTGGATCTCGATGCGGATCCGGATGCGGTGGACGGGACGTTGGGGGCGGATCCGGGGCTTGCCGCAGTGGTGCGGAAGGAGCCCGGGGTGCGGGTGCCGCGGGCGGTGGATGGGTTCGAGATGGCAGTGCGGGCGGTGGTGGGGCAGCAGGTGAGTGTTTCGGGGGCTCGGACGACTCTGGGGCGGTTGATCCGGGGGGTTCGGGGGGATCTTGGGGGTGGATCTTCGGGGTCTTCCGGCCCTTCGGGCCCCGCCCCCGCCCCCGCCTCCAACCACCAGCTCACCGGATTCCCGTCCGCCGAGAGCATCGCGGAACTCCCCGACTCCGCGTTCGGCATGCCCGCGGCCCGCCGCGCCACCATCCGCGCCCTGGCCACCGCCGTAGCCGACCACCGCATCGACCTGGAGCCCACCGCCGACCGCACCGAGACCACCGCCCGCCTGCTGGAACTGCCCGGCATCGGCCCGTGGACCGCCGGTTACGTCGCGATGCGCGCGATCGGCGACCCGGACGTCTTCCTCGCCACCGATCTGGCCGCCCGCCGTGGCGCGGCCGCGCTCGACCTGCCGGACTCGGCGAAGGCGCTCGCCGCGCACGCGGAACGTTGGCGCCCCTGGCGTTCCTACGCACTGGTCCGTCTCTGGCGATCGGCCTGACCGCAGCCCGAACATACCTCGCGCCGCCACCCGCGAAGCCGTTGTCCACAGGCCTTCCCGTTGTCCACAGGCGGCGAAGATTTTCGCTCGCGGCCGACACGGATCGGCCACGCTGAACCCCCGGAGCAAGGAGTTGAGGAGCATGTTGCGTCATTCCACGATGGACACCCCGGCTGGCCCGTTCACCCTGGTGGTCGGCGACTCGGGCGCGGTCCGCGCGGCCGGTTTCACCACCGATGTGCCGGAGCTGATCCGGCTGATCCACCCGTCGCTGGCAGAGCCCGCGGAGCCGGCCGACGACGTAGGCCCGGCACAGGCCGCGGTCCGGGCGTATTTCCAGGGTGACCTGACCGCGCTGGACTCGATCGCGGTCGAGCAGCGCACCGGCGGCGAGTTCATGGCGCACGCGTGGCTCGTGATGCGCGAGATCAAGCCGGGCGACCCGGTGACGTATTCGCGGTATGCCGAGCTCGCCGGCCGCCCGGCGGCGATCCGGGCGGCGGCCGCGGCGTGCGCGCGCAATCCGGTGGCGCTGATCGTGCCGTGCCACCGGGTGTTCCGCACGGACGGCGGGCTGGGCGGCTACCGGTGGGGCCTGCCGGTGAAGTCCTGGCTGCTGGAGCACGAGTCAGCCGGCTGATCCGCACGCGCCGCGGTCACTGTCCGCCGCACGGTCCCGGCAGGTGGTCGTCCGGTCCCGGCAGCCGGTCCGCTCCGGCTCACCCGGGGCCGACCCCTTTCACGGTACGACGTGAGACCCGCGACGGCCCGCGCCCCGGTGCGATAACAGCGCGCACCGCACCCTCGGCCGGCACGCGCGGTCGTCTCGAACCCGCCCTGACAGCGACCAGCACCAGCCCGGCACACCCCCATGCCGCTCAGCCTATTTTGATCCCCGGTGGGGCGGCAGGAGCCCGCGCTCGGCGCCAGCAGGGCGGCCAGGATCCGCACTCGGCGCCGAAGGGGCGGTGGAAGTCCGCGCTCGACGCCGAAGGGGCGGTGGAAGTCCGCGCTCGACGCCGAAGGGGCGGTGGAAGTCCGCGCTCGACGCCGAAGGGGCGGCAGCCGTCCGCGGTTGGTCGGGTTCGGGGCGATGGCGGTCCGCGGTCGGGTGGTGCGTGCGGCTACCGCCCCCAGGTGGGCGGCGAGCGCACGCGATCTGGCAATGCGGACTCGCACCGCCCTACCCAGCAGCGACACACACATCCGAGCGGGCATGCACACCCCCGCCGCCCACAAAGTGATCGAGGGTCGACCAGCCGACGATCAACGTGCTCGACGCTCCCCAGGCAAACACCGTGTTCACCCCGCCGGGATCGGTTGGATCCCGGCCGCGAGCGCACGGCCGTGCACTCGCCGACATCAGGTCACCCGCACCACCGCCCGGACCGGGATGCCCTCGCGGGCCAGACGGTTCCGGGCCGCCGGCGCCCCACCAAGATCAACTTAAGCTGAGCGGCATTGCGACACACCCAGCTGGACACCACGGCCCTAATCAGCCCCCACAACGGCCACCAGAACCAGCCCGCGACGCCCGGCTGGTTCTGGTGGCCGCTATTTGTCCAGGTAGGACGCGGCGAGGGGTGCAGCAGGCCGCCGCCAGCGCCAGCCGGGGCCGCTTGCCGGTGGCGGGTGGGCGGCACACTGGCGGGCGGCGGGGGTGCCCGACGGTGACGTGAGGCGACATGACGGTTCGTGGGTGGCGGGCGTGATCCTGCCGCGCTGCGCCGCCTGCGGACGGCTGATGACGCTCACCGGTTTCGTCACGGCGAACGGTGAGCTGGTCTGCCGGCGGCACGCGCACGAGCGGCCCGCCGTCTGCTGTGGACTCCCGGCGGATCTCGCGTTGCGGACGGACTGGCCGTTGTGCCCGCGGTGCGGAGCCACCGCGGTACGGACCCAGCAGGACGTGAAGCGGGTGCTGCCGCCGATCGCGGCGCGGATCCGGTCGTTGTCGATCCGGACGACGACACCGGTGCGGGTACGCCTCGTGCCCCGCGACGAGTTGCAGAACCGGCTGACCGGCCCCGGCGAGGTGCACGGGCTGACCGTCGTCGCGGGTCTCGACGTGATGGACCTGATGGTGGCCCGGGATCTGCCGCTGGTGCGGTTCGGGGTGGTGGTGGCGCACGAGGTGATGCACGCCTACCTGGCCCAGCAGGGTTTCGGTGACCTGTCGCCACAGGTCGAGGAGGGGTTGTGCGAACTGCTGGCGCACGCCTGGCTGAAGGATCAGCCGGGCGATCCGGCGGAGTGGGAACGCCGCCGGATCACGCACAACCCGGATCCGGTGTACGGCGACGGCTTCCGGGCCGCCCGCGACGCCGCGATCCGGATCGGCGGCGTGCGCCGCATGCTCGACCACGTCCGCCGCCACGGCACCCTGCCCGGCCCGCCATGAGACGCCCGGCCCACCACGAAAGCCCGGCATGAAACGCCCCGCCCTCCACGAAAGCCCGGCATGAAACGCCCCGCCCACCGCGAACGCCCGGCCCGCAACACAAACGCAAGCCGCGTGCACACGCTTTCTAGGCTGAACGGCGACCGTTCCCGCCCGCCCGGCGCAGGAGGAACCATGTCCGATGTCCCGCAGGTGCCCGACGACCGCACTCTCGCTCTGGCCTTCTACCTGCTGGTCGACGTGTCGTACTCGATGGACGGCGCGCCACTGGACGCGGTGAACCGGATCCTGCCCGAGGTGATCGACACCATCGAGGAGAGCCCGACGCTCGGTGACGTGGTGCGGTTCGGCGCGCTGGATTTCGCGGATGACGCGCGGACCGTGCTGCCGCTCGGTGACCTGCGGGACGTGCGGGCCATTCCGCAGTTCACCGCGAGGGGCGGCACGTCGTACGCGGCGGCGTTCCGGCGGCTGCGGCACGACATCGGGCACGACCTGGCCCGGTTGCGGGGCGAGGGGTTCCAGGTCTACCGGCCGGCGGTCTTCTTCGTCACGGACGGGGCGCCGACCGACGCCGTGCCGGAGGTGCGGGCCGCGTTCGCCGAGCTGACCGATCCGGGTTTCCGCGGGCGTCCGAACATCATCCCGTTCGGGGTGACGCCGGAGCTGCCGGGGGACTCACTGGAACCGTGGGTCCACCCGAAGCCCGGCACCGGCGGCAAGCCGATGCGCAGTTATGTCTACGGCGGCGCGGGTGACGCCGCGACCGCGATCCGGCAGATCGCCGACGTCCTGATCAGCAGCATCGTCGCGTCGGCGAACTCGGTGAACGACGCCGGCGCCGCGGGCGGCTTCGTGCCACCGGACGACGACGACCTGGGCGACTGGATCTGACGGCCGCCCGCCGTGACCGACGAGCAGGGACGACCACCCCCGACGAAGACGCCCGCTGACCGGGAACGACCGCTGCCGGAGACCACCGCTGACCGGGAACGACCGCTGCTGGAGACGACCGACGAGCCAACCATCGGGTACGACGAGCAGGGCCGTCCACCGCCCTGGGCCCGGCACGACAACCGGCGCTGGGTGGTCGGTGACCCCGGCCGGCAGCCCGCGATACGTGCCCGCGTACCCCGGATGTTCCGCACTCCCCCACCCGACATCGTCATCGACGGCGCGGAGGCGGGCCACCTGACGTTCCGCGCCACGTCGGTACGCGGGGCTGGTCACCAGGAGCGCGGCGAACCGCGACAGGACGCGTACGCGGTCCGGTTCACCCGGGATCAGCGCTGGCTGGCCGGCTGCGTCGCGGACGGGGTGTCGGCCGCGAAGCGGTCGCACGAGGCCGCCGCCGTGATCTGCGAGATCGTCGCCCAGTCCCTGATCGACCACCTGGTGGCGGACCCACCACCACCCGGCGCGGCCGGCTGGGCGGCCGAACTGCCCTGGTCACCAACGGTCACAGCAGCCAACGACGCGGTGGCCGACCTGGCCCGCCCATTCCTGACGAAGACCACGACGGCGGGGCCAGAAACGACCGCCCCGCCGGCGCTGACGTTCGAGCAGGTGCGGGCGGTCATGTCGGCGACCGCGCTGGCGTTCGCCGTCGAGACCGAGCCCGCCCCGAACGGCGGCCACCGCGCCATGCTGGCCAATCTGTCCGGTGACTCCGCCGCGTTCCTGCTCACCGGCGGCGCGTGGCTGCCGCTGACCGCGGTGAAGAACGACGGCGCGGCGATCTTCTCGAGCGGGGTGCGCTCGCTGCCCGCCGACGTCCGGGTCGCGCCGAACGCGTTCTACCTGTTCCCGGGCCAGGTGCTGCTGGTGATGACGGACGGGCTCGGCGACCCGTTCGGCTCCGGCGCGGGTTCGGTCGCCGACTTCCTGCGCACCCGGTGGGCGGCGCCGCCGGATCCGCTGGCGTTCGCGCAGCAGGTCGCGTTCCTCCGCAAGTCGTTCACCGACGACCGCACCGCCGTCGTCCTCTGGCCGGCAACCCCCGCCGCCCGGGACCCCGCCCGAAAACCCGGACCACACCCCGACGACCAGGACACCGGCCGGAACGCCGGACCACACACCGGCGCCCGGGACGCCGCCCGGCACCCCGGGCCGGACGCCGATGAGTGAGCTGCCGCTGCGGCGTCTCGGGCGGCTGGAGCAGCTCGCCCGGGGTGGCACCGCCACCGTCTTCCTCGCCCCCGACCTGCGGCTCCCCGACCTGCCCGGCAGCCGGTTCGTCTACAAGCGATACACCGGCGCGACGAAGCGCCGCGCCGGGCCGTCGCTGGCCGGCGGGCTGTCGGGGTTCGTCAGGTTCCGGGACCGGCTGCCGGACGCGCAACGGGCCACCTGGGACGCCCGGATCATCTGGCCGCTGCGCGTCGTCGTCGACGAGGACGGCGCGGCCGACGGCGTACTCATGCGGCTCATCCCGGACCGCTACTTCCAGGATTTCCGCAAGCGGTCCGGCGGTCTGCACCGCAAACCCCGGGAGATCGAGACCCTGTTCGGCGACGACGCGACCGCGCGGCGCACCGGCCTGCCACCCGTCGACGCCGGTGACCGGCTGCGGCTGATCCGGGCGGTCGCCGGGGCCTACGCGATGATGCACCGGCAGAACGTGGTGGTCGGCGACGTCTCCGGCCGCAACATCATCTACGACCCGGATCCGGCCCGGCCGTCGGTGCTGGTGGTCGATGTGGACAGTGCCCGGGTGCGGGGCACGCGCGCGGTGTTCGGGATGCAGCCGCACACGCCGAACTGGCAGCCGCCGGAAGCCCTGGCCGCGAGCGCCGAGCTGGCCCGGCTGGACCCGGCCGACACCGACGCCCACGACCGGCTGCGGGCCCGCTGGGCGGTCCAGAGCACGACGACCGACGTCTACAAGTTCGCCCTGATGGCGGCGCGGATCCTCGCCAACGGGCGGGGTGCCGCGGTCCGCCGGGACCCGGCCGGCGCACACCGGATCCTCCGGGAGCGAGCGGGTGCGCAGGCCGCGGCACTGCTCGACGCGAGCCTGTCACCGGCAGGACGGGACCGCCCGGCGATGCGCGACTGGTATGAGGCGCTGCACCCGGCTGGTTCGCAGGGGTGCCTCCCCGAGCCGGAGGCACCCCTGCGAACCAGCCGGAACAGCGAGCGACCGGTGAGCGGCGACTGGGAATGGACCGACGGGCAGGGCTGGACCCGCGGGTGACCGGGCGACTGCCACACCCACGGACCGGCGGGCAGGGCTGGTGACCGGGTGGCTGCCACACCCACGGGCCGCGCGGGCTCAGGCCGTGCCGGGACCGGGTGGGTGCCAGGGCTGCGGGAGCGGCGGGGCCGCCGGGGTCCAGGCCGCGAGCCAGTTCAGGTCCGCGTCGCGCCAGGCCGGATCACCGCTTTCCCGTACGCGCACCGCGTCGCAATCGGTCACCAGCACGTCGACGCACGGAGCGAGCGTGTAGGGCGCCGAGTCCAGCGCGTGCGCGCCGAGCCGCACGTCGTGCCGGTGCGCCAGCTCGATCAGATCGCGGACGGCGGCACGCAGCCGGAGCCGGTCGCCGGGCGGGGCCTGCCCGAGCTCACCGTCGTAGCGGCGGGCCGGCACGTCCGGGGCGAGCAGGCCGGTGACCGCGGTCGCGCCGGCGCCGACCACGAGCCGGACCGGCCAGAGCATCCGGGCGGTGAGCTCGCCGGCGTGCCCGCGCAGCGCGACCATCCGCAGCAGCGGGGCGAACGGCTGCCCCGGGTCGAGGAACCGGCGGTAGACGAGCGGCCCGGGATGCCCCGTGCCGGGGTCGCCGGCCTGCAGCAGGTCGGTGAGCGGGGCGTGGCGCTGGCCGTACCCGAGAAGCAGTTGATCCTCCCGGACCACCCATCGGTCGTAGGAGATCCGCGGAACGCCGGACCCCAGTGACCGGCGGACCGCGCCGACCGCCCGGCGAGCGACGCCGGTCAGGGTGTCGTCGGCGCCCGCGATCGCGACCTCGACGTCGCGCCCCGCGCCGAGCTCGGCGAGCAGGCCGAAGTCCGCGCCGGGCAGCGGGACCAGCAGCACCCGCGGCGCCCAGTCCCGGGTCTCGTCGGCGTGCAGGGTGCCGGTGAGCAGGCTGTCGAGGGCGGCGGCCCGCTCGTGCGGCTCGTCGGCCGCGTGGCCGGTAGTGATCACCACGAGGCACGGGGTGCGCACGTCCGCGGTGTCGTCCTCCAGCATGGTGATGTCGCTGCGGATCAGCCGGCGCAGGGCGAGCAGTGCGGCGGCGAGCCGGGGCGCGGCGGTGGACCGGCCGGCGGGCAGGGTGGCGAGGCGGGGCGGGCGGAGCGCGGCGTCGGCCTGCTGGAGCTGCATCAGCGGGACCAGGTCGCCGTCGCCGGTGTGCAGCTCGACGCTCCAGCGGACCGCGTCGGCCAGGCCGGGATCCGCGGTGAGCTGCTCGGCCAGGTGCGCGAGCAGCAGGTCGACGGTGGCCCGGCCCCGATCGGACAGCGCACCGGAGACGTCGCAGAGCACGTACAGCGGCTGGATGGTCAGACCCGCGGAGTCGTCGGTCACCGGAACCTCCGCGCTCCGAGGCTAGCCGGGCGCGGCCACCCCGGGCCGGTTCCGGACGGCGTCCGAGACGGCGGCCGGGGTCCGGGACGGGCCCTACCGGCTGCGCGGGTCCGGGGCGGCAAAAGCCGGGATCCGGGGAGCCGGGGCCGGGTTTCGGTCCACCATAGGAGGCATGCCGATCGCCCCAGAGGAGGTCGAGGCGCCGGCCGGGGACAGCACGTTGTTCCGGTCGTCGCCGGGCCGGACGTTCGTCGCGGTGTTCGCCATGCTGATGCTGTCGTACCTGGCGGTCTCCCCGATCGTGGGGTGGATCGCGCGGGACACCGGGGACCCGTGGTGGGTGACCGCGCTGCAGGCGGTCGTCGTCGGGACCGCGGTCGCCGCGTTCTACGCGCTGTCCGCGCGGGCCGCGCTCACCACCTGGGTACGGATCTCGGCCGGTGGCCTGGAACTCGCCGCCCAGGGCAGCGACCCGGTGCTGCTGGCCTGGGACGACGTGGCCGCCGTGACGGTGCGGCGCAGCGGCCTGCGCACCGTGCTCGAGGTGACCCCGGTGGACATGGACACCGTGCACCCGGTGCAGGGGCCGGCCGAGGGCTGGCCGCCGCTGACCGAGACGGCGCGCGGGCCGGCGTTCGTGGCCGACCTGTCGCAGATCTGGCCGGGTGCCCGGGCGCTGCGGCGGGAACTCGTCCGGCGCCTCCACCCGTACCCGAGACCGACCGTCGACGCCCACCCACCGCAACCCTGGTGAAAGACCGAAGGCGGGCCCGAGGGCCCGCCTTCTCCCTGGTGAGAACGACCTAGAAGTCGCCGCCGCCGAAATCGCCGCCGCCGAAGTCCCCGCCGCCGAAGTCGCCGCCACCCCAGTCGCCGCCACCACCGCCGACGTCGCCGAGGCTGTTCACGTCGCCGCCGCCGTCACCACCGACGTCGCCGCCGTCGGCGATCCCGTCCTGGTAACCGTCGGCGTAGGAGCCGTCGGCGAACGCGCCGACGTCACCGAAGGACGGCGAGAACAGCGCGTCGAAGATCAGCATGCCGCCGAGCACACCGGCGCCGGTGCCGAGCGCGGTCTTCCAGACCGGCGTCGAATACCAGCCGGACGGCACCGGACGGCCCTGCACCCGGCCGCCGGGGTAGTAGTACGGAGTGTCCGGTCCGGGCTGCGGGCCGGCCCGGTACGCGTGGCCCTGCACGCTGACCTCACGGTCCTGGGTGAGATGGCCGGAGCCACGGGACGCGGCCAGCGGCGGCACGTCCGGGCCCGGGTCGAGGCCCATCGCCACCCGGCCGGCCCGCACGTACGCCAGGCCCTCCAGGGCCGACTCCCGGGCCAGCTCGAACTGCCGCACCGTGGTGGCCTGCTGCAACTGGCCGCCGGCGGCGTTGTACCGCTCGCTCGCGTCGGCCAGCGCCTGCCGCGCGGCCGGGTCCTCGGCGTGCAGGTTCAGCACCTGGCCGCCGAGTCGCTCGTACCACCGCTGCGCGTCGGCGCGGGCGTCCTCGAGCTGGGTCTGCTTCAGTTTGCCGCCGCCACGTTGAACGCCGGCGACGATCAGGGCGACGATCGCGACGATGGCCAGGATGAGCAACACGCCGTTCATGTTTCCCAAGGTACTCCCGGTGGTCTTGTGGCGTTGTTCTGGCAATCTGCGATGGTGACGTACTCGACGCTCGCTGTGATCCTGGTCTGCCTCGCGGCCGGCGCCGCCCTCGGCTGGTTGGCCGCGAGGGCCCGTGCCGCCGCCGACATCGCCCGGCTGGAGGCGACGGTGGCCGCGACCCGCGACGGCGAGCACCGGCTGGAACAGTCGATGCGCGCGCTGGCCTACGAGTCGACCGCCCAGTCGCAGGAGGCGGTGGCCCGGGCCGTCGCGCCACTGCAGGACACCCTGCGACGGTACGAGCAGCGGGTCGCCGACCTGGAGCACGAGCGGATCGACGCGTACGCCGAGCTGCGCGAGCAGGTCCGGGCGATGGGTGTGGTCTCCACCGAGCTGCGCGGCGAGACCCGGCAGCTGGTGTCCGCGCTGCGTACCCCGCAGGTGCGTGGCCGCTGGGGTGAGCACCAGCTGCGCCGGATCGTGGAGGCGGCCGGGCTGCTGGAGCACTGCGACTTCGGCGAGCAGGTCAGCGGCGAGACCGACCACCAGGGCGTCCGGCCCGACATGGTGGTCCGGCTGCACGGCGGGCGCACCGTGGTGGTGGACGCGAAGGCGCCGCTGGAGGGTTATCTGTCCGCGATGGAGGCCCGCGACGAGCGGGACCGGGATCTGCACCTGGACCAGCACGCCCGGCACCTGCGGGCGCATGTGGACGCGCTGTCGGCGAAGGAGTACTGGACGGCGTTCGCGTCGACACCGGACTTCGTGGTGCTGTTCGTGCCGGCCGACCCGTTCCTGGACGCGGCGTTGCAGCGGGACCCGGTGCTGATGGAGTACGCGTTCCGCCGCAACGTGGTGCTGGCCACCCCGGCGACGCTGGTCGCGATGCTGCGCACCGTCGCGTTCGCCTGGCGGCAGGAGAAACTGACCGGCAACGCGGTCGCCGTGCACACCCTGGGCCGGGAGCTCTACGCCCGGCTGGCGACCCTCGGTGACCACGTGAGCCGGCTCGGGGTGTCGCTGAACGGGGCGGTCAGCGCGTACAACAAGGCGGTCGGCTCGCTGGAGTCCCGGGTGCTGGTCAGCGCGCGCAAACTCGCCGAGATGGGGGTCTCGGACGAGGAGCTGCCGCAGCCACCCCAGGTGGAGGTGGCTCCGCGGCAGCCCCAGGCGCCGGAATTCAGTTAGCCGCGGCCGGGCCGCGGCTGACTCTCAACTGGCCGCTGCCCGAGCCGCCGCGGCCAGCTTCATGTCGCGGCGCAGCTCCTGCGGCAGGGAGAACGTCAGCCGCTCCTCGGCCGTGGTGAACTCGGTGACCTCACCGAAGCCGTGGTCGGCGAGGCGCGCGAGCACCTCCATGACCAGCTCGTCCGGCACGCTGGCGCCGGACGAGACGCCGACCGTGGTCGCGCCGTCGAGCCACTCGTCCTGGATCTCGCTGGCGTAGTCGACCAGGTGACCGGCGCGGGCGCCGGCGCCGAGCGCGACCTCGACCAGCCGCACCGAGTTCGACGAGTTGATCGAGCCGACCACGATCACCACGTCGCACTCCGGCGCGATCTCTTTGATCACGTGCTGCCGGTTCGAGGTGGCGTAGCAGATGTCGTCGCTGGGCGGCGACTGCAGCAGCGGCAGCCGGGTCTTGAGCCGGGCCACGGTCTCCATGGTCTCGTCGACCGAGAGCGTGGTCTGCGACAGCCAGACGACCTTGGCCGGGTCGCGGATCACCACGTTGGCCACGTCGTCGGGCCCGTCGACCAGCTGGATGTGCGCGGGCGCCTCACCGGCGGTGCCGATGACCTCCTCGTGCCCCTCGTGCCCGATCAGCAGGATGTCGTAGTCCTCGGCGGCGAACCGCTTCGCCTCGTGGTGGACCTTCGTCACCAGCGGGCAGGTCGCGTCGATCGCCTTGAGGTTGCGCTCGCGGGCCTGGTCGTGCACCTCGGGCGCGACGCCGTGCGCGGAGAAGACCACTGTCGCGCCCTCGGGCACCTCGTAGTTCTCCTCGACGAAGACGGCGCCGCGGGCCTCGAGCGTGCTGACCACGTGTTTGTTGTGCACGATCTGCTTGCGCACGTAGACCGGGGCGCCGTAGAGCTTCAGCGCCTCCTCGACGGTCTGCACGGCGCGGTCGACGCCGGCGCAGTAGCCACGCGGCTTGGCGAGCAACACCCGCTTACGAGGTTCAGTCACCCGGCCATGGTACGTGCCCCGATCCCCCGGCCGCCCTCCTGCGATCAGGGCCACAGCCCTGGCGTCCGGGTGGTAGAGATCTCCCCATGACGACGACGGACCCGATCACCGGCCATCCGGTCCGGGTGATGATCGGCGCGGGCACCTGCGCGCTCGGCGCCCTCGCGGTGCTGTTCGCCCCGGCAGCTCTGGTGGTGCTGGCCGCGGGCGTTCTCCTGCTGTGCTGGCATCGGCTGCGCCCTTCGGCCGCGTTCGCCGCGGTGGGCGTGGTGGCCGGTGCGGTGGCGGGCACGTTCGGGACCCTTCTGGTACGGACGGAAGAGCTCTGCTGCATGTTCGGCTGGTCGGAGGGCCGGGGCTGGCCGTACTCCTGGCTGACCCGGGGCGGCGTGGCCGACGAGCCGGACACCGCCCGGCAGCTGGCGATCGCGGACGGGTGGGGCGTCTACCCGGAGCATCTGGCCGCGGACGTGGTGCTGTGGGCGTACACCGGATTTGTGCTCTTCGCGGTGATCGGCCTGGGGTGGCGCATCGGTCGTGAGCGGCGCGGCGGCCGGCCCAGCGGGTCCTGATCGGTTTGACCCCATAACAGCGCTTTAGAGCCGATACTCGGGGACATGAGCGCCGAGCGGGACGACGGCTGGCCCTCGATCCCGACCGTTCTGCGGGTGATGACCGGCTGGTTCCTGTTCGGGATCGGCCTGCTCGACCTGGCCACCGGCGGGGACGGGCCGACCTATGCGATCTTCCACGTGGCGGTGACACTCGGCGGGACGGTTCTGCTGAGCCTGCACCGGATCCGGCCGAGCCGGACCGGCTACCTGATCGCGGCGCTCACCGGCCTGGCCGGGCTCGGCCTCGGGTTGCTGCCCACCACCACCCGGTGCTGCCTGGCCTACTACCCGCAGCGCCGCGGCTACCCGTTCCCGTTCCTGGGCAGCGGCGGCGGCCTGCACCTGGACGGACGGTACCTCGCCGCTGACCTGGTGTTCTGGGTCTGCGTCGGGCTGGTCACCCTGGTCGGCGCGCGGTTCGTGGAGCGGCTGCTGCCGGAGCGGCGCACCCCGGTCGACCTGGCCGGCTACGTGGGCCGGCACGCCGAGCCGCACGCGCACGAGGCCGAGGATCACGCGCACGTGCCGCGGCATCGCGCCGACGAGAATGTCGGTGGGCTGACCTAGTCTGGCCGGGTGAACGATCCGCAGGCCACCACGACGGGCGGCCCCCCGAAGAGCACCGCCGACGAGCCGTGGCCGGTGCGGGTGGTCAGTCAGAAGGTCGGCGCCTGGATCGCCAAGCTCGGCTGGGTCTGGGTCGACGGGCAGGTCGCCCAGATCAGCCGCCGGGCCGGCTCCGGGGTGGTCTTCCTGACCCTGCGCGACCCGGCCGCCGACCTGAGCCTGACCGTCACCATGCACCGCGACGTGCTGGAGATGGGCGCGCCCGACCTGGCCGAGGGCGCCCGGGTGACGCTGCACGCCAAGCCGGAGTTCTATCCGGCCCGCGGCACGCTGAGCCTGCGCGCCGACGAGATCCGCCAGGTCGGCCTCGGCGAGCTGCTGGCCCGGCTGGAGCGGCTGAAGAAGCTGCTCGCCGCGGAGGGCCTGTTCGCCCGGGAGCGCAAGCGCCGGCTGCCGTTCCTGCCCACCCGGATCGGCCTGATCACCGGGCAGAACACCGCCGCCGAGCGCGACGTGCTGATGAACGTCAAGCGTCGCTGGCCGGCCGCCGACTTCCGGGTCGCGCACGTCGCCGTGCAGGGGCCTAACGCGGTGCCGCAGATCCTCAACGCGCTCAAGGTGCTCGACGACGACGAGACGGTCGACGTGATCGTGATCGCCCGCGGCGGCGGCAGCGTGGAGGACCTGCTGCCGTTCTCCGACGAGGCGCTGTGCCGGGCGGTGTTCGCCGCGCGCACGCCGGTGGTCAGCGCGATCGGCCACGACCCGGACACCCCGCTGCTGGACTACGTCGCCGACCTGCGCGCCTCCACACCGACCGACGCGGCCAAACGGATCGTCCCCGACCTCGGCGACGAGCTGCGGATGATCGAGCTGGCCCAGCGCCGGCTGGACCGCGCGGTGCTCACCCTGATCGGCCGGGAGCAGCAACGGATCGAGGGGTGGCGGTCCCGGCCGGTGCTGGCCCGGCCGGAGTCGCTGATCGACCAGCGCTCCACCGAGGTGACCGCGCTGCGCGACCGGGCCGGGCGCAGCCTGGAGCACCGGGTGCGCCGGGCCGACGACGAGCTGCGGCACACCCTGGCCCGGCTGCGCGGGCTGTCGCCGCTGGCCACCCTGCAGCGGGGTTATGCGATCGTGCAGCGCGACGACGGGCACGTGGTGCGGGCGGCCGGCGACGTGGGCACGGGCGACCCGCTGCGGGTCCGGCTGGCCGAGGGTGAGCTGGGCACGGTGGTCACGTCGGTGTCGGCGACGGGTTCGGCTTCAGGTTCGGGTTCAGGTTCGGCTTCAGGTTCGGGTTCGGGTTCGGGGGAAGAGGACGCATGAGCGACGAGAGTCTCAGCTACGAGCAGGCGCGGACCGAGCTGGCCGGGGTGGTCGACCGGCTGGAGCAGGGCGGCGGCAGCCTGGAGGAGTCGCTCGCGCTGTGGGAGCGCGGCGAGAAACTGGCCGACGTCTGCCAGCGCTGGCTCGACGGCGCCCGCGCGCGGATCGACGCTGCCCGGGCGGCCCGCGACTCGGAGTGACCGGGCGGCACTACCCCTGACCCGCGCCCCTCCTGGCCCGCGCCACTCCGGGCCGCGCCGCTCCTGGCCGCGCTGTTCCGGGCCGCGCCGCTCATCGGCTCAGCGCAGGGACGCGGCCAGTTGCTCCAGGGTCTTCTGGCTGGACGTGCCGACGATCAGCACGGTCCGCTTGCCCTCGGTGAAGATCAGCGCGGTCTCGCCCGGCCGGCCGCTGTAGACCAGCCAGGTCCGCTGCTCGGTGCGGTAGGCGCCGGTCCGCTTCCCGTCCTTGCCGACCTCGGCCGGCACCAGGGTCTCGGCCGGCGTGGTGCTCTCCACCAGCTGCGCCGAGCCGTCGTCCGGGTCGACGTACCCGATCCGCAGGGTCACGCCGCCGGCGGTGCGCCTGACGGCCGCCGTGGTGACCCGCCAGTCCGCGTCCAGCCCGGCCGGCTGCAGGACGGTGAACTCCTTCGAGGCCTGCTGGATCGAGGGAGCCGGGTCGACGGTGATCGGCTCGTCGCCGCTGAGCACCACCCGGTAGAAGACGAGCAGCAGCGCGATCGGCACGATCAGCACCAGCAGCGACAGGGCCATGTCACGCGTCGACCGGCCCTCGCGCTTGGTCAGGCGCATCGGGGCCGGCGCGGTCTCGGTAGCAGCGGGTTCCACGTGCTCATTGTTAACCATGTCGCTGAACCGGGACTTGGCACGTCCTCGGATGCCAGGATCGGGGGACTCACCAACCCCGCAACGACGCGAGGAGGCCGACATGCCTGCACGGATACCCCAGGATCTCGACCGCAACATCGCCCTCGACCTGGTCCGCGTGACCGAGGCGGCCGCCATGGCGGCCGGCCGATGGGTCGGACGTGGCGACAAGAACGGCGGCGACGGCGCCGCCGTCGACGCGATGCGCAAGCTGATCAACTCGATTCAGATGCAGGGCGTCGTCGTGATCGGCGAGGGCGAGAAGGACGAAGCCCCGATGCTCTACAACGGCGAACGGGTCGGCGACGGCACCGGGCCGGAGGTGGACGTCGCGGTCGACCCGGTCGACGGCACCACCCTGATGAGCAAGGGCATGCCCGGCGCCGTGGCGGTGCTGGCGGTCGCCGAGCGGGGGGCGATGTTCGACCCCAGCGCGGTCTTCTACATGGACAAGATCGCGGTCGGGCCGGACTGCGCCGACGTGATCGACATCAACGCCGGCGCGACCGAGAACCTGCGCCGCATCGCCCGCGCCAAGCGGAGCAGCATCTCCGACGTGACCGTGTGCATCCTGGATCGGCCGCGGCACGCCGCGCTGGTCGCGGAGGTCCGGCAGGCCGGCGCGAACATCAAGTTCATCTCGGACGGCGACATCGCCGGCGCCATCTCGGCGGCGCGCGGTGAGTCAGACGTGGACGTGCTGATGGGCATCGGCGGCACACCCGAGGGGATCACCGCGGCCTGCGCGATCAAGTGCCTGGGCGGCATGATCCAGGCGAAGCTCTGGCCGCTCGACGACTCGGAACGGCAGAAGGCGATCGACGGCGGGCACGACCTGGACCGGGTGCTCACCACCGACGACCTGGTCACCGGCGACAACTGCTTCTTCGTGGCCACCGGGGTCACCTCGGGCGACCTGCTCAAGGGGGTGCGGTACCGCTCCGGTGGCGCGCACACCCAGTCGATCGTGATGCGGTCGAAGAGCGGGACGATCCGGGTGATCGACTCGTATCACCGGCTGGAGAAGCTGGCGCTCTACTCCGCCGTGGACTTCGACGGGCACCTGCCGACCGTACCGAGCGGCGACGAACCGCGGATGTGAGCCCGCGCGGCCGTGCCGTGCGTTCCGGCTGCCGGGACGCGCGGCACGGCCGCTGGGGACCCGCGAACGTCGCGGGCTCCCCGTCGTACCGGAAAAATGGGGTCAGCGGCGGCGGCGGAACAGGAACGCGGCGAGGAAGCCGCCGATCAGGCCGCACAGGTGGCCCTGCCAGGACACCGCGCGGTCGGTCGGCAGGATGTTGTAGATCTGGTACCAGTAGAGCAAGCCGATGAACGCGGCCACGCCGAGGTTCCACCAGCTGCGCTCGACGAAGCCGCGGGCGAAGAGCAGGCCGAGATAGCCGAAGACCACCCCGCTGGCGCCGACCACGACCGTGCCTGGGTCGCCGACGAACCACACGCCCAGGCCGCTGACCAGCATGATGACGAACGTCGACCAGAGGAACCGGCGGGCGCCGCCGGCCAGCGCGAACGTGCCGACCAGGATCAGCGGCACCGCGTTGCCGTAGAGATGATCCCAGCCGGAGTGCAGGAACGGGCTGAAGAGCACGCCGTCCAGGCCGTCGATGCGATGCGGGATGATGCCGCCGGCCACGTCCAGAGTGCCGGCGCCGACGGCGACGTCCAGCGCCTCGACCAGGAAGAGGACCGGGATCACCGCGCACATCGTGACGAACGCGCGACCCAGGGCAGCGTAAAAGGCGTCGGTGCCGAACTGCGTCGCCGCGTCGGCTCGGGTCTCGGGGGCCCAGCTCATCCCTCGATGGTCCCAGGTGCGCGCACCCCCGGCCAGTGCGCGAGCCGTCAGGACAGGGTGCGGATGGCCTCGAGGATCGCCGGGCGGAACTTGGAGATCTGGGTGTAGACCCCGGGGTACGCGTCCCGGGCGCAGCCCAGCCCCCAGCTCACGATGCCGACCTGGGCCCACCGCCCGTCCCGGCCGCGGCGCACCATCGGGCCGCCGGAGTCGCCCTGGCAGGTGTCCACCCCGTGGCGCCCGGCACAGATCGAGTCGGTCTTCACCAGGGTCACCTTCGCGGCCAGGTACGACTTCGCGCACGCCTCGTCGGTGATGGTCGGCACGCTCGCGTAGTGCAGCCGGCGTTCCTGCTGCGGCGAGCCCTCCTTGGTCTGGCCCCAGCCCATCACCGTGACGTCGCCCTGGTCGGCGGAGGCGTCCGGGATCATGTCGAGGGTCGGCAGGCCGAGGTCCTTGTCCAGCTTGACCACCGCCCAGTCGTCGCCGCGGGTCTCGGTCTGGAACCCGGGCGCGCGGAACACCTGGACCGAGCGGGCGGTGAGCGCGTTCTTGGCCTTCAGGTCGGTCACCCCGGCGGTCACGATGATCTTGGTGTTGGGTCCGGTCGGGCCGACGCAGTGCCCGGCGGTGAGCACCACCCGGGGCGCGGTGAGCGCGCCGCCGCAGCCCATCGAGAGCCGGACCACCCAGGGGAACTCGCCGGTCTTCGCGACGGTGCCGCCGACCACCTCGAGGATCGGCGGTCCGCCGACGCCCGCACGGGCCGGCACGTCACCGGCGGCGAGCACGACCGCCAGGGCGACAACCAGGACGAGCGAGGCGACATATCGGACCATCCGGACATTTGATCACAGCAAAACGGGGCCGTGCGGCTTGCCGCGCGGCCCCGTTTCTAACGCTTCGGGCACTGACGCCCTAGTACCAGCCGGAGCTCTCCGAGTGGTTCCACGCCCCGCAGGGAGTGTCGTAGCGGCCCTCGATGTACCCGAGGCCCCACTTGATCTGCGTGGCCGGGTTGGTCTTCCAGTCGTCCGCGATCGACGCCATCTTGCTGCCGGGCAGCGCCTGCGGGATCCCGTACGCGCCGGAACTGCGGTTGGCGGCCTTGTAGTTCCAGCCGCTCTCGCGCTTCCACAGCTTGTCCAGGCACGGGAACTGGTCGATCTTGAAGCCGGCGTCGAGCATCAGCGCGCAGCCGATCCCCCGGCTGCCCGAGTACTCGCTGCACGAGCTGGGGATCTCACCGGCGAACGGCACCGCGGCGCCGGACTCCTCGGCCTTCTTCGCCTCTTCGGCCTTCTTCGCGGCCGCCTCGACGGCGATCGCCTTCTTCTCGAGCGTCCGCGCCTTGGTGGCGGCGGCCTTCGCCTCGACCGCGGCCTTCGCGGCGGCGGCGTCCTCGGCCGTCCGGCGGAACGCCCGGGCCGCGGCGTGCTCGGCCTGACGCGACCTCAGCAGCTGCAGTTCCTCCGCGTTCGCCTGCATGACGAGCTGCGAGTCGTTGCTCTGCTGCTGGACCTCGCGGTCCTGCCCGAGGTACACACCGCCGCCGAGACCCGCGACCAGCAGGCTGACGGACGCCGTACGAACTCCGAGCCGGCGCACGAGCCGATTCACGAAGATTCCCTTCGTCGGGGGTAATGAACGCGGCACGGCCCCACCGGCTGGTGGACGGTCGTGCCGCGAGCACCGCGACCCGAATCGGCCGCCGCCTCGCACCCGCGAGGGGTGGCCTCAGTCGATCTTCGACTTCACAGCCACGCGGTGGTGCTCGCCAGACACCATGGCGCAGCGTGAAGGGGATGTGAAATGCCAGCGCGGATCTGTGACTTTAGTCACCGGATCTTTCACTACATTCGGGACAAAGACCCGCGCTGGCGTCACCTCACAGGGGAATGTCCTCCAACAGGTCGGTGACCACCTCGGCGATCGGGGATCGCTCCGAACGGGTCAGGGTCACATGGGCGAAGATCGGATGCCCCTTCAGCGCTTCGATGACCGCCGTGACACCGTCGTGCCGGCCGACCCGCAGGTTGTCCCGCTGCGCCACGTCGTGCGTCAGGATCACCCGGGAGTTCTGGCCGATCCGGGAGAGCACGGTCAGCAGCACGTTGCGTTCCAGCGACTGGGCCTCGTCCACGATCACGAACGCGTCGTGCAGGCTGCGGCCGCGGATGTGGGTCAGCGGCAGCACCTCGAGCATGCCGCGGGCCATCACCTCCTCGACCACGTTGGCGTGCGCCACCGAGCCGAGGGTGTCGAAGACCGCCTGCGCCCAGGGCGACATCTTCTCCGACTCGCTACCGGGCAGGTAGCCGAGCTCCTGGCCGCCGACCGCGTACAGCGGGCGGAACACCACCACCTTCTTGTGGCGGTTGCGCTCCATCGTCGCCTCCAGGCCGGCGCAGAGCGCCAGCGCGGACTTGCCGGTGCCGGCCTTGCCGCCCAGCGAGACGATCCCGATCGTCTCGTCCAGCAGGATGTCCAGGGCGATCCGCTGCTCGGCGGAGCGCCCGCGCAGCCCGAACGCGTCCCGGTCACCACGGACCAGCTTCACCGACTTGTCCGGGTTGACCCGGGCCAGTGCCGAGCCGCGCGGCGAGTGGATCACCAGGCCGGTGTGGCAGGGCAGGTTCTCGGCCTCCTCCAGCTCCAGCTCGTCGCCGGCGTAGAGCGCGCTGACCTGCTCCTCGTCGAGCTGCAGGTCGGCCATACCGGTCCAGGTCGGGTCGCTGGCCTGGCCGTGGCGGTACTCGTCAGCCGGGATGCCCACCGAGGCGGCCTTGACCCGGAGCGGCATGTCCTTGCTGACCAGCGTGACGTCCCGGCCCTCGGCGGCCAGGCCGAGCGCCACCGAGAGGATCCGGGTGTCGTTGGAGTCGTTGCGGAAACCCTGTGGCAGCGCGCTCTGATCCGCGTGGTTCAGCTCGACACGGACCGTGCCACCCTCGTCGTTGCAGAGCACCGGCTGATCCAGCCGGCCGAATTTGATCCGCAGCTCGTCCAGCATCCGCAGCGCCTGCCGGGCGAACCACCCGAGCTCGGCGTGGTGACGTTTGCCCTCCAGTTCGGAGATGACCACGAGCGGGATGATCACTTCGTGGTCGGTGAACCGGCGGAACGCCGCCGGATCGGACAGCAGGACCGAGGTGTCCAGGACGAAGACCCGGCCGGCCGGGGCAGGCTCGGCATCGGTGTGCCGGTCACGGGCCTTGCGGCTCGTGGTCGTGGCACGGGTCCTGGTGACCTTGTCGGCCGGGTCGGAAGAAGAAGCGACACCGGCATCGGTACGGCGAGATGTCACAGGCCTGCTCCAGCGGGCGTGCAACCCGCCACCCGCGGTCCGCCACCTCCGGCCGCCGGCACATGCACAGGGCAGGGATGCGGGCCCTGTGGCGCAAGTTGTCGCAGGTCCGGGCCGGCCGGCTGGCTCGGGATGACCCCGTGCCATGACTCAAACGCTAGCGGTCAACAGCCTCCCGCGGTAGTGCGCAAAATCGGGCACTCCCGGGTGACGCTCGCCCCACGCGAATTCCGCCGGGCATAAAAGGGGACCATCCGCGGGTAGTCTGGCGACGTGGCAGAGACCGAGCGTCCGACCCATCCCGCGAGCGCTGACGACGCTTGGGCGCGCACCGTTGCACATGCGTCCAGGACCACGTTCTTCTTCGATTTCGACGGCGTCCTCTCCCCGGTGACGAAGGACCCGTCCGTATCCCAACCGGTGCCCGAGGTGCCGGGCGTGCTGGAACGACTGGCCGCCCGGGTCGCCCGGGTGGCGATCGTCTCGGCCCGTCCGGTGGACTTCCTGCGCACCCGGTTCGCCGCCCTGGAGCACGTCGACCTCTTCGGCCTCTACGGCCTCGAGGTCCTGCACGAGGGCAAGGTGGTCACCACACCGGCCGCCCTGGAGTACGAGGAGCCGATGGCCGCGCTGGCCGCCGACGCCCGCTCCGCACTGAGCAAACCGGTCTTCGTGGAGTACAAACGACTCTCCGTCGCCCTGCACTACCGCGAGTGCCCGGAACGGGCCGCCGAGGTCGAGCAGTGGGCCCACGAGCGCGCCGAACGCGACAACCTGAAGATCCAGCGCGGCCGGATGGTGGTCGAGGTGAAACCGCCGGTCGATCAGGACAAGGGCATGGTGATCACCGAGGCCGTCCGGGACACCGGCTGCGCATGGTATTTCGGGGATGACATGTCGGATATCAAGGCATTTGATGCGCTGCGGGCGCGGGAGGCCGTGGACCCGGCGTTCTTCGGGATGGCGATCGCGGTGGCCAACGACGAGACCGGCGCGGAGGTGTCGAGCGCGGCGGATCTGACGCTGGCGTCGCCTACCGCGGTGGCGAAGTTCTTGACTGAGGGCTTGGGGCGGTTCTAGAGGTTTTCCACGGTCGCGGGTTGTCCACAGGGCAGCCCGCGACCGTCTTCTGTCTCCACCACACTGTCTTGCGGGGGCTCCCCCAGGGAGGGCGGGACTGGGTGTGGGGCTGCTGGTGAGGCTGCGGGGCGCACCGCGGACTCGGCCGGTCCCGGGCAGGGCCATCCCGGCCGGGTGAAGCGTCGGTCAGATCCTGACCACAACTCCCCACCGTCGCCGGCTTCTGCCGCTGCGTGGGGACTTTGGGTGCGGAGCGCGCCCAAACCCCCCACTCACCGGCTTCTGCCGCTGCGTGGGGGGTTTGGGTACGGAATTCACGCGCTCCGCGTACCGGAGAGGTCAGGCGCCGTAGCGGCGCTGGCGGCTGCCGTAGGACCGCAAGGCGCGCAGGAAGTCGATCCGGCGGAAGTCCGGCCAGTTCGCGTCGTGGAAGTAGAACTCCGAGTGCGCCGACTGCCAGAGCAGGAACCCGGACAGCCGCTGCTCGCCGCTGGTCCGGATGACCAGGTCGGGGTCGGGCTGGCCGCGGGTGTAGAGGTGCTCGGCGATGTGCTCGACGTCGAGGATCTCGGCGAGTTCCTCGAGCGTGCCGCCGGACGCCGCGTGCTGCTGCAGCAGGGACCGGACGGCGTCGGTGATCTCGCGCCGACCGCCGTACCCGACCGCGAGGTTGACCTCGACGCCGCCGCTGCGGTCCTGGGTCTTCTCCTGCGCGGCCTTGAGCGTCGCGGCGGTCGCGGCGGGCAGCAGGTCGAGCGCGCCCATCATCCGCAGCCGCCAGGGGTTGCCCGCCTCGGCCAGTTCGGTCGCCAGATCCTCGATGATCCGCACCAGCGGGTCGAGCTCGGCGGCCGGGCGGCGCAGGTTGTCGGTGGCCAGCAGGTAGAGCGTGACGTGCTCGATGCCGGCCTGGTCACACCAGGTGAGCAGCTCCTTGATCCGGGCCGCGCCGACCCGGTGGCCGTCGTTCGGATCGACGAAACCCATCTCGCGGGCCCAGCGGCGATTGCCGTCACACATCACGCCGACATGGCGGGGCACCGGCTTGCCGGCCAGTTTCCCGGCGAGCCGCCGTTCGTAAAAGGAGTAGACCAGGGACCGCACGTTCATCACCGCAAAGCGTAGCCACCCCTGCGGTCACCCCGAGCGGGGGCCGTACGCCACGGGCCCAACCGCGCCCAGATGCGCCCGATCGGCCACCGGGCGCTCGCCCCTTGGCGCAGGGGCGAGCGCGATCGGTCAGGCGTCGGCGAGCCGGGCGCGCAGCGCGTCCAGCTCGGCCCAGAGCACCGCGGGCAGCTTGTCGCCGAACTTCTCGAACCACTCGGTGACCTGCGGGATCTCGGCCAGCCACTCGTCCTTGTCGACGCGCAGCACCGCCTCGACGTCGGCGAGCGAGATGTCCAGGCCGGTCAGGTCGAGCGACTCCGGGGTGGCGACGTGCCCGATCGGGGTCTCCACCGCGTCGGCCTTGCCCTCCAGCCGCTCGACGACCCACTTGAGCACCCGGCTGTTCTCGCCGAAGCCGGGCCAGAGGAAGCCGCCGTCCTCGGCGCGCCGGAACCAGTTCACGTAGAAGACCTTGGGCAGCTTGGACGCGTCGCCGGAGGCGCCCTTGGCCATGTCGATCCAGTGCTGGAAGTAGTCGCCGGCGTGGTAGCCGATGAACGGCAGCATCGCCATCGGGTCGCGGCGGACCACGCCGACCTGGCCGACCGCGGCCGCGGTCGTCTCGGACGACAGGGTCGCGCCCAGGTAGACGCCGTGCACCCAGTCGCGGGCCTCGGCGACCAGCGGGATCGTGGTCTTGCGGCGGCCGCCGAACAGGATCGCGTCGATCGGCACGCCGCGCGGGTCGTGGTACTCGTCGGCGAGGATCGGGCACTGCTCGATCGGGGTGCAGAACCGGCTGTTCGGGTGGCTCGACGGCGCCTCCGACTCCGGCGTCCAGTCCTGGCCCTTCCAGTCGGTCAGGTGCGCGGGCGGCTCGCCCATGCCCTCCCACCAGATGTCGCCGTCGTCGGTCAGCGCCACGTTGGTGAAGACCGAGTTGCCCTTGGCGAGCGTGCGCATCGCGTTCGGGTTGGTGTGGAAGTCGGTGCCGGGCGCGACGCCGAACAGCCCGAACTCCGGGTTGGTCGCCCACAGCCGGCCGTCCTCGCCGAACCGCATCCAGGCGATGTCGTCGCCGACGGTCTCCACCTTCCAGCCCGGCAGGGTCGGCTCGAGCATGGCCAGGTTGGTCTTGCCGCAGGCCGACGGGAACGCGCCGGCGATGTACCGGACGGTGCCCTCCGGCGAGGTCACCTTCATGATCAGCATGTGCTCGGCGAGCCAGCCCTCGTCCCGGGCGGCCACGCTGGCGATCCGCAGCGCGAAGCACTTCTTGCCGAGCAGCGAGTTGCCGCCGTACCCGGAGCCGAAGGACCAGATCTCCCGGCTCTCCGGGAAGTGCGAGATGTACTTGGTCTCGTTGCACGGCCACGCGACGTCGTCGTCGCCCTCGGCCAGCGGCGCGCCGATCGAGTGCAGCGCGGGCACGAAGTCCGCGTCGTCGCCCAGCGCGGTCAGGACCTCGGCCCCCATCCGGGTCATGATGCGCATGCTCGCGACGACGTACGGGCTGTCGGTCAGTTCGACGCCGAACATCGGGTTCTCCGCGTCCAGCGGTCCCATGCAGAACGGGACGACGTACATCGTCCGGCCCCGCATCGACCCCCGGTACAGCTCCGTCATCAGGGCCTTCATCTCGGCCGGCGCCATCCAGTTGTTGGTGGGCCCGGCGTCGGCCTCGTCGGCCGAGCAGATGAAGGTGCGTTCCTCGACCCGCGCCACGTCGGACGGGTCGGTACGCGCCCAGAACGAGTTCGGCTTCTTCTTGTCATCGAGCCGGACCAGAGCGCCGGACTCGACGAGCTCATCGGTGAGGCGGGTCCACTCGGCGTCCGAACCATCGCACCAGACGATCCGGTCGGGCGTTGTCAGGGCGGCGACCTCGTCGATCCACGCCAGCAAGCGGGGGTGCGAGGTGTGGGGGTGAGACAAAGTGAAGCTCCTTCGGTCGGCACTGACCAATGACAGATCGGCCGGGGAAATCCGGCTGTTGTCATGGGAGTCACATCAGATTAGGCCCCATCCCCATGCAGTTCATCGGTTGAACCTGTGGACAACCGCACATTCTTTGGCTGCGGTGCGCAATGACGAGCGATTCTTCGCCGATTGGTGCACGAGCGAGCAATCTCGCCAGCCACACCGCCACTCTCGACAACTTTCACAAAAGGGACTTAAGCCTTAAGCTTTCACCTAATCGGGCTTTCCTCGCAGTTCCTGCCACAGGAGGCGGAATGACGACCCCGGGCAACGACGTGGACTCGGACACGGATCTACTCGCCGCCGTCCGGGCCGGCGACACCGCCGCATACGGGACGCTCTACGAGCGCCACCATGCGGCGGCGCGATCGTTCGCGTTCGGCCTGGCGCGCGACCCCGCCGACGCCGACGATCTGGTCGCCGAGACCTTCGCCAAGCTGTTCGCCTCGCTCCGGGCCGGCCGCGGGCCCCTCGTCGCGTTCCGCGCCTACCTGCACACCACCATGCGGCACGTCTGTTACCAGCGCGCCCGCTCCGACCGGCGGCTGGAGTTCACCGACGACCTGAGCCGCTACGACGCCGGCGAGCCGTACACCGACCCGGCGCTGGAACGGCTCGAGCGCAGCTTCGCGGCGGCCGCCTTCCGCCAGCTGCCGGCCCGCTGGCGCGACGTGCTCTGGCAGACCGAGGTGGAGGGCAGCACCCCGGCCGAGCTCGCGCCGCAGATGGGCCTGACCCCGAACGCGGTGGCCGTCCTCGCCCACCGCGCCCGGGAGGGACTGCGCAGCCTCTACCTGCAACAGCACGTCACCGCGGCGGAGCACCCGGAGTGCCGGTGGGCCGGTGACCGGCTGGGCCCGCAGGTGCGCGGCCGGCTCGCCGCGCGCGACACGCACCGGATGCGTACCCATCTTGGACGGTGCGCGGAGTGCCGCGGGCGGCTCGACGAGATCCGGGAGATCGACGGGTTCCGGCACTCTCCGTACCGGCAGCGTGACCATGCCGGCACCGCCGGTTGAGGTTGTGCAACGGGACGGGCGGGGCGAGCGGGGCGACGGTACCTTGGGTCGCGTGCCCCCGACCTCAGCGCGGCCGACCGGACTACGCACCCGGCTGCGGGCGCTGGCCCGGGAGGCGGGCAAGTTCGGTGCGGTCGGCGGCGTCGCGTTCGCCGTCGACCTGCTCATCTTCAACCTGCTGCTGAACGCGGGCAGCGAGACCCTGACCGCCAAGACCTGCTCGACGATCGTGGCGACCACCCTGGCGTTCGCCGGCAACCGGTTCTGGACCTGGCGGCACGGCGAGCACACCCACCTGGCCCGGCAGTACACGACGTTCTTCGTGCTGAACGCGATCGGCCTGGGCATCGCGCTGGCCTGTCTCGCGATCAGTCACTACGGCCTCGGCCAGATCTGGCCGGCGCTGCAGAGCCCGCTCGCCGACAACATCGCGGGGCAACTCGTCGGCACCGCGGCCGGTACCATATTTCGCTTCTGGTCATATCGAAAATTCGTGTTCCGGGCCACCGTCGTCCCGGCCGAGGTGCCCCGGACCGGAAGTGTGACTTCGCCGTCACCCGGGCCTCAGTGATTCGGCGTTCCCACGCCCATCCCCGTAAGGTTGCCCAATGCCCTCAGCCGCTTCGCTGACGGACCGCCTGCGCCGTCTCGCTCCGGAAGCCATCGCCTTCGGCATCATCGGAGCCGGCAACACGCTTCTCTACATGGCGATCACCTACGGTCTGCTGCCGATCGGCGCGGTCAAGGCGAGCGTCATCGCGACGGTCATCACGACCACCCTGGCGTACCTGGCGAACCGTTACTGGACCTACCGCCACCACACCCGGACCGCGCTGCGCCGCGAGTACACACTGTTCTTCGGGTTCAACCTGGTCGGCATGGTCATCCAGTCCGGCATGGTGGCGATCGGCAAGTACGGCTTCGGCCTCACCGAGAAGAACGACGAGGTGGCGTTCCTCGGCGTCACCCTGATCGGCATCGGCATCGCCACGGTGTTCCGCTTCTGGGCGTACCGGACGTTCGTCTTCCTCAAGCCGCCGGTCGACGGCCACGAGGGCGCGATCACCGATATGGACGCGACGGCCGGCTTCGCCGAGCTCAGCGCGATCGACGTGCCGGGCAGCGCGGCCGAGCTGGACACCCGCCTGAAGAGCTGAGTCCGTTCAGCCGACGGGGCGCCGGAAGAGACCGCGACGCGGTTCCGGCGCCTCCTCCACGTCCGGGCCGTCCTCGTCGTCCTCGTCGTCGTCCGGGCTCAGCTCGATCAGCTCGTACAGGGTGGTCTGCACCTGCTGGGCGTGCGGCACCCCGGTCAGCCGGGCGCTCTGCTCCCCGATCGAGTCGATCACCAGGGTGCCGGTGCCGAACATCCGGTCCAGCAGCGACTGGCTCAGCGCGTGGTCGTTGACCCGGTTCAGCGGCAGGTCGCGGCGTTCCCTGGTGAGGATGCCGTGCTGCAGCAGGATCCGGTCGCTGGTCAGCACGTAGTGGGTGCACCGCCACTGGGCCAGCGGATGCACCGCGTAGCGCGCGCCGTGGTAGAGCGTGATCGCGGCGACCAGGCCGAGACCGATCCGGCCGCCCTCGTTGTCCGGCAGCAGCACCCATGCCATGACCAGGGCGGCGATCGTCAGGACCAGCACCAGGACCGGGCCGACCACCGACTTGCCGTGCGGACGCAGGTGGAGGACGACCTCCTCCTGCTCCGAGAGAACTTCCGCCGGGAACGCCACCCGATCAGCGTACGTGCAGCACGTCTCCCGCCGAGACGCGATGTTCCTGATCATCCCCCGTACGGACCACCAATCGGCCGTCCCGGTCCACCGTGGTCGCCTCGCCGATCAGCTCGCCGCCGCCGGGCAGCAGCACCCGGACGCCGCGGCCGATCGTGGCGCATCGCCGCTGGTACTCGCCGAGCAGCCCGCACATCTCGGCGTCGCCGCCGGACTCGCGCCAGCCGGTGTACCACCGCTCCAGGCCGCGCAGCAGCGCGCGCAGCAACGGATCGCGGTCCAGGCTCTCCGCGCCGGCCAGCCGCAGCGAGGTGGCCGGCACCCCGGTGGTCTCCGGCAGCTCCTCGGCCCGGGTGCTCACGTTCAGTCCGATCCCGACGACGACCGCGTCACCGGACATCTCGGCCAGGATCCCGGCGCACTTGCGCTCCGCGACCAGCAGGTCGTTCGGCCACTTCAGCGCGGCCTCCACCCCGGCAACCCGGGTCACCGCCTCGGCCAGCGCCACCCCGGCCAGCAGCGGCAGCCAGCTGACCGAGCCCGGTCCGGTCGGCGCCCAGTCGCGGCCCGGATCGGCGGCGCCGGGTCGCAGCAGAACGCTCAGGGTCAGCCCGGCCCGAGCCGGGCTGTGCCACTGCCGATCCCGTCGGCCCCGGCCGCTGACCTGCCGCTCGGCGACGATGACCAGGCCCTCCGGCACACCGCTGCGCGCCGCGTCGCCGACATCCGCGTTCGTGGAGCCGGTCTCGGTGCGCACGTCGATCCGCGACCAGAGCGCGCCGGGCTGGACCAGGGCGCGGGTCAGCGCGCGCTCGGAGAGCGGCGGACGGTCCAGATCGGTATACCCGGAAGCGGCCATCCCGCGAGCCTATGCCCCGGCCGCGGCCGGGCTGGTCCTCAGGGGTGCGTCCGGGCCCGTGACACACCCCTGAGGACCAGCCGACGAACCGTGACCGAACCGCGGGCGGTGCGTGGGCACGGTCTTGCCGGGACGGGCGGCGGGCCGGGACCGGCGGGACGGGTCAGCGGGAGTGGCGGCTGCGGTAGGCGGCGTCGGGTTCGGCGGCGGCGACCGGGCGGGGGCGCGGCCGGGGCCGGGGTCCGCGTTCCCGGTCGCGGGCCGGGTCGGCGTCCCGGCGGCTGCGCCGCGCCGGATCGGTCCAGGACGATTCGTCATTGTTTCTTCCGGTACGGACGGAGCCCGGTTCCCCCGACCGGGGCAGCACGGTGCGGCCCTCGTCGCGGGCCCCCCACGCGCGGGCCGGCCGGACCTGGCGATCCGGGCCGGGCGGCGGCCAGGTCGGCACCAGCGTGGTCGGCTCGGCGGCCTGCACCGGGGTCAGATCAAAACCGGTCGACGGCTCGTAGGCCGGGGCGGCCGGGAGTCGCTCCACCCGGACCGGCCAGCCGTAGCCGCGGGCCGACGGCTCCGGGTCGGCGTAGAGGTCGTCCGGCACCGGTGTCCAGTAGTCACCGGCCGGTGGACGGTCGTCCAGGTCCGGATAGTGGGGGCGGACCCAGCCGTTGATCCGGTCCGAGCGGTCGGTCATCGGTTGCCGCGGCGGCGGGACCGGGTCGGCGTACCGGGGCTCCCCGGCGTACGGCAGGTCCCCGTCGTACGAGAGCCGGCCCGCGTACGGGAGCTCCTCGGCGCACGGGACGTCGTACGAAAAATCGGTGTCAGCAGGAAGGGTGCCGGAATCGTCCGTCGCGGGATCCTCCGGTGGGCCCGCCCGCCAGGCGCTGGTGTCGATGAACCGGGAGGACTCGCCGACCTCGCCGCTCCAGGACTCCGTGCCGTCGAAGGACGCCTCGCCGCTCCAGGACTCCGTGCCGTCGAAGGACGCCTCGCCGCTCCAGGACTCCGTGCCGTCGAAGGACGGCTCGCCGTTCCAGGACTCCATGCCGTCCATGGAACGTTCGCCGGCCGGGGCCCGGGCCGGCGGGGCGGCCCCGGCGACCGAGCCGGTGTCGAAGAGCTCGGGCTCGGGCTGCGGGCGGCTCCGAGGTGTCGTCTCCCGGCGCGGGCGGCGCGCACCGGCGTCGTCCGCTCCGTCGTCACCGGCGCCGAACAGCACGGCCCGGAAACTGATCAATGTGGCGAGGCCGCCCGCGATGAAGGCGAGCCCGGCCGCGGTCATCCAGTTCGTCACGTGAGGCGTAACGAATGGGACAAGCGGTATGAAACGGACGCCTTGCGACGCCCCCTGCACGAGCGTTCACCTCAACTACGATCATCGAGGAGTGCACTGCCGCCTCGAAGCGTGGAGAACCCCGTGACAACGCAGCCCGACATCCACACCACCGCCGGCAAGCTCGCCGACCACGCGAACCGTTCGGAAGAGGCGGTTCACGCGGGTTCCGCGCGAGCCGTCGAGAAGCAGCACGCGCGGGGCAAGAAGACCGCCCGGGAACGGATCGAGCTGCTGCTCGACAAGGACTCGTTCGTCGAGCTGGACGAGCTGGCCCGGCACCGGTCGACCGCGTTCGGGCTGGAGAAGAACCGCCCGTACGGCGACGGGGTGATCACCGGATACGGCACCGTCGACGGCCGCCAGATCTGCGTGTTCTCCCAGGACTTCACGATCTTCGGCGGCTCGCTCGGCGAGGTCTTCGGCGAGAAGATCGTCAAAGTCCTGGACCTGGCCATGAAGATCGGCTGCCCGATCGTCGGCATCAACGACTCCGGCGGCGCGCGCATCCAGGAGGGTGTCGTCGCGCTCGGCCTGTACGCCGACATCTTCTTCCGCAACGTCCGGGCCAGCGGCGTCATCCCGCAGATCTCCCTGATCATGGGCCCGTGCGCGGGCGGCGCGGTCTACTCCCCGGCGATCACCGACTTCACCGTGATGGTCGACAAGACCTCACACATGTTCATCACCGGCCCCGACGTGATCAAGACGGTCACCGGTGAAGAGGTCGCGATGGAGGAGCTCGGCGGGGCACGCACCCACAACACCCGCAGCGGCAACGCGCACTACCTGGCCTCCGACGAGGAGGACGCGATCGACTACGTCCGGGCGCTGCTGTCGTACCTGCCCAGCAACAACCTGGACGAGCCCTCCGTGATCGGCTCATCGGAGGACCTCGCACCGGGCGAAGCCGACCTCGCACTCGATCGGCTGATCCCCGACTCGGCGAACCAGCCGTACGACATCAAGACGGTCGTGGAGACGGTCGTCGACGAGTTCCTCGAGGTGCAGCCGCTCTACGCGCAGAACATCGTGGTCGGGTTCGGCCGGGTCGAGGGCCGGCCGGTCGGCGTGGTGGCCAACCAGCCGATGCACTTCGCCGGGACGCTGGACATCGCGGCCAGTGAAAAAGCCGCCCGATTCGTACGTACCTGTGACGCGTTCAACATTCCGGTACTGACGTTCGTCGACGTACCCGGGTTCCTGCCCGGAACCGGCCAGGAATGGGACGGGATCATCCGGCGCGGGGCGAAGCTGATCTACGCGTACGCCGAGGCGACCGTCCCCAAGGTCACCGTGATCACCCGGAAGGCGTACGGCGGGGCGTACGACGTGATGGGGTCGAAGCACATCGGGGCGGACATGAACTTCGCCTGGCCCACGGCACAGATCGCCGTGATGGGGGCGCAGGGGGCCGTGAACATCCTGTATCGCGGGGAGCTGGCCGCGGCGGAGGATCAGGTGGCTCGGCGGGGGGAACTCATTCGTGAATATGAGGACACGCTGGCGAACCCGTACATCGCGGCGGAGCGGGGGTATGTGGACGCGGTTATCCGGCCGTCGGAAACGAGGGGGCAGGTGACGCGGGCGCTGCGGATGCTGCGGACCAAGCGGGAGACGTTGCCGCCGAAGAAGCACGGGAACATTCCGCTGTAGCGGGGTGTGGGGGTTGTGCACAGCCGCAGGTTGTCCACAGGGCGCCTGCGGCGGGGCGCCGGGTCCCGGCACACTGTCTGCGGGGGCTCCCCCTGGGAGTGGTGGGCCAGGTTTCGCGCTGGACGATCTTTCTACACGCCCGCCGGCAGCCACTGCCCGGCCAGCAAAAACGCCCCCACCAGCACCGCCACCACGTTCACCACGAAGAACACACCCACCCAGAAGATCGCCGGCACGTGCGTGATCCGCGCCAGCTGATCCGGGTCCGAGTCCCGCATCCTGCCCCGGCTCCGCAGGCTCTGCAGCTCGAACACCGGCCGCACCCCGCCGAACAGCAGGAACCACACCCCCGCGTACGCGAACGCCGACTGCACCTCCGGCGTCGCGTACCAGGACACCCCGAACACGATCGCCCCGGTGACCAGCAGCGAGATCACGCCGAACAGGTTCCGGATGTTGATCAGCATGAGCAGCAGCAGGACCACGGCCAGCCAGAGCAGCAGCGTGATCCGGTTCCCGCCGAGCAGCCACGCCCCGAGCACACCGACCAGCGACGGCGCGATGTAGCCGCCGAGCAGGGTCAGGATCATGCCGAGACCGGTGGGCCGGCCGGACGACAGGGTCAGCCCGGACGTGTCGAACTCGAGTTTGATGCCGCGCAGCCGGCGCCCGGTCAGCAGCGCGAACAGCGCGTGCCCGCCCTCGTGCGCGATGGTCACCGCGTTGCGGGCCACCCGCCAGACCGGCCGGAAGGCCACCGCGAGGAAACCGGCGATCGCCGTGAGCGCCACCAGCATCCCGGGCGGATCCGGCTGGGCACCGAGCAGCTGGTCCCAGAGGTCGCTCACACCGTCGATCGACAACACGCCGGGGACTGTAGCCGATCGCGCTGTGCCATGTGTCGGACCGGCGATCCGCCGAGCTTGTCAGGCGCGGCGGCGGGCCACGGCTTTCGCCGGGCTTGCGGTCCGATTTCCCAGATTTCGTACGATGTAAAAGCCACCAGCGGCCGCCAACCCGGCTGTCACCAGCAGCACCATGACCGGTCCCGCGGCAGCCGCGATGATCGCGATGTCCGCCAGCGCGACCAGCATCCACAGCGCCAGGGTGGGCTTCTTGCCGTGTCGTCGGCAGCTCATGGGGCTCCTCCATCCGTGATCCTCGTCAACTACCCGCGTCGACGAGGAATCACGCATGAAGTTCACATTTCCGTGCGGGGTTCAGCCCGCTTCGAACCCGGCGAAGACCGAGTCGAGGTCTTTGCGCATCGCGTCCCACTCGTCCGGCTGGATGTACCAGCAGATGTTGTAGGTCGAGCCCCCGACCGAGAAACCGCGCTTCAGTACGTGCGTGCGGCTCCCGCCATTGGCGTTGTAGAGGTACTCCCAGTCCGCGGCCGGACGGCCCTGATACGTGGTCGGGGCGAGGCTGATCTTCGAGTAGCCGCTCGGCTTGCCGGAGTCCTGGAACGCCTTCACCGGGTCGTCCAGGGGGCCGTCGAACTTGAAGATCAGCATCAGCCGGCCGTCCCACTTGAACTCGTCCCCCTCGCCGTTCTTACCCACCGAGGCGCCGGCGGGCAGGGCGAGGGAGTAGCCGTTCATGCTCTTCGTCTTCCAGCCCGCCGGGACACCCGCCGCGGCCGACGCCGACGGTTTTGCCGACGGCGTGCTGGACGGGGCCGCCGACGGCTTGCCCTTGCTGGGCTGACCGGCCGCGGCCTTGTCGGTGGCCACCACGGCCGCCTTGTCGCCACCAGCCTTGCTGTCGTCCTTGCCGAACGCCTGCACCAGGATGATGCCGACCAGCAGCAGGAAGACCAGCACGATGGCCGTACCGATGATGGCTTGCCGGCGGGTCAGCGTGGTGCCGAAGACGGTGACGCCCTCGACCCGGCGGATCTCCGGGCGCACCGGCATCGGGGTCCACGCCGGCCGGCTGGACGGGGCGAACCCGCCGCGCGGCGGCAGCGGGGGAACCACCCGGGTCGCACCGTCGGCCTCGGCCGCCGGTGACATCGGGGCGACCACCCGCGTCGCGCCGTCCACCTCGGCGGGCGGGGACTGCGGAGTGATCCGGGCGAAGTCGACGACCGAGGTCTTGTCCTGGTCCACCGGCCCGGGGGCCGGACGGCGGCCCGGGACGAGCGCGGTGGCGGGGCGCTCCGGAGCCTTGACCGGCTCGGGCTCCGCCGCCTTCTCCCGCGCCGCCTTCTCCTGCGCGGCCTTCTCGGCGGCAGCTTTCTCCGCAGCAGCCTTTTCCTGCGCCGCCTTCTCCGCAGCAGCCCTCTCCGCGGCCGCCCGCTCCGCAGCAGCCTTCTCTGCGGCCGCCTTCTCCGCAGCAGCCTTCTCCTGCGCCGCCTTCTCCGCTGCGGCCAGAGCCGGCTCGGGCTCGACGACGGCCGGGGCCGGCTCGGACTCCGCGACCTCATCCACCGGATCGGGCTTCTCGGCCGCCGGCTCGTCCGTCGCCGCAACGTCAGTGGACGCCATGGCACTGCCCGTTGCCGGGGCGGCGCTTTCCAGAGCCGGAGCGGCGGTGTCCGTCGCCTGCTCGGCACGGTCCGTCGGCACGGCGGGCTCCGCGGCCGCGCTCGCCGACGTCTCGGACCTGGTCTCGTTCTCGGTCTCGGCGGCGGCCTCCGCTGCGGGAGCCTCGGCCGACGTCTCCACGACCGCGGCCACCGGCTCGGCGGCCGGTTCCACGACCGCGGCCGGCGCAGCCTCCACCGGGGCAGCCTCCACCGGCGTGGCCTCGGCCTTCTCGGCGTCCTTCGCGTCGGACGGCCCCGGCTTCGCCACCACCGGGTAGGCGCCGGTCGCCGCGGCGAGGGACTGCTCGTGCTCCGGGGCGGCCTGCTTACGGCGGTTGGCGGCCACGTCGGCGGCGGTGAAACCGACCCGCGCGGTGTTCACCGCAGCGGCCTTCGGCTCGATCGGCGTCGCCCGGCCGGACACGGCGCCGGGCCCCGGACGGGCGGCCGGCGGCGCGGACCGGGTACCGGAAAGGTTCGCCGGACCACGCGTACCGGAAGGGGTTGCCGGCTCGTCGATGACCGCGGGCCCATCAACCTTCGTCGCGTCCAGCGGCTTCTGGCCCGGACGCGCCGCAGGCGCGGGCGGCGTGGCCTTACCCACCGTGGCCTTGCCCGGGGTGAAGACCGGGCGGCCGGCCGGCGGCGGGTTGCCCTGACCGCTGTTGCCCAGGCCGCCACCGCTCTGCGAACGGTTCGGCTCGGCCGGACGGGCCACCGGCGGACGCGGCGTGGGGACCACCGGCGCGGACCCGGTGGCGGCGACGAACCCGCTGCCCGGCAGCACCGGCGGGCCACCCGGGCCGCTCGGCAGCGACGGGCGCTCCCGGCCGACACCCGGACGGCGCATGGTCGGGCTCATCGGGAAACTCAGCTTCGACCGGCGCCCGGAGGCCCGCGCCAGCAGGCGCTCCGCCTCCTCGGCGTCGATCCGGTGCGCCGGATCCTTGCGCAGAAGCCCATTGAGTACGGCCTTGAGCGGTCCGGCGTTCTTCGACTGCGGCACGTTCTCGGTCGCCAGGGCGGCGAGCGTGGCGATCGCCGACGGACGGGCGAACGGCGACTGCCCCTCGACCGCGGCGTACAGGGTGGCGCCCAGCGACCACAGGTCGGCGGCCGGACCGGCCGTGCCGTCACGGGCACGCTCCGGAGCGATGTACGCCGGTGACCCGAGCACCAGACCGGTACGCGTCACGTTCGGGTCGCCGGGGACGGTGGCCAGACCGAAATCGGTCAGCACCACGCGGCCGTCGCCACCCATCAGCACGTTGCCCGGTTTGACGTCGCGGTGCACGACGCCGGCCCGGTGTGCGGCCTTCAGCGCGTTCAGCACCCCGAGCCCGATCTCGGCGGTGCGGACCACGCTGAACGGGCCGTCCTCGGCGATGACGTCCTGCAGCGAGCGGGACGGCACGTACTCCATGACGATCCACGGGTCGGCGTCCGTACGCAGCACGTCGAAGACGCGGACCACGTTGATGTTGTTGAGGCGGGCGATGGCCCGGGCCTCGCGCAGGGAACGCTCGCGCATCTCCTGCCGCTCGGCGGGCGTCAGTCCGGGCGGGGGGACCAGTTCCTTGATCGCCACCTCGCGGTGCAGGACGACATCGGTCGCCCGCCAGACGCGACCCATCCCGCCCTGACCGAGCGGCGCGACAAGCCGGTACCGATCAGCGACGATGAGCGGGGGAGAAGAAGACATCACGCAGAAAATACCTGGTTCTGTCGAGCGGCCGCGAATTGATCAGCCGAGTGTGGGACACGTGTCACCGGAAGCCGGAGCAACCGTCGTACGCTCGGCCGATGAACGAGGAACCGTTGGTCGGCGTCGTACGTGGAAGCCTAGACGATCATGAGCTGGCCGCTCTTGTCGCCATCCTGGCAGTTCGATCCAACGCGGTCAATTGCGGAACCAAGCCGCAGACCACCTCAGACTGGATCCGATCAGGCCGTCCAGCAGCAGCCCCCCGGTCCTGGAAATCATCGGCTCTCCCTCGCTGACGTTCACCGACTCACCACCCTGCCGTCATCCACAAGGGATTTCCACAGGGCTCGATGTGGCGTGCGGTAAGCGGTTAATCTCGCTGAGTGGCTCCCAACGACGACCGCACACCGTCCTGGCCGCCCGATGAAGGCCAGATCGCGGCCGACATCACCGCGATGGAGGACTTCGCCGCCACACTTCTGGCGGAGGTCGACCACGACTACGCCCCACACGCCGACACCCTGGCGAACCAGATGCTGGCCCGCCTCCCGGCCGCCGACGCCGGGTTCAACGAGCTTTCCCTGTTTCACGGTGTCCTCGAAACCGCACAAGACACCTGCCAGCAGAACATCTACAACTTCGCGAACGGCACACACGGCTTCGCCAAGGCCGCTGAGCAGGTAAGCGGCATGTACCGGGGCGCCGACGCGTTCGCCAGCGCCCGCCTCACGGACGTGGAATCAGCCCTGGCAACCGCCGGCCTGCTCCCCGCTCCCCCTCCCGGCCCCGGCCCCGGTCCCGCAGCCCCCGGCTCCCCCGGCTCCCCCGGCTCCCCCGGCTCCCCCGGCTCTTTCTCAGCTTCCGAGTCCCCCGCGGCTCCCGGCGCCTCCGCAACTCCCGGCGCCCCTGCCGCCGCGGATTCCCCCTCTGCTCCCGGGTCCCCAGCAGCTCCCGGCCCTCCCTCGAAGGGAGTCCCCTGATGATCGACGACGCGGACCGCACCCGAGGCACCGAGTGGTCCTTGCTGACCGTCCCGCAGATGTGGTCGATGCTCGCCCCACACGACGGCACCGCCCACAAGAACTTGCTGGTCACCTGGAAGAAATCCGCCGACCTGCTGATCGACCACTGGTCCCGCGTGAAGCGCTACCGCGAGAACCTGGCCGACGCATGGCCCCCGGAGAGAAGCAAAGCCTCCGCGAAATACCTGGAACGCCTGGACGACCTGATCGCCCACATAATCGCCACCCACCACGCCACGGTCGAAAACCACCACGCCCTGGGCGCGGCAACGTCCTCCCTGGTCGGCGCCCGCCGAAAGCTTGCCGCCATCACCGAGGAGTACACAGCCAACCAGGCAACCCTGAACGCCTACGCCTCCCGGCTCCAGGACAACGCCACCGCCACCGGCAAATGGCGAGCCGCCCTACCCCACCCCCCGGCAGCCGCAGAGGCCCGCCAGCGCGACCTCCAGCTACAGGCCCAGCACCTGATGTCCACCCTCAGCACCGACCTGGCCCAGGCCCAGCTGCTAATCACCAACCCCCAGCTCTACGCCCCCCAAAACAGGCTTCAAGATAGTGAGCCATTCAATTCCGGAGCAGCCGAAAGACCTTCGCTGACCGGAACCTCGTCCGCAAACGTTCGTCCCGCACAAAAATTAATTAATCCGTCTACCGCCTTGCCAGATCAGGGCCTTTTTGCTCCTCGTCCGGATGCGCCAATATTGAGCAATATTGAACAATCAAGAACAAGCCTTACACCAATCTCAACGGCTTTCACGCCCCCGACTGTTCGGTCGAATTCCATCGGAGACAAAAGCGAGCAATTGCCAATGTACCGCCAACCAGGTAGTACGCGATTAGGCCTTGGCTTTCCTGCAGAATCCAAGGAAGCATCGACGCGCGGGGGACGCGGCACGTTGCCGGGCGGGATAATTGGCACCTCCCCCGGAACCGACAATATACGGCCCGGAACCAACACAGCGAAAACGCAAAAAGTAAATCCTCCCGGTGGCGTGATCGGGCAGCCCGGATTAGTCGCATCGCCTCCGGTCCCTCGTCGGGATAAATCGCATACACCTGAATACCGCAAACAGCATTGGGATCTGGGCAATCCCTGGGCGACAGCAGAGGGGGTCGCCCCAATCTTGCTTCCATCCGAGAAAAAGAAAATCGACCCAGGACCTGTCATCGGACTTTCTTAGATGCTTTCCAACACTATGAGCAAAATCATAAATTCAACTGCTTCCATCGCGGCAATACTGACCCTACCTGCACCTATTTGCAGGGATCTGGTGCGCGATTCAGAATGGCATCTCGATTTCCTCAAGATAAAGGATGCCCATGCAATCAGCACCGGCGTCGGCGTAATCGTTGGGTTGCCCGACACCGGAATCCATCCTCATCACGACATTTCCCACAATCTCATAGCCGGAAAGAACCTCATCGACACAGCAAATAGCGAAGACACCGACGACGAAAACGGTCACGGGACGGAGCTAGCTGGCCTAATTGTGGGCCATGGACACGGCACCGGCAAAGGCATACTTGGGATCGCTCCTTCCGCACATCTGATTCCAATCAAGGCTTACAAAACAGCCCTCCCGAACTCCAAACTCACGGAGGGAATCGCTCTCGCCTCAGAAATGGGCGCCCAGATCATTAATGTTTCGGCCGGAACCAGCCCATCGAGAGACCTGCAGGCCGCAATCCAAGCCGCCAAGCAGGCAGATGCCGTCGTCGTTGCCGCGTCGGGAAACGATACGAGTACCGCCAAATTGAGCTACCCAGCGGCACTACCTGGAGTCCTTGCTGTCGGCGCAATCGACAGAACTGGAAAACACGCCGAATTCTCAATATCGGGACCAAATATAAGCCTCTGCGCGCCCGGAGACGAAATCGTTACTACCGGACTAGACTCTGGGTACCGAAAAGCGCGGGGAACTTCGGCTGCGGCTGCGATTGTTTCTGGGGCGGCGGCGTTGGTTCGGGCTCGGTTTCCTGGGCTTTCGGCTCGGGAGGTTGTTCATCGGCTTACGGCTACTGCTACCGATATTGGGGCGCCTGGGCGGGATGAGCAGTGTGGTTATGGGGTGCTCAACATCGTCAAGGCGCTGACCGCGGACGTTCCGCCGCTGGGTGTTGCGTCGCCGGGGGCTGAGGGTTCGCGTTCAGCAGCGGGTGAGGCTGATCCGGCGGGGCGGGGCTGGGGGGTACGGGTTCTCGGTGGGATCGCGGCGGTGCTCGCCGGTGGAGTGGTCGTGGGGTTTCTTGCTGCTCGGCGGCGGAAGTGGCGGCGGTTCTGAGCCGTGGCGACCGATGTCGACACCCGTGGGGCGGCGAGCGCGGCCTGGTGCCCGGCGAGCGGGATCGGCGGGAGTGCGCCGAGCGGGGGTTCGGGGGCGGGATTGGGGTTTGTCAGCTTTCCCGATGGAACATGGGGCTTGCGGGCACTTTTGTACCGGCAAGGCTTGTAGTCTCACTTTTCGTGCAGAGTGACAACGCGTACCGGCTGATTCTTGCCTCGGCCAGCCCTGCCCGGCGGGCGCTGCTCACCGGGGCCGGGATCGACGCCGAGATCATCGTCAGCGGTGTGGACGAGAGCGTCGTGGAGGCCGAGGACGCGTACACGTTGAGTCTCGCGCTGGCCCGGATGAAAGCGCGGACCGTGGCGGCTGAACTGCCCGCGGATCCGGGGGCGCTGGTGCTCGGCTGCGACTCGGTGCTCGCCTTCGAAGGAGAGATCTTCGGGAAGCCGGCCGATGCCCGGGAAGCCGCACAGCGCTGGATGGCGATGCGCGGCAAGTCCGGCGTGCTGCACACCGGGCATCACCTGACCGGGCTGGTCAGCGGGCTGCAGGCGGAAGCCGTCGGTACGACCGTGGTGCACTTCGCCGACGTGACCGATGCGGAGATCGAGGCCTACGTCGCCTCCGGTGAGCCGCTCCAGGTGGCCGGGGCCTTCACGCTCGACGGGCGCGGCGGCGCGTTCGTCGAACGGATCGAGGGCGACCCCGGCAACGTGATCGGACTGTCCCTGCCGCTCCTGCGAACCCTGCTCGCGCAGATGAACATCCCGATCACGACGCTCTGGCGGCACTGACCCCAGTCCGGCTGGGCACGGCGGCCCTTGAGCAGGACCCATAACGGCCGCCAGGACCAGCCCGGGACCTCCCAATGCCACGTGGCTTGAGTTGGCGTGCCGGTAGCTCCTGGGTAGGGCGGTGAGAGTCCGCGCTGCCAGATCGCGTGCGCCTGCCGCCCACCTGGGGGCGGTAGCCGCACGCACCACCCGACCGCGGACCGACACCGCCCCCCGAACCCGACCCACCGCGGACCCCAACCGCCCCTCCAACACCGAACGCGGACTCCCACCGCCCCGCCACCGCCGAACGCGGACCCTTGCCGCCCCTCCAACACCGAGCGCGGACGTCCACCGCCCCGCCGGCGCCGAACGCGGACCCCAGCCGCCCCCTCAACGCCGAGCGCGGGCTCCTGCCGCCCCACCGGCATCGACCACCCACGCCGACCGTCACAGCAACACCTAGCGACCGACCCATCCCGGCCCACAACGCCACCCACCCGCACCCGAACACATCGGACACCACTCCGAAGCCGCAGGGCCCACCAAGATCAAAATAGGCTGAGCGGCATAACGGGACCTCCGGCTGGGCCTGACGGCCCTTGAGCAGGACCCATAACGGCCGCGAGGACCAGCCCGGGGCAGTCGGCTGGGCCTGACGGCCCTTATCCGGGTCCATAACGGCCGTGAGAGCCAGCCATGGGCGGGACGCGCGCCGGGACAGCCGAGAACGCGGACCGTCGCGGGCGCCACGCTGGGCACGAGCGCCACGCTGGGCACGAGCGCCACGCTGGGCACGAGCGCCACGCTGGGCATGAGCGCCACGCCGTGCATGAACGCCACGCTGGGCATGAGCGCCACGCCGTGCACGAGCGCCACGCTGGGCATGAGCGCCACGCTGGGCCGGGTGGTGCTGCTGACCTTGGTGCCCAGGCCGGCGACCGGTGCCGGCGTGCAGCCCGACCCGCAAACGTGAGCGGGGCTCGGAGAGTAGCGACGCTGGGCTGAACTCCCGTTAGGCTCTAGCCGTGCGAAAGATATTGATCGCCAACCGCGGCGAGATCGCCCTCCGGGTCATCCGGGCCTGCAAGGACGCCGGTCTCACCAGCGTCGCCGTCTACGCCGACAGTGATCGTGACGCGCCACACGCCCGGCTCGCCGATGAGGCTTACGCACTTGACGGCGAGAGCGCCGCCGACACGTACCTGCGGATCGACAAGCTGCTCGCGGTCGCGGCGAAGGCTCAGGCCGACGCGGTGCACCCCGGGTACGGCTTCCTGTCGGAGAACGCCGAGTTCGCTCAGGCCGTACAGGAAAATGGTCTGACCTGGATCGGGCCGAGCCCGCAGGCGATCCGCGACCTGGGGGACAAGGTCACCGCGCGCCACATCGCGCAGCGAGCCGGCGCGCCGCTGGTGCCCGGCACGTCGGAGCCGGTGGCGGACGCGAGCGAGATCGTGGCGTTCGCCGAGCAGCACGGACTGCCGGTGGCGATCAAGGCGGCGTTCGGCGGGGGCGGCCGGGGGTTGAAGGTGGCCCGGACGATCGAGGAGATCCCGGCGCTGTTCGAGAGCGCGACCCGGGAGGCCGTCGCGGCGTTCGGGCGCGGCGAGTGCTTCGTCGAGCGCTACCTGGACCGGCCGCGGCACGTCGAGGCGCAGGTCATCGCTGACACGCACGGCACCGTCGTAGTGGTCGGCACCCGCGACTGCTCGCTGCAGCGCCGGCACCAGAAGCTGGTCGAGGAGGCGCCCGCGCCGTTCCTCAGCGTCGAGCAGCGGGCGAAGATCCACGAGAGCGCGAAGGCGATCTGCAAGGAAGCCGGGTACTACGGCGCCGGCACGGTCGAGTACCTGGTCGGGCAGGACGGGACGATCTCGTTCCTGGAGGTGAACACCCGGCTGCAGGTGGAACACCCGGTCAGCGAGGAGACCACCGGCATCGACCTGGTCCGGGAACAGTTCCGGATCGCGGCCGGTGAGCGGCTGGCGATCACCGAGGACCCGGTGCCACGCGGGCACGCGATCGAGTTCCGGATCAACGGCGAGGACGCGGGCCGCGGGTTCCTGCCGGCGCCCGGCCAGGTGACCGCGCTGACCTGGCCGTCCGGGCCCGGCGTGCGGGTCGATGCCGGCGTCGAGGCGGGCAGTGTGATCGGCGGCAACTTCGACTCGATGCTCGCCAAGATCATCGTGACCGGCGCGACCCGGGAACAGGCCCTGGAACGGTCCCGGCGGGTGCTCGACGAGACGGTCATCGAGGGCATCGCCACCGTGCTGCCGTTCCATCGCGCGGTGGTCCGGGACGCGGCGTTCACCAGCGAACCGTTCACCGTGCACACCCGGTGGATCGAGACCGAATGGGTGAACGAGGTGCCGCCGTTCGGCATCCCGGCCCCGGCCGGCGACGAGGTCGCCGAACGCGAGACCGTCGTGGTCGAGGTCGGCGGCCGGCGCATCGAGGTCCGCCTGCCCAAGAGCCTGCTTTCCGGTACGACCGGAGCACCCGCCCCGAAACGCCCCTCGTCGAGCCGGGCCCGAGGCGGCGCGGGTGCGGCGACGGCGAGCGGCGACAGCCTGGCCGCACCGATGCAGGGCACCATCGTGAAGGTCGCCGCGCAGAACGGTGACCAGGTCGCCGAGGGCGACGTGATCGTGGTGGTCGAGGCGATGAAGATGGAGCAGCCGCTGCCGGCACACAAGGCGGGAACGGTGTCCGGGCTGGTGCTGGAGGTCGGCGCGACGGTGACCGCGGGGGCTGTGGTCTGCACGATCGAGTAGGTGGGGTGGGGTTTTCCACAGTCGCGGGGTGTCCACAGGGTGGCCGGCGGGTGGGGGCTGTTGCGGGCAGACTGTCTGCGGGGGCGCCCCCAAGGGAGTGGCGGGCTGTTGTCGGCGGGCTTGCGGGCGATCTTGAGTGGGCTGGTGCTCAGGGGTGCCTCGAGCCCTCCGAGACACCCCTCAGCGCCAGCCGACCGATCTGAGCTGGTACTCAGGGGTGCCTCAAGGGCTCCGAGACACCCCTGAGCACCAGCCGGGCCGCACCGAGTGCGCTTCCCCCTACCCAGCCCAAGCCGATCGTGGAGTTCCCCCAGCTTGCATGATCACCCGCCCGCGGCCCGGCGGCGTGACCGGCCCGGCACGCACCCCGTGCACTCCCTCCGGCCGCGGGCGCGATGGGAGCACTGGTCCATCCAGCGCCGGCATGCCGGCAGGAACCAACGGCCGGCCAGGCTCGGGTGCCGATAGCAGCACGCGCTCAGACGCGGTTCCACCCCCTCGGCGGGCGACAACAGGCCGCAATCCGACAGGTCGACCCCTCGGCTACAGCCCCATCTGCCGCACCCGCGACAAGATCCGCCGAGCCGCCTCCACCGGGTCCTCGTGCGCGCTCTCCGGGAACGCCCCGCTCAGCCACAACGTCGCGAACCCGTGCACCATCGACCACGCGGCCAGCCCCACCTCCCGCACCTCGTCCGGCACCAGCTCCGACGTGCCCTCCCGGGCCGGGCGCGCCGGGCTGGCCGCGGTCGGGCCGGCCAGCGGGGCGTCCGGCAGGTCGGTCATCCCGGCGTAGAGCGCGTCGGCGGCCTGGCGTCGCGCGGCGAGCAGCTCCGGGTCCTCGGCGTGGTAGAGGTCGGTCCGGAACATCACCTCGAACTGGGCCCGGTGGGCCAGCGCGAACCGCAGGTACGTCACGCCCAGCTCGAGCAGGCTGTTGCTGGCCAGCCGGGAGGTCGCCAGGGCCTTGGTCAGCTGTTCGAAGCCGTCGGTGGCGAGCGCGGTGAGCAGCCCGGCCTTGTCGGTGAAGTGGTGGCTGGGCGCGGCGTGCGACACCCCGGCCCGGCGGGCCAGGTCGCGCATGCTGAGCGCGGTCACCCCGGACTCGGTGATCGCCTCGGCTGCCGCGGTCAGCAGGGCCCGGCGCAGGTCACCGTGGTGATAACTCGGCCTACTCATCCGAGAACAATAACTAGGCAACGACAAGATATGTCATCGGAGCCGGGTGATCGTCACCTCCACGCCCTGGCCGGTGCTCTTCGGGCCGGCGTAGATGCCCTTGAGCGGCGGCACGTCGCCGTACTCCCGGCCGCGGCCGACCAGCACGTGCCGGTGCCCGATCGGCACCCCGTTCGTCGGGTCGTACGACGTCCAGCGCCCGGCCCACCACTCCACCCAGGCATGGCTCTGCCCGACCACGCTCTCGCCGATCTCCGCGGACGGTTTCGGGTGCAGGTATCCGGAGACGTACCGGGCCGGCAGGCCGAGCGCCCGGAGCATCCCGGCGGCCAGGTGGCTGAGGTCCTGGCAGACGCCCTTGCGCTGTTCCCAGGCGTGCAGGGCGTCGCTCTGCACCCCGGTGGCGCCGGGCACGTACGCGACCTCGGAGCGGACGAACTCGCAGACCGCCATGGCCGCGTCCTGCGGGTTGTCGTGCCGGGCGCGCAGCTCGGCCACGATCGCGGTGAGCTCGTCGTTCAGGCGGGTGCGCCGGGTGGGCAGCAGGAACTCGTACCAGCGGTCGGTGTCGAAGCCCCAGTCGAGGCCGCCGCTGAGCAGGTCGCCGGGTGGCAGGGTCTCCACCGTCGAGGACGCGGTCACGGTGAGCTTGTCGTGCCCGGCGTGCACGTCGAAGGCGGTGACGACGGTGCCCCAGTAGTCCTCGTACTGGTAGGTGCGGGCCGGCGGCCAGACCTCGATCTTCGCGTCCAGCACCGCCTGGCGGGCGTCGTTGCGGGGCCACATCCGGGCCTCGTTGTACGACGACGTGACCGTCCCGGCGTACTCAAAACCGCTCTTGTGCTGAACTTTCAGCCGCCAGCTGTCCACCAAAGAAGTCACGCTGTGCCTGCCTTCGGCATGCCCTTCTGGCCCTCGCCAGAGGTATCGATGTTCGGTGCGGGTGGGTGCCGCTCGGTGCAGTCGGTCATGCCAGGGCTCCCGAACTCCAGTTGACCGCCGACGTCTGGCGGAAGTAGCGGCGCGACACCGCGTCGTTCACCTGCGAACACGTCTTCTCCAGGCCGGCCAGGACCGGGCCCAGGTCGTTGATCAGATCGTCCGGGCCGCGGAACTCCAGCCCGGTGCGGGCCCGCCCGACGATCCGCTGCGCGTCGGTGGCCACCCCGGCCCGGCCCGGGTCCGGCTCCAGGTCGGTCAGGCAGCTCTCGGCCACGGTCAGGGCGGCGAAGACCGAGCGCGGGAAGAGCCGGTCGAGCAGCAGGAACTCCGCGGCGTGGCGGTCGTCGAGCGCGCCCCGATACGTACGCAAGAAGGTCTCCCAGGCCCCGCTGGACCGCAACAGGGTCAGCCAGCTGGGGATGCTGCCGCCGGCCCGTTCGTGGGTGCGCAGCAGCCGCGCGGTCATGTCGACCCGCTCGATGTTGCGGCCCAGCACCAGGAACAGCCAGCCCTCGTCGCGGCTCATGGTGGCGTCGGTGAGCCCGGCCATCACCGCGCTGCGGTCGCGCACCCAGCGGAAGAACGCGTGCACACCCTGCGACTCGACCTGCCGGGGTGCCCGGGCCAGGCCGTGGTACGTCGCGTTCAGGCACTCCCAGACGTCCGACGAGATGATCTCCCGGCAGCCGCGGGCGTTCTCCCGGGCGGCGGCCAGCGCGCCGACCACCGAGCTCGGGCTGCGCTGGTCCAGGCCGAGCACCTCGATGACCTGACCGGACGTGAACGGGCCGTCCTCGACCGGCTTGCCCATCACGCCGAGCAGCGAGCGGCAGGCGGCGTCCTCACTGGTCCACGGGTCGGCCAGGATCCGCTGCAGGTGCACGTCGAGGATCCGGGCGGTGTCCTCGGCCCGTTCCACGTAACGGCCGATCCAGTAGAGCGATTCAGCGATGCGGCTCAACACGGCACACCGTCCCTCATTGCTGCTGCTGTTGCTGTTCCTCGGCCGGGGCCTGGCCCGGTCCGGGGTCGGGCGGGGCGGCCGGCGCCGACGGGACCGGGCCGGCCACCGGGATCGGCACCGGCTCACCGACCGGCGAGGTCGGCGAGGCCAGCACCCAGGTGTCCTTGGAACCGCCGCCCTGACTGGAATTGACCACCAGTTCGCCCTCCGGCAGCGCGACCCGGGTCAGCCCGCCGGGCAGCACCCAGATCTTCTCGCCGTCGTTGACCGCGAACGGCCGCAGGTCGACGTGCCGGCCGCGGAGCCGGTCACCGATCAGGGTGGGCACCATCGAGAGCTTCACCTCGCGCTGGGCGATCCACCCGCGGGGGTTGGCAACGATCTTTTCCCGTACGGCGTCGAGCTCGTGCCGCATCGCCTGCGACCCGATCACGATGCCCGCGCCACCGGCCCCGTCGACCGGCTTGAGCACCAGCTCGTCCAGCCGGTCCAGGACGTGTTCCAGCACGCCCGGCTCGTCCAGCCGGTAGGTGTCCACGTTCGGCAGCAGCGGTTCCTCGTTCAGGTAGTACCGGATCAGCTCCGGCACGTACGTGTAGAGGAGCTTGTCGTCGGCCACCCCGTTGCCGACCGCGTTGGCGATGGTGACCCGGCCGGCCCGGGCCGCGTTCAGCAGCCCGGCCACCCCGATCACCGAGTCGGCGCGGAAGTGCACCGGGTCGAGGAAGTCGTCGTCGATCCGCCGGTAGATCACGTCGACCCGCTGCTCGCCGGCCGTGGTGCGCATCGCCACCGCGTTGCCCACGCAGACCAGGTCACGGCCCTCGACCAGCTCGACGCCCATCTCCCGGGCGATCATCGCGTGCTCGAAGTACGCCGAGTTGTAGACGCCGGGGCTGAGCACCACCACGGCCGGGTCGCTGATCCCGGCCGGCGCCGCCGCGCGCAGCGCCGTCAGCAGCATCGCCGGGTACGACTCGACCGGCAGGATCCGGGTCGCCGCGAACACCTCGGGCAGCACCTGTGCCATCGCCCGGCGGTTCTCCATCACGTAGCTGACACCGGACGGGATCCGGACGTTGTCCTCCAGCACCCGGAAGGTGCCCTGCTCGTCGCGGATCAGGTCGACCCCGGCGACGTGCACCCGCACCCCGTTCGGCGGGGTGATCCCGGCGGCCGCGCGCAGGTAGTGCGCGCTGGTCGCGATGATCCGCCGGGGTACCACGCCGTCGGCGAGCACCTGGCCGGCGCCGTACACGTCGGCCAGGAACGCCTCCAGGGCCCGGATCCGCTGGGCCACGCCCACCTCGACGCCGCGCCACTCGGCGGCCGCGATGATCCGCGGCACGATGTCCAGCGGGAACGGCCGTTCGACCCCTTTCAGCGCGAACGTGATGCCCTGGTCCAGGAACGCCCGGGCCAGCACCTCGGCGCGCACGCCGAGTTCCGCGCTGGACAGGGGTTGCAGGGTCGCGTGCAGCGCCTCGTAGCTCGCTCTGGGCACGCCGAGCTCGGCGAACATCTCGTCCCAGCCGGGGCCGAGGCGGTACTCCTCGAAAAGATCCGCCATGGCTGGAATCTAGGGCCGGTTCGTTGCCGAGGTGTTTCCGGCTCTTTGTGGAAACCGCATGATCACCGGCGGGGGCCGGGCCGCCGATACGGGACCTACCGGCGGCCCGGGCCCGCGGCGTCGGAACGAGGGGGATCCGGCGCCCGCGAGCGATCCAACGGTACGCCCCGCGCCTGTGTCGGCCTTCGGAAAAACAGCGGCACAACGGGGACCCGCGCCCGTACCGTGGCGGGCGTCACGGTTCGTCCGGACGTTCAGGGCGCATGCTGAACACAGCGCCCTCTCAGGCTCGGTCGCGCAGAATGCGGTCAGCCCTGAACCCGCGAGGTGGCCCTGCGATGACCGACCTGCTCACCATGCTGGCCTCGCCGACGTGGGTCTACCTGGTGCTGTTCGGCTTCCTCGCGGTGGACGCGCTGATCCCGGTGGTGCCGATCCAGGCCATCATGATCACGTCAGGCGCGCTGACCGTGTACGGCCACCTGCACCTGACCCTGGTCATCGCGGTGGGCGCGCTCGGCATGTTCACCGGCGACGCCGCCGCGTTCGTGCTGGGCCGCTCGACCGGCGGGCGCCTGAGCGCACTGCGTGACCGATTCGCCCCACGGAACGAAGAAGGCGGGAATTCGAAGACTCGGCAAGCCGCCGAACGCTTCACCCGCGGCCTGCGCCGGCCCGGCCCGCTCGTGATGCTGCTCTGCCGGTTCGTCCCCGGCGGCCGGATGGCCTCCGGCTACCACGCCGGCCGCACCGGGTACCCGGTCAAGCACTTCGTCGGGTACGACGGCGCGGCCGCGATCGCCTGGGCCTGTTACGGCGGACTGGTCGGGCACCTGGGCGGCACCGCGATCACCCAGTCCGCCTGGCGGCTGTTCGCCATCGCGGCCGGCGCCGCTGTCGTCTTCGGCACCGCCGGCTGGATCCTGGCCCTGTTCGGCGGCAAGCCGGCCGCGGAGGAGCCGCCCACGGCCGCACCGGGTGCCACGGCCGCGGCCGACCCGGTTACTGCACCTCGTGCTGCATCAGCTGACGCGCCGCCTCAGCGATCGAACCCGACAGCGACGGATAGATCGTGATGGTGTGTGCCAGCTGGTCAACGGTCAGGTTGTTCTCGATCGCCATGGTGATCGGCAGGATCAGCTCGCTCGCCTTCGGTGCCACCACCACCCCGCCGACGATCTGACCGGTCGCCGGGCGGCAGAACAGCTTGACGAACCCGTCCTGCAGGCCGGCCATCTTGGCCCGGGCGTTGCCGGTCAGCGGCAGCATCACCTGGCGGGCCGGGAAGCGCCCGGAGTCCACCTCGTTCTGTGAGACGCCGACGGTGGCCAGCTCCGGGTCGGTGAACACGTTCGCCGAGACGGTGCGCAGCCGCAGCGGGGCGACCGCCTCACCCATGGCGTGCCAGATCGCGATCCGGCCCTGCATCGCGGCGACGCTGGCCAGCGGCAGCACCCCGGTGCAGTCGCCGGCCGCGTAGATGCCCGGCACGTTGGTGCGCGACACCCGGTCGACGGTCACGTAGCCGCCGTTGCCGACCGCCACGCCGTACTCGGCCAGGCCCAGGTCGGCGGTGTTCGGGATGGCGCCGACCGCGATCAGCGCGTGCGAGGCCTCGATCACCCGGCCGTCGGAGAGGGTCACCCGGACGCCGTCGCCGGTGTTCACCACCGAGTCGCCGCGGGACTGGCTGAGGATGGTCATCCCCCGCTCGCGGAACACCCGCTCGATCGCCATCGCGGCGTCGGCGTCCTCGTGCGGCATCACCCGTTCGCGGCTGGAGACGAGCGTCACCTTCACGCCCATCGCGAGGTACGCGCTGGCGAACTCGGCGCCGGTGACCCCGGAGCCGATCACCACGAGGTGCTCGGGGAGCTCGGTCAGGTCGTACACCTGGCGCCAGTCCAGGATCCGCTCGCCGTCCGGGCGGGCGGTGGACAGCACCCGCGGGGTGGCGCCGGTGGCCAGCAGGACGGTGTCCGCCTCGACCGCGTACTGCTCGCCGCCCTCCGGCGTGATCAGCACCTGGTGGGTGTGGCCGAGCCGGTCCTCGCCCATCCGGGCCCGGCCGTGCACCACGTCGACACCGGCCTTGACCAGCTTGGTCTGGATGTCCGCGGACTGCGCCAGGGCCAGCCGCTTGACCCGGTCGTTGACCGCGGCCGCGTCGACGGTCACCCCGTCCAGGCCGGCCGACCGGATCCCGAACCGCTCGTTGTGCCGGTAACCGGTCATCACCTCGGAGCTGGCGATGAAGGTCTTCGACGGCACACAGTCGGTCAGCACACAGGCGCCGCCGGGTCCGTCCGCCTCGACCAGGGTCACATCGGCGTCGAGCTGAGCGGCGACCAGAGCCGCCTCATACCCGCCCGGTCCGCCACCGATGATCACGATCCGACTCACGATTTCCCGACCTCCAAAGAGCGACTGTGTTCAGCCGCGACAAAAGCGGTTGTGCCGACACGCACTCCTCATATTCTCACCGACCCTCCAGGCGACTATCGTCGTCGCCGTGCGTCATTACGCCGCGTATGGCTCGAACCTGGACCCAGCCCGCATGCTCGCCTACTGTCCGCACTCGCCCATGGTGGGCGTGGGGTGGATCGAAGGCTGGCGCCTGACCTTTGCCGGAGAAGGGGAAATGGGCTGGGAGGGTGCCGTGACGACGATCGCCGAATCACCCGGTGACCGCGTCTTCGTCTCCGTGTACGACGTGCATCCGTGGGATGCGGCACAACTCGACGAGGTCGAGGGGGTGCCCGCCGGGACGTACCAAAAACTCACCGTGCGTGTATCGACGCTCGACGGTGAGGTGCCCGCCTGGGTCTACGTCTACGCCGGCTACGAGGGCGGCATGCCGACCACGTGGTACCTCTCGGAGATCGCCAACGCGGCCGAGAAGGCCGGCGCGCCCGACGACTACGTGCACAGCCTGCGCAGCCGCCCGACCCGGACGGCTAACCCGGACAACTGACGCCCCGCTGTGCGGCGGCGCGCCGCCGCACAGCGTCAGCGGGCGAAGCGGTGGCTCAGCGACTCCAGCAGGCCGCCGAACTCGACGCGCTCCGGGCGGTCCAGGATCGCGTACGCCTGGCCGGCCATCGAGTTCGCCACCGCCTCGGCCCACATCAGCCGGCGCACCAGCGGACCCGCGGGTGGGTACGGTGGCTGCCAGCCGAACGCCACCGCGCCGGTCTCACCCTCCGGCCCCGCGATGATCGCCTCCAGCGGGGTCAGCCCGCCGGCGCGCACCGCGATCACGTACACCCCCTGCCGGTGCTCGTGCAGCAGCTGCAGCAGCATCGCGGCCTGGGCGCCCGGTGCCTGGCTGGGCATCGGCATGGACCGCCAGGCGGCGAACAGCGGCAGCCCGGCCGGGTCGACCGCGTCCACCACCCGCCCGCCCAGCTCGAGCAGCCGGCTCAGCCGGGGGAACCCGCCGACCTGCTCCTCGCCCCAGGTGCACAGCTCCCGCAGGTGCCAGGTGGCCACCTCGGACGGCTGGGAGCTCTTCGCGGTCGCCTCCCACCCCTCGGTCACCGCCTCGGGCGCGATGAAGGCGAGCGCGGCCGCCACCGTCTCCGGGCGCACGTCGCCGAGGGCACCGGCCCGGGCCGAGACGTGGTAGGCCCAGCCGGACAGTCCCAGCAGCCGCGCACGGCGCAGGGTCTGCGGGGATTCGGCGAAGGCTCCGACGATGGTGGCGAGGCCCGTCTTGGCAGTGGCGGCAGCCTGTTCGGGAGTCACCCGCCCGATTCTGCTCCCCCTGACCGGTTATGGAAAACGCTCCCGATAAGTGCCCGGTCCCGGAACCACCCGAAAAATCAAGATCAAATTCAGGATGTCGTGCGTCCAGCCGGGTACAGATCGTCGCTCCCGCCGGGACCCCTGCGGGCTCCGCTGGCCGCTGACGCGTCCAGAACGCGGAGCCCTCCGGGGCGATGTCCGCGGGTGGGCACGGCCGGGAACCCGTCAGCCCAGATCCTCCAGGGCGGCCTGCACATCGCCGACCCGTCGCCGGGCCGCGGCCGTCTCCCGTTCGGCGCCCCGGCGCGCCAGTTTGCGGCGCCCCACCTCGGCCACCGCCTCGGCCCGCCGCCGCTCCAACTCGGCCAGCTCCGCCTCCAGGTCGTCGACGAGCCCTTCGGCGTCCCGCTCGGCCGTCTCGGCGCGCTCCAGCTGCTGATCCGCCCGGCGCTCGGCGGCCTCCGCGGCGCTCAGCTCGCGCTCCAGCTCCCGGCGCTTGCGTTCGACCTCCCGGCGGCGGCGCTCCCGGGCCGCCCGCTCCCGGGCCTCCTGGGCCGCCTCGTGCCCCATCCCCGGCACCGTCCCGAGCCCCGGAGTGGTCACGTGCCCCGCCGCGGGCCCGCGCCCGGCCTCCGGGCCCGCCCCGAGCTCCTCCCCCTCGTCCGCGTCGCCCTCCGGGCCGTCGGACTCCGGGTCCTCGTCGCCGCCGGTGATCAAACGCAGCCGCGGGCGCGGCACCTCGCCGAACCCGGCGTACGCGGCCGCCCGGATCAACCGCCCGGTCCGCACCTGCGCGGCCACCTCGGGGTCGGCGAGCGCCGCGGTCAGCGTCGCCTCCACCTCGCCCAGCGGCAGCTTCCCGGCGCCGGCGCCGGCCGCCACGGCCAGCTTGCGGGCGTCCGCGACCAGCGCCGACACGAACTGGCGGCGCTGCAGCGAGAGCTCGCGCAACTGGTCGCCGTGCAGGTCGCGCTGCGCGGACCGGAGCGCCTCGGACAGGGTGACGAGCTCACCGATCAGATCCGGTCGCCGGCGGGCCAGCAGGTTGACCACCCAGGCCGCCACGGTCGGCTTCTTGCAGGCGGCGAGCCGCTTCGCGGTGTCCCGGTCGCCGGCCGCCCGGGCTTGCTCGATCGCGGCGGCCCGGGTCGCCACGAAACCCTCCGGCGGCTCCTCGTAGAGCCGGCGGAGCACGTCGTCGGTCACGTTCGCGTCGGTCACGGCCGCGGCACGTCAGTCGAGCGTGGCGCCGGGCGCCAGGTGCTGGTACCGCGTGCCGGAGAAGTTCTCCAGGTGCCGGTCCGAGACGGCCGCGCCGCGCTCGTTCAGCAGTCCGTCGTGGATCGCGATGGCCCGGCCCGGCTTGACCGCACGGGCGAACTCGATCGACTCGGCCAGCCGCATCCACGGCGCGTTCAGCGGCACGCAGAGGGTGTCGACCGTGGCGTCCTCGGGAACCGCGAACGAGTCGCCGGGGTGGTACACGTTCGTGGACCCGTCGGCGATCAGGTAGCCGAGATTCACGATCCGCGGGATGTCCGGGTGGATGACGGCGTGCTGTCCCCCGTACGCCTGAAGGTGGAACCCGGCGGCCTCGAACGTGTCGCCGGGCGCGACGGCGGTGGTCGCCTCGGCGACCGCGCCGAGCTTCGCCAGCACCTCCGCGTGCGCGAAGATCCGCAGCGCGGGCCGGCGCGCGACCGCCGCGGTGACCGCCGCGACGTCCAGGTGGTCGAAGTGCTCATGCGTGATGACCACGGCATCCGCACCGTCCAATGCCGACTTCTCGGAGAATTCCCCCGGATCGACGACAAGGACCCCCGCACCCTCGATCCGTAGACAGGCATGAGTGAACTTCGTGACGCGCACGGGACTCCTCCGCTGCTGAATCGTGACCGGTCATAACGCAGTCTGCCGGAACCGGGCAGTGCCCGCCGTACGTCCCAGCGCTCAGTCGTACCGACGATCGGAGTAGCAATGCGTAAACGGGGACATATCCTACTGGGCGCCGTGCTTCTCAGCGGCGCCCTGCTGGCCGGCTGCGGCGCGGACGGCGCCGCCGACCAGTCGTCACCGGCCGGGGCACCGGCCATGAACGAGGGCGACGCCGGCGGCGATGCCCGCAAGGCCGCGGAGCCCGGTACCGCGGCCGCCGGTGGCGCCGAACCGGGCCAGGACACCCCGGCCGGGGCGCCCGACCTGCGGGTGGACCAGCGCTCGATCATCTACACCGGCACGCTCACCGTCCAGGTGAAGGACGTCGACGTGGCCGCCGCCCAGATCACCGGGATCACCGGCGGCACCGGCGGGTTCATCGGCGGCGACGAACGGCAGAGCGGCAACGGCGGCACCGACACCGCGACCCTGAAGCTGCGGATCCCGGCCGACAAGTTCGGCTCGGCGCTCGAGCAGATCGCCAAGCTCGGCGACGAGAAGAACCGGGCGATCAACACCGAGGACGTCACCGAGCAGGTGGTCGACCTGGACGCCCGGATCACCGTCCAGCAGGCCCGGGTGGACAGCGGCCGCAAACTGCTCGCCTCGGCCAAATCGCTGAGCGACCTGGTGATGCTGGAGAAGGAGGTCGCCACCCGGGAGTCCGACCTGGCCTCACTGCAGGGCAAGAAGCGCCGGCTGGCCGACCTGACCGCGCTCAGCACGGTCACCGTGGTGCTGCTCGGCCCGGAGGCCCCGGTCCCGGCCGGCACCGATGACGACGACACCACCGGCTTCCTCAGCGGCCTGGCCGACGGCTGGAAGGCGCTGGTCTCGTCGCTCGGGGTGCTGCTCACCGTCCTCGGCGCCCTGCTGCCCTGGATCGTCGCCCTGGGCCTGCCCACCTGGGCGATCCTCTACCTGAACCGCCGCTACCGCCGCCCCCACACCACCGGCGAACTCCCCACCCCGCCCGCCGAGTCCCCAGCCGCCCCCTGACCAACCCACCCCACCCCCCGAGTCCCCAGCCGCCCCCTGACCAACCCACCCCCGCCCCTACCACGGCAGCACGCGGCACCGACCCGGCCGGCGCTCAGCGCCGCAAAGAGCCCCTTGAAACCGCCCCCAGCCCCAGCTCTCGCCGAACCCGGCCGGCGACGGTGGCCGCATCAGCCACCTCGACACCACCACGAGCACCAGCAGGGCGACAGGAGTCCGCACTCCACACCAGCAGGGCGACCGGAGTCCGCACTCCACACCGGCAGGGCGACCGGAGTCCGCGGCGGGTCGGGATGGGGGCGGTGGCGGTCCGCGGTCGGGTGGTGAGTGCGTCTACCGCCCCCGGGTGGGCGGTAGACGCACGCGATCGAGCAGTGCGGACTCTGACCGCCCTTCCCGGGTGCGGCATGCACCACGCCCGCGGACGTGACCCCGCCCACGGAGTGATCGGGGACGGGTAGCCGGCGGCCCCGGCCACCAGCACCCAACCAAGATCAACTTAGGCTGAGCGGCATGGGACGTCGTCGGCTGGTGCTGGTGGTCGTATCAGCGGCCGGGATACCGCCCTGAGCACCAGCTGGTGCAGCATCGCGTGCCGCCACCGCCCGCGAAAGCCCGACAAGCGATCACCGAACGGCTCTTCAAGGTCAACCAGCTGAGCGATCATCGGGGCAGACCCAGCTGGCCCTGAGGGCCGTCAAGAGCCCCGCATACCGGCCGCCAGCACCAGCCGGGCACCACGCAA
>NZ_BOMS01000015.1 GCF_016862315.1 Actinoplanes palleronii | reverse complement strand
CCGCAACGTGGGGACTTTCGGTGCGCTGCGCACCACGGGACTGTGGGTGGGTGGGCTGGGGGTTTGGGCTTTGGGTGCGCTCGGGACCGCAGGGCGGGAGGGGACGCTCCAGCCCGGATGCGGCGTCGCGGTCCGGGCGGGCCGGCTGCCTCGCGTTCAGCCACGGGACGTGGCTGTTGCGGTTGTGGGAGGGGTAGGTCGTACCGAAGCGGGGTTGGAAAATCGGTCGGGACTGGCGGCGGCCGTTGTGCGACATCGGACACGTGAGGGGGAGTCCCGGAGGCGCGGGCGTGGTGAATAGGCTTCGGGAATGGATGACAAGAATGTGCTGACCCGGATCAACGGCCTGGTCGAGGAAGAGCACGAGCTGCGGCAGCAGCTGAGCCAGGGCAAGATCTCCTCCACCGAGGAGCACGAGCGGCTCAAGGACCTCGAAGAGGCCCTGGACCAGTGCTGGGACCTGCTGCGCCGGCGCCGCGCGGCCCGCGAGGTCGGCAACGACCCGGAGGTCGAGAAGGCGCACAGCGTCAGCGAGGTGGAGAACTACATCCAGTGACCGTCAGCGGCCGCCGCCGGCCGGCGGCCGCTCACCCCGGGCTGCCCCGGGCCCGGTGCCGCGGCCGCCGGATCGGGGCCCGGCTCATCGCCGCCGCTCCACGGACGGGCGGTGCGGGCGGCCGGTGGGCCGGCGGCACCCGGTCAGCGGGGACGCTCCGGGGAGAAGCGGCCGCCGCCGGCCGGTACGGCGCGCGGCGCTCAGCGCAGGCCCGCCTCGAACAGCAGGCGGTCGGTCAACTCGTCGGAGTCGACCGGCAGTCCGCGGGCCCGGAACCAGTTCGCCACGTTGGTCACGTCGCGGGCGATGAACTCAGCCCCGCGCGGGTTCGCGACCACGTCCACGATCTGCGGCAGGTCGATCAGAATCAACCGGCCGTGATGGACCAGCGTGTTGTAGGGCGACAGGTCACCGTGCGCCACCTGTGCCCGGGCCAGCACCGACAGCGCGTCGACCATCTGCCGCCACAGGTCCTCGAGCTCGGCAGCGCCGGACCGGACCTGCGCCAGCCGCGGCGCGGCCTCACCGGTCTCCCAGTCGCCGATGAACTCCAGCATCACCTCGGTGCCGATCAGCTGCACCGGATACGGCACGCAGACCAGCCCGCTCTCCTGGCCGATCTCCCACAGCCGGCCGAGCGCGTCGAACTCGGCCGCCGCCCACTGCCCGGCGATGAGTTCCTTGCCGAACGCGGTGCGGTTTGTCATCGCGCGCATCTCCCGGGACCGGCGCACCCGGCGACCCTCGAGATAGCCGGCGTCCCGGTGGAACATCCGGTGCTCGCCGTCCCGGTACCGCTTGGCGGCGATCATGCTGCTCTGCCCGGTGGCCTGCAGCCAGCGCCGGACCAGGAAGACGTCCGCTTCCTTGCCGGTCTTCAGGATGCCCAGCTCGGTGTCGACCGCGCCGTGTTCCGCACGCAGCCAGTCGGGTCGCGGCTCCGGACCGTGCAACGCACCGTCCCAGCTGGACCAGCGGTCACCGACCTCGGGCAGGTCGGGATCCTCTTTCAGGGCCGGTTCGAGCCGGCCGCGCTTCAGGAAATCAGAGTCGTCATCGTCAAACTTGCGACGGCCGCGGCGCATGGTCGCCGAGCCGTTGGAGTCGTGCTCACGCACTGGAGGTTCTCCTCAGAGAAAGAAGTGTTCGGGGAAGCCGGGACAACAGGCATCGCAAAGACGGCCATTTCGGGCCACCCCCTTCTCTCTCCACGCCGACCCCTCAGAGCCGGACAGTGCGGTCACGGCACCCACATTGCGCCGCGCGACCGACTCTCTCCCACCCCCACACCCCGCGCAACCCATTTATCGCCCGCCCGGAACGCCGCGTGAACCTTCCGCCCCGGAGCCCGCCACAACTCCCCACGCACGGCTGGGGACGGCGCTGCGTGGGGACTTTCGGCGCGCTCCGCACCACAACTTCACACACACCGCTGCTTCACACGCTGCGTGGGGACTTTCGGCGCGCTCCGCACCACAACTTCACACACGCCTGCGACAGGTGAGGGGTGGGTGGGGTGACCGTGCGCGGACGCGGACGTCGCCCCGGAGGGCTTCGCGTTCTGGACGCGCCAGCGGCCAGCGAAGCCCGCAGGGGTCCCGGCGGGAGCGACGATCTGTACCCCGGCGGACGCACGACATCATGAATTTGATCTTGGTTTTGACCCTGATCGGAAGCGGACCCTACCGGGTCGCCATGATCGCGGAAATCCCCTGGATGACGTTGCCGACCACGCGGGTCGGCGCGAACCGGGTGTCCGTCCACTCCCGGCCCCGGTGCAGCCACACGCTGGGCAGGCCCAGAGCTGCCGCACCGCCGATGTCCGCCTCCGGGCTGTCGCCGACCACCCAGGCGCCGGCCAGGCGCATTCGGACACGCTGGGCGGCGAGCGCGAAGATCCGCGGGTTGGGTTTGCTGACGCCGGCCTGTTCGGAGATCACCCAGTCGGCGACATAACGGTCGAGTCCTGTGCGACGGATCCGGCCCTCGGATTTTTCCGCGGCGCCGTTGGTGACCACGACCGGGACCAGGCCGGCGTCCGCCGCGATCTCCAGCGCGCAGCCGACCATCGGGTCGAGGCGCTCGTAGGCGAGCGGGCCCTCGTAGAGCTCGTCGACGAGATCGATGGACGGCACTCGCAGCTGGTAGCGGTCCCGGAGCAGGTCGGCGAGGTCCCACCGGGAGGTCAGGCCGTCGGCGTCAACGGCGACCAGCCAGTCAAGATCATCTTGGGGCGCGGCGATCTCGTCGAGGAAACCTTTAGCCCACAGTCGGAACGCACCGCTGCGGTCGAGCAGGGTGTCGTCCAACGCCAGGAAGACTAGAGGCACCCGGGCACTTTACGTGAGCAGCGGCCGAAGCGAACAGTCCAGGAGTGTTAACAAAGCGCTGACCGTTTGACGTAATTCGCATCATCCGTTCGGGCGACCCCGTCTCTTACGAAGCCGTACGTACGGATTGCAAGAGTCCGGGGCCACATGACACGATCAGCAGGTGCCCAGGGTAAGCCAGGACCAGCTCGACGCTCGCCGCCACGAGATCCTCACGGCGGCGCGGGGCTGTTTCGCACGATTCGGCTACGAGGGCGCCACGGTCCGCCGCCTCGAAGAAGCCACGGGCATGTCCCGAGGTGCGATTTTCCATCATTTTCGTGACAAGGAATCGCTGTTCCTCGCCGTCGCGGAAGATGACGCGGCCACCATGGTCGAGACCGTCACCCGGGACGGCCTGGTCCAGGTGATGCGGGACCTGCTGGCCCTGGCCGGCGGCACCAGCGCCCGGGCCACCAGCGCCCGGGCCACCAGCGCTCCGGCCACCGGCGGCCCGGCCACCGGCGGCCCGGGAGAGAGCGACGACAGCGCCCGCGAGGGCGACACCGCGGGCTGGCTCGGCACCCAGCTCGAGGTCTCACACCGGCTGCGCACCGACCCGGCGTTCGCCAAGCGCTGGGCGCAGCGGTCCGCGGCCATCGCCGACGCCACCCACGAGCGCCTGCAGCGGCAGCGTGAGGCCGGCGTGCTGCGCCAGGACGTGCCGGTGGACGTGCTGACCCAGTTCCTCGAGCTGGCCTACGACGGCCTGGTCCTGCACCTGGCCACCGGCCGCCCGCCGGGCGACCTGGCCCGCGTCCTCGACCTGGTCGAGGACGCGGTCCGCCACCACTGACCGCGCCCGGTCCGCCGGCATGCGGAAAACGCGGTCCGCCGAGATCAGGGTCAGGCCGCCGGGGCCTTGTCGATGAAGCCGAGCACCTGACGGATCCGTCCGGACCCGTCCCGCTCGGCCACGTCGAAGCCGATCACCAGCGGCTCCTCCCCCGGCCGGCCCAGATGCCAGGTGAACCGGGCCTGCTCGTGATGCGCGTCCACCGCACCGCCCGAGCTGAACAGGAAGCCCGGGAACTGCTGCTGCACCGCCCCGATCAGCCCGTTCAGCTCGTCCGGGCCGTGCACCGCGGCCAGCGGGTCGACATAGCGCACCTCGTCGGCGAACAGCGTGGAGATCGCCGCGCGGCGGGCCGCCGGGTCGGTCTCGTTCCAGATCGCCAGGTACTGCTCGATCATCGCGTCGAAGTCGCTCATCGTCTCGTCCTTCCGTCGTGGTTGACGGGACCGAGCCTGCCGCCGCGGGGTAGTCCCGGCGATTACCCCGGAGGTAATGCCGCCGCGGCCCGGATCCGCCTAACCTGGTCGGCATGAGCGCGGTGGGGCAGTTGTTGCGGACCTGGCGCGACGAGCGGCGGCTGAGTCAGCTCGACCTGTCCGCGCGGACCGGCGTCTCGGCCCGCCATCTGTCCTTCGTGGAGACCGGCCGGTCCCGGCCGACCCCGGAGATGATCCTGCGGCTGGCCGAGGAGCTGGACGTGCCGCTGCGGCAGCGCAACGAGCTGCTGCTGGCCGGTGGCTTCGCGCCGGCCTTTCCGGAGTCCGATCTGGACGGGCCTCCGCTGGCCGTGCTGCTGGCCGGCCTGCGGCAGGTTCTGGCCGGTCACGAGCCGTATCCGGCGGTGCTGGTGGACCGGCACTGGACCATGGTGGACGGCAACAACGCGGTGGCCCGGCTCACCCGCGGGTGCGCGCCCGAGCTGCTGGAACCGCCGGTCAACGTGCTGAGATTGGCCCTGCACCCGGACGGGATGGCCGGGCGGATCGAGAATCTCGCCGAGTGGCGCACGCACGTGCTGCACCGTCTGGACCGGCAGGCCGCGGCGACCGCCGACCCGGTGCTCCGCGAGCTGCGCTCGGAGGTGGGCGGCTATCCGGGCGGCGAGATCGCCGCCAGGCCCGATGGTCTCGTTGTTCCCCTTCGGTACGACGGTCTGAGCTTCTTCAGCATCACCTCGGTGCTCGGCACCCCGCGCGACGTGACCCTGGCCGAACTCGCGATCGAGGCGTTCCTGCCGGCGGACGCGGACACCGCCGCCGCTCTGGGAGGATGACCCGCATGGATCTGGGGCTGACCGACCGTGTCTTCATCCTCACCGGCGCCTCGCGCGGGCTGGGTTTCGCCACCGCGCAGGCGCTCGTCGCCGACGGCGCCCGGGTGGTGATCTCGTCGCGCGACCCGGACAAGGTCGCCGACGCGGTCGCCGGGCTGGGCGGCGCGAGCCACGCCGTCGGGGTGGCCGCCGACCTCGCCGACCCGGGCACCCCGCGTGAGCTGGTGGACGTCGCCTCGGAACGGTTCGGGCGGCTGGACGGCGCGCTGATCTCGGTGGGCGGGCCCACGCCGGGCACCGCCGCCAGCATGAGCGACGACCAGTGGCGGTATGCGTTCGAGACGGTGTTCCTCGGCTCGGTCCGGGCGGCCCGCACGTTCGCGGCGGCGCTGCCCGAGGGCGGTGCGATCGGCCTGGTGCTCTCCACGTCGGTGAAGAACCCGCTGACCGGGCTCGGCCTGTCCAACGGGTTCCGGCCCGGCCTGGCGATGGTGGCCAAGGACATGGCCGACGAGTACGGTCCGCGCGGCATCCGGGTGCTGGGCCTGCTGCCCGGACGGTTCATGACCGACCGGAACCGGGAGCTGTTCCGCGGCACCGGCGACCCGGCCACGGCCGCCGCCGAGGCCGCCGACGCGATCCCGGTGCGCCGGATCGGCGAGCCCACGGAGTTCGGCCGGGTCGCGGCGTTCCTGCTGTCCCCGGCGGCGGGGTACGTGACCGGGTGCGTGATCCCGATCGACGGCGGCACCATGCGCGCGCTGTGACGCGTCGCCCGGTGGCCGCCGTCGTACCGGAAAAGGCCCGGCCGTCGGCCGCGGAGGTCGCGGCGGCCGGCGATCGCACCATCCCGGACCTGGTCGGGCCGGACCTGCGGGTGCTGTTCTCCGGGATCAACCCGAGCCTGTACTCGGCGGCGACCGGCCATCACTTCGCCCGCCCGGGCAACCGGTTCTGGCCGACGTTGCACGGCGCGGGGTTCACCGACCGGCTGCTGCACCCGTCGGAGCAGCACCTGCTGCCCGCACTCGGTCTCGGCATCACCAACGTCGTGGCGCGGGCGTCCGCACGGGCCGACGAACTCACCCCGGGCGAACTCGTCATCGGCGGCACGATCCTGGCCGCGCTGGCCGGGCGCTACCGGCCGCGGTTCCTGGCCGTGCTCGGGGTGACCGCCTATCGTGCGGCGTTCGCCCGGCCGAAGGCGAAGGTCGGCCGGCAGACGGACACCGTCGGCGGCGTGCCGGTCTGGGTGCTGCCCAACCCGAGCGGGCTGAACGCGCACTACCAGCTCCCGGACCTGATCCGCAAGTTCAGCGACCTGCGGACGGCGTCCGGTTAGGAATCACGGCTCCACACCGTGCGCCGGGACGGTCAGGATCTCGACCTCGTCGTCGACACCGGTCGCGGCCGGGGAGGCCTGGGCGAACTGGGTGCGGTAGAGGTCGGCGTAGAGCCCACCGGCGGTGACCAGCGCGTCGTGGGTGCCGCGCTCGACGACCCGGCCGCGGTCGAGCACCACGATCAGGTCGGCCTGCCGGATGGTGGAGAGCCGGTGCGCGATGACCAGCGCCGTCCGGCCGCGCAACGCGGTGCTCAGCGCCCGCTGCACGGCCGCCTCGGACTCGCTGTCCAGGTGCGCGGTGGCCTCGTCGAGGATCACGATGGACGGTTGTTTGAGCAACAGCCGGGCGATCGCGATGCGCTGTTTCTCGCCGCCGGAGAAACGGTACCCCCGCTCGCCCACCACGGTGTCCAGGCCGTCGGGCAGGGCCCGGACCAGGTCGCCGACCTGGGCGCCCTCCAGTGCGGCCCACATCTGCTCGTCGGTGGCGCCGGGCCGGGCATACCGCAGGTTCTCCGCGATCGTCTCGTGGAACAGGTGCGAGTCCTGGGTGACCACGCCGACCGTGTCGCGCAGCGAGTCGAGTGTCGCGTCGCGCACGTCGACGCCGCCGACCAGGACCGCGCCGCCGGTGACGTCGTAGACCCGGGAGACCAGCATCGAGGTGGTGGACTTGCCGGCGCCGGACGGGCCGACCAGCGCGACCAGCTGCCCCGGCTCGACGGCGAAGTCGACGCCGTGCAGGACCGGCGCGTTCTCCGTGCGGTCCAGGGTCGCCACGTCCTCCAGGGTGGCCAGCGACACCTCGGCGGCGCTCGGATAGCGGAAGCGCACGTCGCGGAACTCGATCCGGCCGGCGCCGGCCGGGATGGTGACCGCGTCCGGTTTCTCGGCGATGCCCGGCGCCAGGTCGAGCACCTCGAAGACCCGGTCGAACGAGACCAGCGCGCTCATCACGTCGACCCGGACGTTGCTGAGCGCGGTGAGCGGACCGTACAGCCGGGTGAGCAGCAGGGCCAGGGTGACGACGGTGCCGGCCGAGACCTCGCCGCGGACCGCGAGCCAGCCGCCGAGGCCATACGTCAATGCCTGCGCCAGCGAAGCGACCAGCAACATCGCGACGAAGAACGTGCGGGAGAACATCGCCTGCTGGACGCCGATGTCGCGGACCCGCTCGGCACGCTCGCCGAACTTGGCGGCCTCCGCGTCGGGCCGGCCGAACAGCTTGACCAGCAGCGCGCCGGAGACGTTGAACCGCTCGGTCATCGTCGCGTTCATCTTCGCGTCCAGGTCGTACGACTCCCGGGTGATCTCGGCGAGCCGTTTGCCGACCCGGCGCGCCGGGATGATGAACAGCGGCAGCAGCGCCAGCGACAGCACGGTGATCGGCCAGGACAGGCTGAACATCACCACCGCGGTGAGCACCAGCTGGATGACGTTGCTGAGCACGCCGGACAGGGTCGAGGTGAACGCCCGCTGCGCGCCGACCACGTCGTTGTTGAGCCGGCTGACCAGGGCGCCGGTCTGTGTCCGGGTGAAGAACTGCAACGGCATGCGCTGCACGTGGTCATAGACCCGGGTGCGCAGGCTGAGGATGATGCCCTCGCCGATGCGGGCCGAATACCACCGCTGGACCAGCGAGAGCAACGCGTCGGCCACGGCCAGCCCGGCGATCAGCAGCGCGATCCGCACCACGGTGGCGGCCGCGCCGGAGCCACCGCCGGTGATCGTGTTGATCACGTCGCCGGCCAGCAGCGGTGTGGCCACCCCGATGCCCGCGTCGAAGACCACCGCCAGCAGGAACACCGTGATGTCCCGCCGGTACGGCTCGGCGAACCGCAGGATCCGCCGCGTCGTGCCGGGCGTGACCTGGTGGGCCGCGACCCGGTCGGCACTCTGGATCGAGCGCAACATGTTCCAGCTCGACATACTCATCCGTCACCTCCCGGGAAGTCCACCACGTGGGTACGACAACCCGGGAGGTGAGGCCGCTATTCCGGGGCGGTCCTTACTCCCCGGAGCCGAGCAGCTCGGCCAGCCGGCGGGTCTGTGCTTCCCGCTCGGCCCGGTCCTGCTCCGCGTACGACCGGCTCGGTGCGCCGGTCAGCAGGGCTTTTATCTCGGCCACCGCACCCGCGTCGCCGGACAGGACGGCGGCGGCCAGGTCGGCGACCGCCGCGTCCAGTTCGGCTCGCGGCACCACCGCGGTGGCGAGACCTATCCGGTCCGCCTCGTCAGCCGGGATCCGCCGGCCGGTGACGCAGATCTCCAGCGCCCGGGACGGGCCGACCAGCTCGGTGAGCCGTTTCGTCCCGCCCAGATCGGGCACCAGTCCGAGGGTGACCTCGGCCATCGAGAACCGCGCGTCGTCGGCGAGCACGCGCATGTCGCAGTTCAACGCGAGCTGGAAACCCGCGCCGATGGCGTGACCCTGCACTGCCGCGATGGACACGATGGACGGACTGCGCAACCAGGTGAACGCGGACTGGAAGGCGGCAATCCGATCGGCACAGTCGGCGGCAGACAACTGTGCCAGACGAGCCAGTGAAGAATCGCTGTCGCTGCGGGCGACTTGCAGATCCAGGCCCGCGGAAAACGCACGGCCTTCGGCTCGGACAATGACGACGCGGACGTCGCCGGTCAATTTCCGGGAAATGTTGGCGAGCTCCGCCCACATGGACGGAGTCTGTGCATTGAGAACGTCGGGCCGGCACAACGAGACCGTTGCGACCGGCCCGGCCTGCTCAAAGCGAACGCCTACCTCATCGGTGGATAACGCGTTAGCCGGCCCGGCTTCGGCGGCCGTCACGCCTTCTTGCGGCGGCGAGCGCCGCCACGCTGACGCAACTGCACACCGGACTCGGTGAGCACCCGGTGCACGAATCCGTAGGAACGGCCGGTGGAAGCGGCAAGCGCCCGGATGCTCTCACCCGAGGTGTAACGCTTGACCAGGTCCTTGGCGAGCGACTGCCGCTCGCTACCGACGATTCGACGACCCTTCTCAGTACTGGTAGCTGTGCCAGTGGCTGCCATCTTGAATCCTCACGTCGCAGACAGTGCGGTCAGATACGGTCCCACCTATTACACCGCCTCCAACGATCATGCGCCAGGCATCTAGCGCTGAGGAACGTGCCCTTTTATTACTGTCAGGAACTTGACGGTTACCACGCGCATCAATGTCAGACCGTTAGCACCCCGCGCATGGGCCGACATTTCCGGCCTGTCACCGGTGTACCAGCAGGCTCATCAAGACCATCGATCACCTGCAGAAACACTCGATCGAGGCGGGCCGGTACGAGACCGCCCCGGAAGACCCCTCGGAGGCGGTGACGGGACGCCACGGGACGCGCGGCGCGTACGGGAGCAAGTCCGACCTGCCCGCAAACGCCCGAACATCGCACTGTCTGTGTGGGCACCTGTTGACAACTGACGATGCCGTTGATCCTGGATCTCCAGCCGGGCCCGCCGAGGCGGTGGCCCCCGGCGTCCAGCAGCCGTCGATCCGGCCCCGGTCCGGGGCCGGATCGGAGATCAGGCGAGTTCGACGAGCTCCAGCAGGTCGTCGCTCCACGCGTCCTCGTCGCCGTCCGGCAGCAGGATCGCCCGGTCCGGCTTCAGCGCCTGCACACAGCCGGCGTCGTGGGTGACCAGCACGATGGCGCCCGGGTAGTTGGCGATCGCGTCCAGCACCTGCTCGCGGCTGACCGGGTCGAGGTTGTTCGTCGGCTCGTCCAGCAGCAGCACGTTGGCGCCCGAACAGACCAGGGTGGCCAGGGCCAGCCGGGTCTTCTCGCCGCCGGAGAGCACACCGGCCGGCTTGTCGACGTCGTCGCCGGAGAACAGGAACGCGCCCAGGATCTTCCGCAGCTCGGTGTCGGTCTGCTCCGAGCCGGCGCTGCGCATGTGGTCCAGGATCGAGCGGTCCACGTCCAGGGTCTCGTGCTCCTGGGCGTAGTAGCCGAGGCGCAGGCCGTGGCCCGCGCGCACCTCACCGGTGTCCGACTTCAGCATGCCGCCGAGGATGCGCAGCAGGGTGGTCTTGCCGGCACCGTTCAGGCCCAGGATGGCGACCCGGGAACCGCGGTCGACCGCCACGTCGACGTCCGCGAAGATCTCCAGAGATCCGTACGACTTCGACAGGCCGTGCCCGGTCAGCGGCGTCTTGCCACAGGGCGCCGGGCTGGGGAAGCGGACCTTCGCCACCTTGTCCGACGTACGGGTCTCCTCCAGGCCACCGAGCAGCTTCTCGGCGCGGCGGGCCATGTTCTGCGCGGCGACCGTCTTGGTGGCCTTGGCGCGCATCTTGTCGGCCTGCGCCATCAGGGCACCGGCCTTCTTCTCCGCGTTGGCCCGCTCCCGCCGGCGACGGCGCTCGTCGGTCTCCCGGGCCTCGAGATACGTCTTCCAGCCCATGTTGTACATGTCGACGACCGAGCGGTTGGCGTCCAGATACCAGACCTTGTTGACCGCGGCGTCGAGCAGCTCGACGTCGTGACTGATCACGATCAGGCCGCCCTTGTGCTGCGCCATGTAGCCGCGCAGCCAGGAGATCGAGTCCTGGTCCAGGTGGTTGGTGGGCTCGTCGAGCAGCAGGATGCCCTTGCCGTTCTGCCCGGAGTTGGCGAACAGGATGCGGGCCAGCTCGATCCGGCGGCGCTGACCGCCGGACAGGGTGCCGATGGTCTGCGCCAGGGCGCGGTCGGGCAGTCCGAGGTTCGCGCAGATGCGGGCGGCCTCGGCCTCGGCGCCGTACCCGCCCAGGGCGGAGAACTGGTCCTCCAGCACGCCGTAGCGCCGGATCAGCTTGTCGTCGGCGCTCTCCTCGAGCTGCACCTCGAGCTTCTGCATCTCGACCAGGATGGTGTCCAGGCCGCGGGCGGACAGCACCCGGTCGCGGCCGGTCACGTTCAGGTCGCCGGTGCGCGGGTCCTGCGGAAGGTAACCGATCTCACTGGTCCGCTCGACCTGACCCGCGTACGGGGAGCCCTCGCCGGCCAGCACCTTCAGCGTGGTGGTCTTGCCGGCGCCGTTGCGGCCGACCAGGCCGATCCGGTCGCCGGGCTGCACCCGCAGGGTGGTCGGGGAGATCAGGATGCGCGAACCGGCGCGGAGTTCTAGTCCGGTGGCGGTGATCATTAAGTTTCTCGCTCTCGGGGATCGGGCTGACTCAGGGCGCAGAAAGACGCCGGCCATCCCGATGGACGGTCGGCGCTGGGCAGGTCAGCCTTCGCAGAGCAGCACGCGGCCATACTACCCGGGAGGCGCTGCGACCTCCCACTCGATTAGGCAGCAAGATCATCGGGTACACGCGGTGCGACCGTGGCGAAGTCCGTGGCGAAGTGAGGACGGCATGGAACTCAATGACAAGGCCGAGATCGACACCAGTCAGGTCGAGGACGCTCGTGGCTCGGGCGGCGGAGGCGGTGGCATCGGTGGCTTGCCGATCGGTGGTGGAGGTCTGACCGGGATCATCGTCACGGTCCTGCTGGCGCTGGTCGGTGGCTACTTCGGCATCAACAACCTGGGTGGCAGCAGCAGCGGCGGCTCGTCGACCGCCGACAACACCACCATCAACAAGGAATGCAAGGCATCGGACGGCAGCAACCAGCAGGCGGCGAACGCCACCAAGCTGCTGGACTGCCGCAACGTGCTCTACATCAACTCGATCCAGGCGTACTGGGCCGCGGAGCTGCCCAAGGCCTTCAACAAGCAGTACGAGAAGGCCCCCACCAAGATCTTCTCGCAGCAGGTCAGCACCGGGTGCGGCGCCGCAGACTCCGGCGTCGGGCCGTTCTACTGCCCCGCCGACAACAAGGTCTACATCGACCTGACCTTCTACCAGCAGCTGGCGAAGGAGCTCGGCGCGCCGGGCGAGTTCGCGCAGCCGTACGTGCTCGCGCACGAGTACGGTCACCACGTGCAGGACCTGCTCGGCACCGAGGCGAAGATGCGCCAGGAGCAGGAGGCGAATCCGGACCAGGCGAACCTGGAATCGGTGAAACTGGAGCTCCAGGCCGACTGCTACGCCGGCGCCTGGGCCAAGGGCGCGACCGGTGTCGCGGACAGCAAGGGCGAGAAGCTCTTCAAGAGCCTCACCGACGCCGACATCCAGGAGGGGATCCAGACCGCCGGCCAGATCGGCGACGACACCCTCCAGCAACGTGGCGGTGGCAGTATCAACCCCGCCGAGTTCACCCACGGCACGTCCGCGGACCGGCAGAAGTGGTTCCGCACCGGGTACGACTCGGGCGACCCGGCGAAGTGCGACACGTTCGCATCGGGCGCGGTAAAAGCGGGCGACTGACCGCCGCCCCGCAGACATCCGGCCGCCGACCCGCACCTGGCGAGGGACGGCGGCCGGATCCATGTCCGTGGCCGGCCGGGTCAGGGCTCCCGGATCAGGATCGGGATCGTGCGGGCCATCGCCACCGCTGAGACCAACACCACATGCCGCGGCTCGGGCACGTCGAGCCACCGCTCGGACCGCAGCGCCACCACCGGCGCGAGGACCCGATCGGCCAGGACCGCGTCGACCGCGACACGATCGCCGCCGGTCACGACCGCGGCCAGCGACCGTACGTCCGGAAGCAGGATCCGGCCCACGATCCCGGCGCCGTCCGCGGCGGCCGCCTTGGCCTGGTTGTCCCGGCGCCGCGCGAAGCGCTGCTGCGACCAGCCACCGGCCGCTGTCCGTCCTTGCACATAGTGCGTGTCCACCTTGGACGCGATCAGCTTCGTGCCGTCCGCGATGCCGACCGCGACCGCGCCCTTGCGGGCCAGCAGCAACCCGAGCCGCCGCGGGGTCAGCGCCGCGGCGAGCAGGTCGGCCACCGTCGTCACCGGCCCGGCGCCGGGCGGCTCGTGCAGCGTCGCCTCCGCGCCGTCCGCGGCGGTCAGGGTCAGCCCGTGTTCGGTGTAGGCCCCGTGCCGGGCAGCGAAATTCTCCAGCCAGCGCGGCAGCCGCTCCGGCGCGACATCCACCCATTTCCCGCCGCCGGCGGCCGGACGTTCACCCATTCTTGTCAGACTACGGTGGCAGGATCCGAACCGTGCCCACGCTGCCCGAGACGCTGATGGACCGGCTGGTCGCCGGGTTCGAGGCCGGCCACGATCCGGTGCGCGCCCCGGCCATGGCGGCCTACATGCGCGACCAGTTCCCGTTCCTCGGCCTGCCCGCGCCGGCCCGGCGGTCCCGGGCCCGCACCGCCCTGGCCGGCCTGCCGGCACCCACCGAGCCCGAGCTGGCCGACGTCGCCCGCCGCTGCTGGGCGCGCGACGAGCGCGAGTTCCAGCAGTTCGCCTGCGACTACCTGACCGCCCACCTCGACGTGCCCGGCCCCGCCTTCCTCGGCGTCCTGGAAGAGTTGATCACCAGCAGGTCGTGGTGGGACACGGTCGACCCGCTCGCCACCCACGTCGTCGGCGGCCTGGTCCGCCGGCACCCCGCGCTGCTCACCCGGATGGACGACTGGTCCACCGCCGCCGACCGCTGGCTGATCCGCACGGCGATCCTGCACCAGCTCCACTACGGCCCCGCGACCGACGCCGCGCGGCTCTTCGCCTACTGCACCCGGCAGGCCGGCCACCAGGACTTCTTCATCCGCAAGGCGATCGGCTGGGCGCTGCGCCACTACGCGCGCACCGACCCCGGCGCGGTCCGGGACTACCTCACCGCCCAGGCCGCGATCCTGTCACCGTTGTCGATCCGCGAGGCCGCCAAACACCTGTCTGGTACGCGGTGAAGCCCCCGCCCACGTGAACCTGAGGCGCGCACCGCACCCACCCCCCACGCCAGCGGTGGTGACACCGAGCGTGGGGACTTTCGGCGCGCACCGCACCCCAACTCCACACGCACGGTGGGGCTGGGCGCAGCGTGGGGACTTTCGGCGCGCACCGCACCCCAACTCCACACGCACGCCCTGAGCAGCTGCAGCGTGGGGACTTTCGGTGCGGTGCGCACCCCAACTTCACACGCATGTTTTAGGGGATCAGGAGGCGTAGGGCTAGGAGGGTTATCACGGCGCTGGAGAGCAGGGTTGTCAGGAGGCGGCCTCGGGGGCCGGTGAGCAGGTGGCCGGAGAGGGAGCCGGCGGCGGCGATCAGGAGTTGCCAGCTGGCGGACGCGAGAAAGGCGCCGAGCACGAACCAGACGCCGCCACCCACCCCACCGGCACCGAGGACCAGGGCCGCGAAGTAGATCACGGTGGCCGGGTTGAGCAGGGTGAGCGCGAGGATCCCGGCGTAGGCCCGGATCGCCGTGGTCGGGCGTTCGGTGCGTTCCGGCGTACCGGCGAGGCGGACCGCGGTCCAGGCGGTCCGGGCGGCCAGGAGCAGCAGGACCACCGCACCGGCCCAGCGCAGCGGGGTGGTGAGCGGTGCGATCAGGCCGGCGACCGCGGCGCCACCGGCCACCGCGACGCAGGCGTAGATCCCGTCGGCGGTGGCCGCGCCCAGACCGGCCGCCGCGCCCACCCGCCACGAGGTGCGGGCGCTCAAGCCGGCGATCAGCGCGCCGATCGCGCCGACCGGCACCGCGATCCCATATCCGGCGATCACGCCGGACAGGAACGCGGCGCTCATGATCGCTGCTCGGGCACCACCCGTCCCCGGCGGGCCCGCTGCTGCCGGGTGGCCCGTTCGGCCGCGGCGACAGGGAGGGCGGGATACCTCATCGGTGAGATCACCGGCTCATCATGCGACCCGCCCGGGGTGGGTGACCACCGATTAACCCGGCAGGCAGGCGAGCACGTCCCGATAGGTGCGATCGATCTCGTTCTCGTGGCTGTGCACGATCTGGGCATCCGGGCGCGACACCAACATGTCACATAACCGGTCATAAAGCCCCGCAACCTCATCCCGCTCCGCGGCGAAACGAGCCGAAGCCGGGGAACCGGTCGCCGCAGGGGAACCGGCCGCCGCCGCGGACCGGACGGCCCAGCGGCGGAGGGCGTTCTCCCGGGTGTCCATCAGGACGAGCTCGTGGAACGACGCGCCGGTCTCCGCCGCCAGCGCGCCGGCCTGCTCCAGGAAAGCCGGCCGGGCCAGCAACTGCGGCACGATCACGTCGTGACCGGCGAGCAGATGCACCCGGGCCGCGGCCAGCGCCGCCGCCCGGGCCAGCAGCCCGCCGGCCTGCGGGTCGGTGCGCCAGCCGCCGATCAGGTCCCGGAGCCGATCGATGTCCAGGTTCAGGGTCAGCGGACGGGCGGCGGCATACCGACCGGCGAGTGTGGACTTGCCGGTCGCGGGTGGGCCGTTGAGCACGATCAGCCGGGGCATTGGGCGAGACTACCGTCACTCGATGCGCCCTCCCGGCGACGTACCGTGACAGATAGGGTCCGATCATGACGGTTGTCGCGGAACTTGTCCTGATCCGGCACGGGCAGAGCCTGGCCAACGTCGCCTTCCCGGCCGCGGACGCGCAGCAGCTGCTGGAGGCGGCGGTGAGCGGGCCGGACGCCGAGGTGCCGCTCACCGGGCACGGCGAGGAACAGGCGCGCGCGCTCGGGGCCTGGCTCGCGGCACTACCGGCCGGTGCGCGCCCCGAGGTCGTGGTCACCTCCCCGTACACAAGAGCTCGGGAGACCTGGCGGATCGCGGCCGAGAGTGCCGGGATCACCCTGCCCGACGCCCACACCGATGATCGTCTTGTCGATCGGCTCAACGGTGAGCTGGCGATGCTCACCCGCGCCGCGATCGCGGCCCGGTTCCCGGGCGAGGCGGCCCGTCGCGCCGAGGCCGGCCTGTACGAGTACCGCCCGCCGGGCGGCGAGTCCTTCGCCGACATCCGCCTGCGCCTGACGTCCTTCCTGGACGATCTGCACCGCGAGCACGCCGGCCGGCGGGTGGTCGTGGTCGCGCACGACGCGGTGGTCCTGATGACCCGCGCGGTCCTCGAGGACCTGGACTGGGACGAGCTGGCCGCCCTGGAGAAGTCCGCGGGCCCGGTCCGGAACGCGTCGCTGACCCGCTTCACGAGCGACGGCGGAGCGGGCCTGAAACTCGACGGTTACAACGGCGTGGATCACCTCCCACCGGCCTGAACCCGCCGAAGCATATCGACATACGTCTTCCAAAGACTTCTTTGCAAAGATAAGTTGGGCCGATGCCCGCCTCCCCCGTCGTCCCCGGCCCGCACTCGTTGCGCGGCCTCGCTCACCCGCTCCGGGTGCGCATCCTCGGCCTGCTGCGCGAGCACGGCGCCTCGACCGCGACCCGGCTCGCCGGCCGGCTCGGCGAGTCGTCCGGAGCGACCAGTTACCACCTGCGTCAGCTCGCCGCCTACGGCTTCGTCGAGGACGTGCCGGGCCGGGGGGTGCGGCGGGAACGCTGGTGGCGGGTGGCGAGCCGGAGCAGCGCCCCGGTGCCGGCGGGCGCGGAGAACTACCTGCGGTCGGTCGCGGTCGCCGACTTCCAGCGGCTGCAGGACTTCCTCGGCGCCGCCGCGGACCTGCCGCCGGAGTGGCAGACCGGGGTCGCGATCCGCAACGTCGCGCTGCGGCTGACCCCGGCACAGGCCGGTGAGCTGCTGTCCCGGATCGGTGCGGTGCTCACCGACTACCCGGTCGACGACGACCCGGACCTCGCGGTGCCCGGCAGCGCCCGGGTGGTCTTCCAGTGGCAGGCCTTCCCCCTGCCGGCCCGTCCGGACACCGGCCCGCCACCTGGCGAACAGACCCGGAACGAGCCGCGAGGCGACCGGTGAGACGGAGCCTGACCGGTCTGCTCGCGGCCGAGGCGATCTCCCTGCTGGGCAGCCGGATCACCTTCGTGGCGCTGCCCTGGCTGGTGCTGACCAGCACCGGCTCGGCGCTGCTGGCCGGGGTGGCCGGCTTGGCCGAGATGCTTCCGTACGTGCTGGCCGGGCTGCTCGGCGGTCCGATCGTGGACCGGGTCGGTCCCCGGCCGACCGCGGTGGCCGCCGACGCGGCGAGCCTGGTCGCGGTGGCCGGGATCCCGCTGCTGGCCAGCACCGAGACGATCTCGTACTCGACTCTGCTCGGCCTGATCGCGGTGGCCGGGGCGCTGCGCGGGTTCGGCGACACCGCCAAGCGCGCGCTGCTCCCCCGGGTGATCGCCGGCGCCGGGCTGTCCACCGAGCGGGGCACCACGCTCTACGACGGGATCAGCCGGGTGGCCACCCTGCTCGGCCTGCCGCTGGCCGGGTTGCTGGTGGCCGCGGTCGGACCGGCCCGGGTGCTGCTCGTCGACGCGGCCACGTTCGGCGTGTGCGCGCTGATCATCTCGATCTACGTGACGGCCGGTTCCACCGGCCAGGAGACCGCGGAGGACGAGGAGAGCGGTTATGCGGCGGCACTGCGGTGCGGTTTCCGGTACGTACGACAGGACCGGCTGATCGTCGGGATCATGTCGATGCTGTTCGCCACGAACCTCTTTGACCAGGCGTACGCGACGGTGTTCGTGCCGGTGTGGGTGCGCGACGGCCCGCACGGCCCGGCGGCGCTCGGTGTGCTCGGCAGCGCCTTCGGGGTGGGTGCGGTGGCCGGGAACATCCTCTGGACGATCATCGGGCCGCGGGTGCCCCGGCGGGTCACCTTCGCGGTCTGCTTCCTGATCGGCGGCCCGGCGCAGCTGCTCGCGCTGGCCCTGACCGACCGGCTGTGGGCGGTGCTGGCGATCGCCGCGCTGGCCGGCGCGCTGATGTCGACGATCAACCCGATCCTGCTGGCCGCCGTCTACGAACGGGTCCCGATCCGGATGCAGGGCCGGGTGATGAGCGTGCTGATCGCGTTCTCCTGGGCCGGCATCCCGCTCGGCGGGGTCCTCGGCGGCTGGGCGGTCGAGGACCTGGGCCTGCGCACCGCCGCGCTGCTGGCCGGGATCGGTTATCTCGTGGTGACCCTGTCACCGTTCCTGTTCTCCGCCTGGCACGCCCTGGACGAGCATCGGGTCATCCGCAAATCGGGGGCCCGGGCACTGGCCACGGTGGAGTGAGGAAAGATCGGCCGGATGACGCTTGCCTTCGATGTGACCGGTGACGGTCCGGACGTGCTCCTGCTCCACTCCACCGTGTGTGACCGCCGGATGTGGGATCCGCAGGTCCCCGACCTGGTCGCGGCCGGTTTCCGGGTGACCCGCTGCGACTTCCGCGGCTTCGGCGACAGCCCGATCCCGGACCAGCCCTGGAACGACGCCGACGAGATCGTCGAGCTGCTCGGCGGGCGCCCGTTCGCGGTGGCCGGCGCGTCCGGCGGCGGTCAGCTCGGGCTGGAGATCGCGGCCCGGTGGCCGGAGCGGGTGACCGCGCTCGCGCTGCTCTGCACCGCGCTGCCCGGGCACCCGAAGAGCCCGCAGCGGCTGGCGTTCGCCGGCGAGGAGGACGCCCTGGTGACCGCGGGCGACCTGGACGCGGCCACCGAGCTCAACGTGCGGACGTGGGTCGGGCCGGCCGCCGGGCCGGAACAGCGGGAGGCGGTCCGGGTGATGCAGCGCCGGGTCTTCGAACTGCAGCCGCCGGACATGCCGGAGCCGGAGCAGATCGAGGTGGAGTGGGAGCTGGACACGATCGCGGCCCGGACCCTGCTGCTCTCCGGGGCGTACGACCTGCCGGACTTCCGGGAGATCGCGGTGCACCTGGCCGGGGTGCTGCCGGACGCCCGGCACGTGGAACTGGACTGGGCCGGTCACCTGCCCAGCCTGGAGCGGCCGGAGCTGGTGAACCCGCTGCTGATCGACTTCCTACGCGCGGTTTAAGAACCCGGTCACCTTCTGGACGAACCATTCGGCGTCGTCGAGCCAGGCGAAGTGACCGCCGCCGGGGACCACTGCCAGCTCCGCCTGCGGGAACAGGCCGGCGTACTCGGCGGCGGGCTTCGGCGGCAGTTGGAGGTCGACCTCGCCGGTGATCAGGAGCACCGGGGCGGGGAAGGTGGCCAGCCGGGCGCGCACCTCGTACGGATCAAAAGCTCCGTCGGCGTAGTAGGCCGCGGCCGCGACGTTGTTCTTCTGCCCGGCCTCGCGGGCCGAATAGGCCTGCGTCTCGGCGTCCCACCGTCCGTAGATGAGCGGCGCCAGCGCCCGGCCGTCGGCCGGTGTGGCCTGCCCGGTCTGCACCCGCTCCAGGGCGGCGTAGGCCTCCGGGAACCAGGGCTCGGCCCGGCGCTCCTCGGCCACCCGCCGCCGGTCCAGGTCGCTGATCTCCAGGTGGACCGCCCGCGGGCTGGGGTTGACCAGCACCAGCCGGCGCACCCGCTCCGGGTGCCGGGCCGCGTAGAGCAGCGCCAGCGTGGCACCGGCCGAGTGGCCGAGCAGGTCGAACCGCTCCAGCCGGACGTGCTCGCGCAGCGCCTCGACGTCACCCACCTGCCGGTCGCAGCGGTAACTGTCCGGACCGGCCGGCACCTCGGACGCGCCGGTGCCGCGCAGATCCGGGATCAGCAGCCGCCGGTGCGCGGACAGCCCGCCCAGGTCGTCGAGGTACGCGGAGGCCTGCATGGGGCCGCCGGGCAGGCAGACGAGCGGGTCGCCGGAGCCGGAACGGTGCAGCGCGAGCCGGATGCCGTCCGGGGCGTCGAAGGTGTCCACGCCCCGGATTTTATGCGTGAACATCGATGCATGGCGAGCAAAACGGTCGTCCGGAAGGCGTCGTTCCGGCTATTCTCCCGGGTCGTGAAAGAGATTACGGGGGACTTCGAAACCCACGTGACCGTCTATCCGAACCAGGCCGAGGTGCTCGCCGCGTTCGCCGCCGACCACGGCGCGACCTTCCTGCACATCGAACTGGACCGGGGTTCGGCCATGTCCCAGCCGATGCTGACGCTGCACGGCAGCGGCACCCTGACCGAGCAGCAGGCGGTGGCCCGGGACTGGTGCCACTGGCTGCGGGTGGCCGGGATGGACCCGATCCGCAGCAAGATCGAGGTGGCGCCATGGGCCGACGGCGTGCCACAGCACGACCGGGACGCCCGCGACGAGCCGGACGACAGGTACTTCGAACACCACCTCAAGCTGCGGCTGCCGGCCGGGATGACCGACCTGATCACGGTCACCGACCTGGTCGAGCCGCACGGGGCCCGGCTCTCCCGCAACGCCCGGTCCCGGTCCGCCGACGGCGCCGAGACCCGCTTCGTCAACCAGCGCTGCCACCGGGTCGGCCGGTCCACCGCGTCGCTGCGGCTGGACCGGCTGGTCACCGCGCTGCGCGAGGCCGGCCACGAGGTGGTCTCGGTCGAGCAGGAGTACGTGGTGCAGGACACCAACCTGGGCCTCGACGCCGGCTGGCTGCCCGGTACGACGTTCGGTGTCGCCCGCCCGGCACGCCGTAAGGTCCAGCTGGCGCCGGCCACCCCGCGCGGCTACCCGGCCACCTACCGGCCGGTGCCCCAGCCGAAACGGACGCTGCGCCGCAGGTCACCGGACGTACGGCAGGAACTGGTCTTCGACCCGGCGCTCAAGCAGCACGCGAACGCCTACCGGGCGGGTGAGCCGGTGTTCGGCGACCCGGCGGCCGGCGAGCGCTGGCGGGCCGCCCGGCGGGCCGCACTCGACCACGTCTTGGCCCAGCTGACCGGCGAGTCCTGGAGCCGGCACCTGGTGCTGCGCGGCAGCGTCACCATGCCGGCCTGGGTCGGCGCCGCCGCCCGCGAGCCCGGCGACCTGGACTTCGTGGTCACGCCGGCGTCGGTGACCAGCGACGGCGAGGCGGGCCGCCGGCTGTTCGACCGGATCGTCCGGGCACTCGGCGAGCGGCCCGGCGCCGGGCTGCGGGCCGACCGGATCGAACAATCCGAGATCTGGACGTACGAGCGGGCCGACGGCCGCCGCCTGGTCATCCCGTTCGAGGTCGAGAACGTGCCGGGCGGCATCGTGCAGGTCGACGTGGTGTTCGGTGAGAACCTGCCGGTCGCGCCCGAGCCGATCACCCTGCCCGGGGTGACCGGCCCGGTCCTGGCCGCCACCGCCGGACTGTCGCTGGCCTGGAAACTCCAGTGGCTGGCCACCGACTGCTACCCGCAGGGCAAGGACCTCTACGACGCGGTGCTGCTGGCCGAGCGGGCCACCGCCGACCTCGCGCTGGTCCGGGAGCTGCTGCGGCCGGAGCTGGGCGCGACGGCCGACGACTTCACCGCCGAGACCGTGCTGAGCTGGACCGACGTCCAGTGGGACAACTTCGCCCGGGACTACCCCGGCCTGGTCACCGAGCCGCACGAGCACCCGTGGCTACGGCGGCTGGCCGTGGCCCTGGACCGCGCCTGGCGGGTGTGACGATCAGTGCTTGGACCACTCGCGGAGCTGGACGGCGACCTCGCGGTCGCCGTCGATCCGGACGTCCTCCAGCGGGATCCGGCGGTAGAGGTGCAGGAGCAGGTCGCTGGCGGTGCCGTGCACCCGGGTGACCGGCTCACCGCTGGCCGCCGGATCCGCGGTGGCGCCGCTCGGTGACAGGTCGAGCGTCCAGGACGGTCCCTCGATCGCCTGGAACTGCACCCGGGCCGGGCGGTGCGGCCAGGCCCCGAGCGAACCCATCACCACGGCGAAGAACTCGCTCATCCCATCGACGGCGACCGCGGCCGGCAGCGGTTCGGGTTTGCCGAGGGCCTCCATGGCGTCGTAGGCGTGCACCGCCGACTCCTGCACCTGGTGCCGGGCCACCGCGCCCGAGGTGTGCGGACCGGCCGACTCGGGCCACCAGGCCCAGCACGGGGTGTCCGGCCCGGCGGCGCGCAGGGCGGCGTCGAGCATCCGGGTCGACCCGGAGAACCACTCCAGCAGGTCGCTCTCCGGCAGGGTGCTGCCGTGCCGTTCCTTGGAGGGTGGGCCGGACGGGTCCGCCTCGGTCACCACGAGAGCCCAGAAGCGCTGCACCTCACCGAGGTGCGCGATCAGGTCCCGCAGCGACCAGTCGGGGCAGCCGGGAACCCGGGCGTCGAGGGCCGGCGCCAGCGCGGCGGCCTCCCGCAGTGCCGCGGAGCGCTCCTCGACCAGCGTGATCAGCTCGGGGAAGGGCGGAGTCGGTGTCATTCCCGGTTTCTACCATCCAAATACGACAAAGGGCGGCACGCTTGTCGCGCACCGCCCTTTGGAGACACTTATCAGACGTTGAAACCGAGCGCCCGGAGCTGCTCGCGTCCATCGTCCGTGATCTTGTCGGGGCCCCACGGCGGCAGCCACACCCAGTTGATCCGGAAGTCCTGCGTCAGGCCGCCACCGGGGCCGGTGGTCAGCGCCTGCCGGGTCTGGTCCTCGATCACGTCGGTCAGCGGGCAGGCCGCGGAGGTCAGCGTCATGTCCAGGGTGACGACGTTGTCGTCGTCCACGTGCACGCCGTAGACCAGGCCGAGATCGACGACGTTGATCCCGAGCTCGGGGTCGACGACGTCCTTCATGGCCTCTTCGACGTCGTCGGTGGACGCCTTCTTGACCGGTGCTTTTTCAGCGACCGGCTCTTCCTCCGCGACCTCAGCCGGGGCCGACAACTCGGTCTCCGGCACCTCGACCACGTCACCCGCGGCCTCGGCGGCGTCGCGCTCGGCGGCCAGCCAGGCCGGTACCTCGTCGGTCTTGTTGTCCGTCATGCCTTCACCTCCGGGCTCGCGCCCACGTCGACGCCCGCGCGAACGGCCGCGTCCTTGAATGCCATCCACGGGAGCAGGGCACACTTCACCCGGGCCGGGAACTTCGCCACCCCGGCGAAAGCGACCCCGTCACCGAGCACCTCTTCGTCCGGCTCGATCTGGCCGCGGCTCTGCATCAGCTCCACAAAAGCATGGTGGATCCGTGCGGCGTCGTGCCGGTCCTTGCCCTGCAGCAACTCGTGCAGGACCGAAGCCGAGGCCTGGCTGATCGAGCAGCCCAGGCCGTCGTACGAGATCTCCGACAGATCGGCGGAGACCCGCACGGTGATCTCGTCACCGCAGGTCGGGTTGACGTGGTGCGCCTCCCCGTCGTACGGGTCGCGCAGTCCACGCCCATGCGGGTGCTTGTAGTGATCCAGGATGATCTCCTGGTACAGCCCGTCGAGCATCATCAGCCGAACACCTTCCGCACCTGGTCGAGACCGCGCGCCAGGGCGTCGATCTCTTCCGTTGTCGTGTAGAGGTAGAACGAGGCCCGGGTCATCGCCGGCACCGCGAAGCGTACGCAGACCGGACGGGCACAGTGGTGGCCGACCCGCACCTCGACGCCGAGCGCGTCCAGGATCTGCCCGACGTCATGGGGGTGTACCCCGTTCACACCGAACGACACGGTACCGCCGCGGTTCTCGGACGACGTCGGGCCGAAGATCCGGACGTCCGGGACCCCGGCGAGCTGGTCCAGCGCGTACCGGGTGATCTCCTGCTCGTGCCGGTGGACCTCGTCCATGTCCAGCGCGGTCAGGTAGTCGACGGCCGCGCCGAGACCGATCGCCTCGGTGATCGGCGGGGTGCCGGCCTCGAACCGGGCCGGCGGCGGGGCGAACGTGGTCTTCGCCATCGACACCGTCTCGATCATCGACCCGCCGGCCAGGAACGGCGGCATCGCGGCCAGCAGCTCGAACTTGCCCCAGAGCACGCCGATACCGGTCGGGCCGAGCATCTTGTGCCCGGTGAACGCGATGAAGTCGACACCCAGCGCGCGCACGTCGACCGGGAAGTGCGGCACCGACTGCGAGCAGTCCAGCATGACCAGCGCGCCGACCTGACGGGCCCGCGCCACCAGCGCGGTCACGTCGTTGATCGTGCCGAGCACGTTGGACATGTGCACCACCGAGACCAGCTTGGTGCGCTCGTTGACCAGCTCGTCGAGCCGGGACTCGTCGAGCCGGCCCTCGTCGGTGATGCCGAACCAGCGCAGCGTGGCGCCGGTCCGCTCGCAGAGCAGCTGCCAGGGCACCAGGTTGGAGTGATGCTCCATCTCGGAGATCACGATCTCGTCGCCGGGCTTCAGGCCGAGGAACTGACCGGCCGAGTGCGCGACCAGGTTGATCGCCTCGGTGGAGTTCTTCGTGAAGATCACTTCATCGGGACTGCCCGCACCGATGAAGCTCGCCACCTTGGCCCGGGAGCCCTCGTACATCTCGGTCGACTCGGTGCCCAGAGTGTGCACCGAGCGCGACACGTTGCCGTTGTGCTTCTCCTGGTGCGCGCGCATGACGTCGAGCACCTGCACCGGCTTCTGCGAGGTGTTGGCGCTGTCCAGGTAGACCAGCGGGTGGCCGTTCACCTCCCGCTCGAAGATCGGGAAGTCCTTGCGCACCCGTGCGACGTCGAAGCTCATGACTCGTCCTCTCAGGCCTTGGTGAGGAACTTCTCGTAGCCCTCGGCCTCGAGGCGGTCGGCCAGCTCGGAGCCGCCCTCTTCGACGATCTTGCCGCCGACGAAGACGTGCACGAAGTCCGGCTTGATGTAGCGCAGGATCCGCACGTAGTGGGTGATCAGCAGGAAGCCGGTGTCGCCGTTCTCCCGGACCCGGTTGACACCCTCGCTGACGATCCGCAGCGCGTCGATGTCGAGGCCGGAGTCGGTCTCGTCGAGGATCGCCATCTTCGGCTTGAGCAGCTCGAGCTGCATGATCTCGTGCCGCTTCTTCTCACCGCCGGAGAAGCCCTCGTTGACGTTGCGCTGGGCGAACGCCGGGTCCATCTGCAGCTTCTCCATCGCGCCCCGCAGCTCGCCGGCCCAGGTGCGCAGCTTCGGCGCCTGGCCGTCGATCGCGGTCTTCGCGGTACGCAGGAAGTTGGCCACCGAGACGCCGGGGACCTCGACCGGGTACTGCATGGCCAGGAAGAGGCCGGCCCGGGCGCGCTCGTCCACGCTCAGCGCGAGCAGGTCCTGGCCGTCCAGGGTGACCGAGCCACCGGTGATCTGGTATTTCGGGTGACCGGCGATGGAGTAGGCCAGCGTCGACTTGCCGGAACCGTTCGGGCCCATGATGGCGTGGGTCTCGCCGGCTTTGATGGTGAGGTCGACCCCGGCCAGGATCGGCTTCAGCTCTCCATCGGGCAGCTTCACCGAAACCTGCAGGTCGCGGATCTCCAGGGTGCTCACGGCTCTACTCCATTGCTCGGTGTCGTCGAAACGTAGATGTCTCCGTCGCGAATCTCGACGGGGTAGACCGCCACCGGTTCGATGGCGGGCGGTCCGGAGGGCTCACCGGTGCGCAGGTCGAAACGGGAACCGTGCAGCCAGCATTCCAGCGTGCACCCGTCGACCTCGCCCTCGGAGAGCGCCACCGAGGCGTGACTGCACTCGTCGCGGACCGCGTAGAAGTTGTCGTCGTCGGCGTGCACGATCGCGATCTCGACACCGTCGACCTCCACCTGGAGCGCGGTGCCCTTGGCCACGTCGGCCACCGGGCCGACGTTCTCGAACGTCACTATGACCCGGCCTCCACCAGCCGAGCCTCGATGGCGTCGCCCAGGCGCTCGCGCAACTCCGCGACCGGGATCTTGTTGATCAGCTCGGCGAAGAAGCCGCGGACCACCAGCTTGCGCGCCTCCCCCTCGGGGATGCCGCGGGCCATCAGGTAGAACAGCTGCTCGTCGTCGAACCGGCCGGTCGCGCTGGCGTGCCCGGCGCCGGCGACCTCGCCGGTCTCGATCTCCAGGTTCGGGACCGAGTCGGCGCGGGCGCCGTCCGTCAGCACCAGGTTGCGATTGATCTCGTACGTGTCGGTGCCGGTCGCCGCCGCCCGGATCAGCACGTCGCCGACCCAGACGGTGTGCGCCGACGCGCCCTGCAGCGCCCCGCGGTAACCCACGTAGCTGCGGCAGTCCGGCACGCTGTGATCGACCAGCTGGCGGTGCTCGTGGTGCTGGCCGGCCGCCGCGAAGTACAGCCCGAACAGCTCGGCGTCGCCGCCCCGTCCGGTGTATTCCACACTGGTGAACTGGCGGACCAGGTCGCCACCGAGGGTCACCTGCACGTGCTGGATCCGGGCGTCCTTGCCGACCCGGATCTTCACGTGCTGGGCCTGCACCGCGTCACGGTCCCACTCGGCGAGCGTGACGAAGGTGAGCTGGGCGCTGTCGCCGAGCACCACCTCGATGTTGTCGGCCAGGGTGACCGAGCCGGTCTGGTGCAGCACCACGGTGGCCTTGGCGAAGTTGCCGACCTTCACCACGGTGCGCGCGGCAGCGGCGTCGCCGCCCTTGCCGACCAGACGGATCACGGCCGCCTCGGCCGGTACGGCCTCGGCCGCCACCTCGATCACGGTGACGCCCGCAGCCGAGCCGTAGGCCAGCGCGCTGACCCGGTCGAACGGGGTCAGCACCGGCTCGACGTCGTCGGCTGTCGACACCGTCACGCCGACCGGTAGGTCGGCGTACTCCACGGACGGGGCCGCCCCGGTCAGCGTCGTGGCCGTGACCAGGTCACGCAGGCGCTTGAGGGGGGTGAAACGCCACTCCTCCTCCAGGCCGTTGAGGGCCGGGAAGTCGGCGACGTCGAAGGAGCGCAGCACCTGCGACTTGGTGCGCGGCGGGGCGATGACCTCGGTTGTCATTTCTTCCTTTAATCCGCTTGTGATTGGGCCCGGGTGCTTAACCCACGGCCCCTTCCATCTGCAGCTCGATCAGCCGGTTCAGCTCCAGGGCGTACTCCATCGGGAGCTCCTTGGCGATCGGCTCGATGAAGCCACGCACGATCATGGCCATCGCCTCGTCCTCGGTCAGACCACGGCTCATCAGGTAGAAGAGCTGGTCCTCGCTGACCTTGGAGACGGTCGCCTCGTGCCCCATGTTCACGTCGTCCTCGCGGATGTCGACGTACGGGTACGTGTCCGAGCGGGAGATCGTGTCGACCAGCAGCGCGTCGCACTTGACCGTGCTCTTCGAGTGCGCGGCACCCTCGAGCACCTGGACCAGGCCGCGGTAGCTGGTGCGGCCACCGCCCCGGGCGATCGACTTGGAGATGATCGTCGAGGAGGTGTGCGGTGCGGCGTGCACCATCTTGGCGCCGGAGTCCTGGTGCTGGCCCGCGCCGGCCATGGCGATCGAGAGCACCTCGCCCTTGGCGTGCGCGCCAGTCATGTAGACCGCCGGGTACTTCATGGTGACCTTGGAGCCGATGTTGCCGTCGACCCACTCCATGGTCGCGCCCTCTTCGCAGGTGGCGCGCTTGGTGACCAGGTTGTAGACGTTGTTCGACCAGTTCTGGATGGTCGTGTACCGGACCCGCGCGTTCTTCTTCACGACGATCTCGACGACCGCGGAGTGCAGCGAGTCGGACGAGTAGATCGGCGCCGTGCAGCCCTCGACGTAGTGGATGTAGCTGCCCTCGTCGGCGATGATCAGGGTCCGCTCGAACTGGCCCATGTTCTCGGTGTTGATCCGGAAGTAGGCCTGCAGCGGGATGTCGACGTGCACACCCTTCGGCACGTAGATGAACGAGCCGCCGGACCAGGTCGCGGTGTTCAGCGCGGCGAACTTGTTGTCGCCGACCGGGATCACCGTGCCGAAGTACTCCCGGAAGAGCTCCTCGTGCTCGCGCAGGGCGGTGTCGGTGTCCAGGAACAGCACACCCTGCTGCTCCAGGTCCTCACGGATCGCGTGGTAGACGACCTCGGACTCGTACTGCGCGGCGACGCCGGAGACGAGGCGCTGCTTCTCGGCCTCCGGGATGCCCAGCTTGTCGTACGTGTTCTTGATGTCCGCGGGCAGGTCGTCCCAGGTGGCGGCCTGCTTCTCGGTGGAACGCACGAAGTACTTGATGTTCTGGAAGTCGATGCCGGTGAGGTCGGCGCCCCAGTTCGGCATCGGCTTGCGGCCGAACAGGCGCAGGCCCTTGAGCCGCAGGTCGAGCATCCACTGCGGCTCGCTCTTCAGAGCGGAGATGTTGCGAACCACGGCCTCGGACAGGCCACGCTGAGCGGTGGCACCGGCGGTGTCGGTGTCGGACCAGCCGTACTCGTACTTGCCAAGTGCGGCCAGGTGCTCTTCCTGAGTGACGATCTGGTCAGTCATGTATCTGTCCTAACCGTGGTGGTAGAAAGCATTTCGTCCGCTTTAGGGTGGCGGGCGGGGCGGTCGGATGGGGTGTGCGCAGGGCGGTGAGGGATGTGCGTGGTGCACACCCCGTCGCCGTGCGCGATGGTGGCGAGACGCTGCACGTGGGTGCCGATGAGGCGAGAGATGACTTCGGTCTCGGCGTCGCACAGCTGAGGGAACTCGGCGGCCACGTGGGCCACCGGACAGTGGTGCTGGCACAACTGTCCGCCGGACGCGATCGTGGTCGCGCTGGCAGCGTAGCCTTCCGCGGTCAGCGCATCGGCGAGCGCCTCCGCCCGGGCGATCGGATCGGTGCCGGCCTCTTCGAGAGCCGCACTGCAGCGGTCCTCGAGGGCCTGGATCTGCGAGGCGGCGAACGCGGTGACCGCCTGCGGGCCGTTGTTCTGCGCGATCCAGCGCAGCGCGGCGGCGGCGATGTTGTCGTAGTGGTGCGGGTTGAGATCCTCGCGGGCGGCGGCGGTGAGCACGAACGCCTTCGCCGGGCGGCCACGGCCACGCGGGCCGGTGCGCCGCACCTCGCGCGTCTCGACCAGGCAGTCGGCGAGCAGGGCGTCGAGGTGCTTGCGGATCGCGGCGGGGCTCAGGCCGAGCTGCGCGCCGAGCTCGGCGGCGGTGGCGGGGCCACGGCGCAGCAGCTGGGCGACCCGGTCACGGGTGCGGCCGTCCGACACGGCGGCTGACGCCTCCGCACCGTTGCCGACCAGCACCTCGTATTTCACTACGCCAACGTTACGTATTTCCTCGGGCACCTGCAAACCGGGTTCCGGTGATCCGTCACACCGGCATCCGGGGGACGCGATTTTCAAGATCAAATTCGAGCGTACGATCGTCCGCGTGAAGTCCTTCGAGCCGCTGTTCCGCCCGTTCACCGCCGTGCTGCGTCCACTGGCCCTCGCGTCCCTGGTCGCCAACGTCGCGCTGATCGTCACCGGTGCCGCGGTCCGGCTCACCGACTCCGGTCTGGGTTGCCCGACGTGGCCCAAGTGCACCGACGGGTCATATACGACGACGTCCGCGATGGGCGTGCACGGCGTGATCGAGTTCGGCAACCGGATGCTCACGTTCGTGCTCGTGGCTCTCGCGATCGCCTGCTTCCTCGGCGCGATGGGCCGGCCCCGCCGCCGGTCGCTGGTCCGGCTGTCGATCGCGGTCGGCCTCGGCATCCCGATGCAGGGCGTGATCGGCGGCATCACCGTGCTGACCCACCTCAACCCGTGGGTCGTCGGGCTGCACTTCCTGCTCTCGATCGCGCTGATCACGGTGGCCTACGCGTTCTGGCGCCGGATCGACGAGGGTGACGCCGCCCCGGTCCTCCTGGTGCCCGCTCCGCTCCGTGCCCTCGGCGCGCTCACCACGCTGGCCAGCCTCGCGGTCGTCGCGGTCGGCGTGGTGGTGACCGGCAGCGGCCCGCACTCCGGCGACCGCGGCGCCAAGCGCAACGGCCTCGACCCGGCCGCCATCTCCCAGGTCCACGCCGACCTGGTCTTCCTGCTGATCGGCCTGTCGGTGGCGCTGTGGTTCGCCCTCCGCGCGGTCCCGGCCCCCGCGGCCGCCGTCCGCGCCGCCGGGGTGCTGGTCATCGTGGAGCTGTCGCAGGGCCTGATCGGCTTCGTCCAGTACTTCACCCACCTCCCGGTGATCCTGGTCGCCGCCCACATGCTCGGCGCCGGCCTGGTGTGGTGGGCGACGCTCGGCGCCCTGTGGTCCTTGCGCGAACGCCCGGTGGTGGCGGACTCCACGCCCGCCGGCCAGACGCCGGCCCCGGCACCGTCGAAGGATCCCGTTCCGGCCGCTTGACCGCGCCGGCCCGGCGTCGCCGCCGCGCCCTGCCCCACTCACGCCCTGCCTCACTCGCGGCCTGCCTCACTCGCGGCCTGCCTCACTCGCGGCCTGCCTCACTCGCGGCCACGATGGACCGGGTCAGGGCGGGAGGGGTCGGCTGCGGGCTCGCTGGGGGTTGCTTCCCAGGCGAGGGACCTGGTGGTCACGGCCCGATACGCCGGTCACCGGTCGCGTTCGGGCACTGCCGTCCCCAGAGGTGGGTGCCCACTCCGGGCAGACGATCCGGTCCAGACCGCTGATCCCGTTCCACCTGCACGGGGTACGCCGTGGAGCCCGCGACGTTCCCGCTCCGGACCGCGCCGCAACGCGCGTCACGGCCCAGCTGGCCCTCACGGCCCTTTTCCGACCCTCATAAGGGCCGCCAGGGCCAGCCGGGCCCACGCGGCTGGACGCCACGGCCCGAATCCGGCACCCATAAAGGCCGCCAGGGCCAGCCAGGCACGCACGGCTGGACGCCACGGCCCGAATCCGGCGCTTATAAGGGCCGTTGGGGCCAGCCGGGTGGTGGGCGGGGCAGGTGCTTGGGTTGGTGGGGTGAGCGGGACCACCGGTACATCCGGGAGGCGCTGGGCGGTCCGGGGTGGACGGATGTCGCGGGGCGCCGCCACGAGACGGGCTGCTGCGGTTGGGGGCGGCCGTGCCCGTACAAGAAAAAGAAACGGACCGCGCCAAGAGGCGCGGTCCGCAGCAAGCAGGTGGGGTTAGAGGCGGGCCAGGATGCCGTCGGCCAGGCGGGTGGCGGCGGTGGGGGCTTCGCGGAGGAAGAGGGACGGCTCGGTGAGCTCCAGCTCGATCATCATGGGGCGGGCGTCGGGGCCGGGGATGACGTCGACCCGGGCGTAGAGCAGGCGCTTGGAGCCGCCGGGGATCGCGGCCAGGGCCTGGCGGGCGATCTCCAGCTCGGCGGCGGACGGGGTGCGTGGGGTGATGTCCTCGCTGCCCGGGTTGATCTCGTGCTCGCCGGTGCGCAGCAGCATCGGTCCCTTGCGGATCGCGTGGCTGAAGGTCAGCTCGCCGGTCGCGTCGGGCAGGCACAGCAGGGCGGTCTCGCCGGCGGTGGCGACGGCGGCCAGGTACGGCTGGACCATGGCGGTCCGGCCGGCGGCGGTGAGCCGGCTGACGTGCGCCTCGGCCTCCGCGCGCTGGCCGGGCAGGGCGTAGCGGGCGGTGTCCTGGCTGCCGGCCGAGACCGTGGGCTTGACCACCCACTCGCCGTCCGCCGGCGCGGACCAGGACTCGCCGGGGCCGACGAACGTGGTCGGGATGATCGGGACGCCGGCCGCGGCGAGTTCGCTGAGGTACCGCTTGTCGGTGTTCCAGGCGATGATGTCGGCCGGGTTGGCCAGCCGTGGCACGCTGCGCGCCCAGGCCACGAACTGGTCGTGGCGGGCGACGTAGTCCCACGGCGAACGGATCACGGTGAGGTCGTAGCGGGACCAGTCGGCGCCCGTGTCGTCCCAGCTCACCGCGTCGACGGCCACCCCGCGCGCGACGAGAGCGTCGCGCAGCGGGTGGTCGTCGTCCCACAGGTCGGGGAAAAGGTCGCAGGTGACCAGGGCGACCCGGGCGTCGGCGGGCATCAGCGCGCCATGCTCCGGCGCGCCATCGACCGCCACAGGTCGTTGCTGGGACGCATCTGCTCGAGGAGCTCGCGCTCCCACTCGTTCTCCACCTGGACGCCGGCGTGCTCACACGCCTGCCGGGCGACACCGGTGTCCTGGGCGAACTGGTCGGACCACTCGCCGTCCTCACCGACCAGGACGATGCGGGCGCCGCGCTTACCGACGTACTCGATGACCGCCTTCGCGCCGCCGTGACCGGCGGCGAAAGACTTGATCTCTGAGGTCAGCGTCATTACGGAACCTTCTGCCATGACTCGCAGCCTAAGCAGTCCGCGAGGGATCGTGGGGTACTCCGGAAGCCTTTTGTGACCGCTGTTACCAGCAGGTTTCCCCGCGCGAGGGATAGTTATGCACCAATTACGCCCGATTTGCCCGGTGACCAGAATCAGCCTAATGAGTGACGGACAGTAGTTGACACTGATCACAATCCGGGCATTGTGTGCGACTCACCCGTAACCAGATCACCGAGGGCGATCTCAGATGAGAGCGTCCACCGCGACCGCCAGGAACAGCAGCGTCAGGTACGTGATGGAGAGCTGGAACAGCCGCATCGGCTTCACCATCCCGCCGTTGCGGGTCTGGTAGACCAACCGGATCGACTCGCCCAGGAACAGCGCGCCGGTGACGACCGCGGAGACGGCGTAGATCCAGCCCAGCCCGAACTCGGCGCCGAGCGGCCACGCCACGACCGCCGAGGACACCACGGTGAGCACGGTGTAGAGCAGGATCTCGAAGTTCACCCGGGCGACGGAGCGCACCACCGGGAGCATCGGGATGCCGGCCCGCGCGTAGTCGTCCTTGTACTTGATGGCCAATGCGTAGAAATGCGGCATCTGCCAGAAGAAGACGACTGCGAACAGCGCCCAGCCCATCGGCGCGATCGATCCGGTCACCGCGGCCCAGCCGATGACCACCGGCGCGGCGCCGCAGACACCGCCCCAGAACGTGTTCGCCGGGGTGCGCCGCTTCAGCCAGAGCGTGTAGACCACGTCGTAGTAGAAGATCGAGAACGCGGTGAGCGCGGTCGCCAGCCAGTTGGTCAGCACCGCCATCAGCACCACCGACACCACCGCGAGGGTGAGCCCGAAGATCAGCACCGCGCGAGGGGTGATCTGGTGGGTCGGCAACGGACGCCGCTTGGTCCGCTTCATCAGCACGTCGATGTCGCGGTCGATGTAACAGTTCAGCGCGCTCGCCGCGCCACCCGCCAGTGCCCCGCCGACCAGCACCGCGAAGAAGGTGACCAGGTCCGGCCAACCTCCGGCCGCGAGCAACATCGTGGGCACCGTGGTCACCAGCAGCAACTCGACGATGGCCGGTTTGGTCAGTGCCACATAGCCGCGGACCACCGCCATCCGGTCACGTCGTGACTCGCGTGGCGCAGGCTCCGCCACGCCGGGCGACCGTCGCTGGACGGAACGCTCGGTGATCATGCTCACGGACAGCCACCTTCCGGCATTTGGACCAACTCGCAGCCGCGTGCCGGGTGTCCCATCGACCCGGCCAAGCCGCCCGGACAGCCTACGCGCCACCATCTCCGCTGCTCGGGGCACCCAGCACGGGTGGAGACCATCACACCCCTCAACCGTGTGTCCGCTCACAGCGTATGTGCCTACGGCGTTCGCTGCGCAGACGTTTAGCCCTACTGGATAGGGTCAAGCCGAAAAGGGTTCCACATTCCCTGCCCCGAGGAGCACAACAGACGTGGGTGCCACAGTTCCTGCTCTCAATTGGTCCGACCTCGACCGCAAGGCGGTCGACGCGGTTCGGGTGCTGGCCATGGATGCCGTCGAGAAGGCCGGCAACGGCCACCCCGGCACGGCCATGAGCCTGGCCCCGGCCGCCTACCTGCTGTTCAACCGCGTGATGCGGCACGACCCGACCGACCCCCACTGGGCGGGCCGCGACCGGTTCGTACTGTCCTGCGGTCACTCCAGCCTCACCCTCTACATTCAGCTCTTCCTCAGTGGTTACAGCCTGTCGCTGGATGACCTGAAGTCGCTGCGCCAGTGGGACTCGCTGACCCCGGGTCACCCGGAGTACGGCCACACCTCCGGCGTCGAGATCACCACCGGCCCGCTGGGTCAGGGCATCGGCAACGCGATCGGCATGGCCATGTCGGCCCGCCGCGAGCGCGGCCTGTTCGACCCGGACGCCGCACCCGGTGAGTCGCCGTTCGACCACCACATCTACTCGATCGCCTCGGACGGCGACATCGAGGAGGGCGTCAGCCACGAGTCGAGCGCCATCGCGTCGGTGCAGAAGCTCGGCAACCTCACGGTGATCTACGACGACAACCAGATCTCCATCGAGGACGACACCCGGATCGCCAAGAACGAGGACGTCGGCGCGCGGTACGCGGCGTACGGCTGGCACGTGCAGACGGTGAACTGGAGCGGCGCGGACCCGTACGTCGAGGACGTCGACGCGCTCTGGGACGCGATCCAGGCCGCCAAGGCGGTGACCGACAAGCCGTCGTTCATCGTGCTGAAGACGATCATCGGCTGGCCCGCGCCGAAGAAGAAGAACACCGGCAAGATCCACGGTTCCGCGCTGGGCGCCGACGAGATCGCCGCGACGAAGGAGATCCTCGGGTTCGCGCCCGAGCCGTTCGCCATCGACGACGACATCATCAAGTACGCACACCAGACCGTCGAGCGCGGCAAGGCGGCGCACGCCGAGTGGGACAAGGGCTTCCAGTCCTGGGCCGCCGGCAACGCCGAGCGCAAGGAGCTCTTCGACCGGCTGGCCGCCAAGAAGCTCCCGGAGGGCTGGCACAAGGCGCTCCCCGAGTTCCCGGCCGACGAGAAGGGCCTGGCCACCCGGGCCGCGTCCGGCAAGGTGCTGGAGGCGCTCGCGCCGGTGCTCCCCGAGCTCTGGGGCGGCTCCGCCGACCTGGCGGAGAGCAACAACACCACGATGAAGGGCGAGCCGTCCTTCATCCCGGCGGAGTACGCCACCAAGGAGTTCCCGGGTCACGAGTACGGCCGCACGCTGCACTTCGGCATCCGTGAGCACGGCATGGGCTCGATCCTCAACGGCATCGCGGTGCACGGCGGCACCCGGCCGTACGGCGGCACGTTCCTGGTCTTCAGCGACTACATGCGCGGCTCCGTCCGGCTGTCCGCGCTGATGAAGCTGCCGGTCATCTTCGTGTGGACGCACGACTCGATCGGTCTCGGCGAGGACGGCCCGACGCACCAGCCGATCGAGACGGTGACCGCGCTGCGCGCGATCGTCGGCCTCGACGTGGTCCGCCCGGCCGACGCCAACGAGACCGCGTGGGCCTGGCGTGGCGCGCTGGAGCACACCGACCGCCCGACCGCGCTCGCCCTGTCCCGGCAGAACCTGCCGACCCTGGACCGGACCAAGTACGCGTCGGCCGAGGGCACCCTCAAGGGCGGCTACGTGCTGTCCGAGGCGTCCGACAGCAACCCGAAGGTGATCCTGATCGCCAGCGGTTCCGAGGTCTCCATCGCGCTCACCGCGCAGGAGCGCCTCGAGGCGGAGGGCACCCCGACGCGGGTCGTCTCGATGCCCTGCCAGGAGTGGTTCTTCCAGCAGGACACCGCGTACCAGCAGGAGGTCCTGCCGAGCGGGGTCAAGGCCCGGGTCACGGTCGAGGCCGGCATCCGGATGAGCTGGGACCGCATCCTCGGCGACGCCGGCGAAGCGGTCAGCATCGAGCACTACGGCGCCAGCGCCCCCGCGAAGATCCTCTTCGAGCAGTTCGGTTTCACGCCTGACAACGTCGTTGCCAAGGCCAACGCCTCGCTGGCCCGGGCCGGCGAGATCACCGGTCACAAGACCGGCAACTGACAGGAGTTGAAGGTAATGACCGACAGACTGGCAGAGCTCTCCGCCGCGGGTGTCGCGGTGTGGCTCGACGACCTCAACCGGGTGCGCCTGACCAGCGGTTCGCTGGACAAGATGCGCCGCGATCAGCACATGGTCGGTGTGACCACCAACCCGAGCATCTTCCAGAAGGCGCTGTCCGACGCGGACGCGTACGACGTGCAGCTGCGTGACCTGGCCTCGCAGGGCGTGACGGTCGAGGAGGCCGTCCGCCTGATGACCGCCGCCGACGTACGGGCGGCGTGCGACGTGCTGCGCCCGGCGTACGACGCCTCCAACGGCGTCGACGGCCGGGTCTCCATCGAGGTGGACCCGCGCAAGGCGCACGAGACCGACCCGACCGTCGCCGAGGCGAAGACGCTGTGGTGGCTCGTCGACCGGCCGAACCTGTACATCAAGATCCCGGCGACGCTCGCCGGCCTGCCCGCGATCACCCAGGTGCTCGCGGCCGGCATCAGCGTCAACGTCACCCTGATCTTCTCGCTCGAGCGCTACCGGGCGGTCATGGACGCGTTCCTGGCCGGTCTGGAGCAGGCGAAGGCGAACGGCCACGACCTCGCCAAGATCGGTTCGGTCGCGTCGTTCTTCGTCTCCCGCGTGGACAGCGAGGTGGACAAGCGCCTCGACAAGATCGGCACCGACGAGGCCAAGGCGCTCAAGGGCAAGGCGGCGATCGCCAACGCCCGCCTGGCCTACGAGGCGTACACCGAGGTCTTCGGCACCGAGCGGTGGACGGCGCTGTCCGGCGCCGGCGCGCACCCGCAGCGGCCGCTGTGGGCCTCCACGTCCACGAAGAACCCCGACTTCCTCGACACGATCTACGTCGAGGAGCTGATCGCGGCCGGCACGGTCAACACCATGCCGGAGTCGGTGATCTTCGCGTACGAGGACCACGGCACCACCAAGGGTGACACCATCACCCCGAACATCGGGCACGCCAAGCAGGTCTTCGCCGACCTCGCGGCGGCCGGCATCGACTTCGACGACGCCGTCAAGGTCCTCGAGGAGGAGGGCGTCGAGAAGTTCGAGTCCGCCTGGAAGGAACTCCTCGTCGACGTGGACAAGTCGCTGAAGGCGGCCAGTGCCGGCGCGGCGAACCCGAGCGACGCGGCCAAGTAACGAGCAACAGGTAACAGGGTTGTGCGGCCTGTCGTGAACACTTCGCGACAGGCCGCTCCATTCGCGAAAAACTGGCAGGATGACAACGTGGGTAATCCGCTGCGTACCGCACAGGACCGACGGCTCCCGCGGATTCCGGAGCCCTGCGCTCTGGTGATCTTCGGGGTCACCGGTGACCTGTCCCGAAAGAAGCTCATCCCGGCCGTCTACGACCTGGCCAACCGCGGTCTGCTGCCACCAGGTTTCGTGGTGGTGGGCTTCGCCCGGGCTGACTGGGGCGACGGCGACTTCGAGTCGCTCGCCTACGCCGCCGCCAAGAAGGGCGCCCGGACACCGTGGCGTGAGGACGTCTGGCAACGGCTCTCGAGCCAGTTCCAGTTCGTACCCGGCTCGTTCGACGACGACGCCGACTTCGACAAACTCTCCGAGACCCTGGACCAGCTGCGTGAGCGCAACGGCATCCAGGGCAACACGGCCTTCTACTTCTCCATCCCGCCGGCCGCCTTCCCGCTGGTGCTCAACCAGCTGAACCGGACCGGTCTCGCGGACAACGCCAAGTCCGGCGGCTGGCGCCGGGTGGTGGTGGAGAAGCCGTTCGGCAACGACCTGGCCACCGCCATCTCGCTGAACCAGCTCGTCGACGACGTGTTCAACCCGGACGACGTCTACCGGATCGACCACTACCTGGGCAAGGAGACGGTCCAGAACATTCTGGCGCTGCGCTTCGCGAACAACCTGTTCGAGCCGGTGTGGAACTCCAAGTACGTCGACTCGGTGCAGATCACCATGGCCGAGGACGTCGGCATCGGCACCCGGGCGGCGTTCTACGACGCGTCCGGCGCCGCCCGCGACGTGCTGCAGAACCACCTGCTCCAGCTGCTCGCGCTGGTCGGCATGGAGGAACCGACGAGCTTCGACCCGCAGGAGGTGCGGGCCGAGAAGCTCAAGGTCCTCAAGGCGATCGCGCTGCCGGCGGACATCGCGGCCGGCTCGGTCCGCGGGCAGTACCTCCCCGGCTGGGTGGCCGGTGAACGCGCCGTGGGTTACCTCGAAGAGAAGAACATCCCGGCCGACTCGACGACCGAGACGTACGTCGCGGTCCGCCTCGGCATCCAGAACCGGCGCTGGGCGGGAGTCCCGTTCTACGTCCGGGTGGGCAAGCGGATGCCGCGCCGGGTCACCGAGATCGCGATCCTCTTCAAGCAGGCGCCGCACCTGCCGTTCGATCCGGCCGATGTGGAGATGCTGGGCAACAACCAGCTCGTCATCCGGGTGCAGCCGGACGAGGGCGTGGTGCTCAAGTTCGGTTCCAAGGTGCCGGGCACCTCGATGGAGGTCCGCGACATCGCGATGGACTTCCAGTACGGCGAGGCCTTCACCGAGTCCAGCCCGGAGGCGTACGAACGCCTGGTGCTGGACGTCCTGATCGGCGACCGGACGCTGTTCCCGGACGCGGCCGAGGTCGAGCAGTCCTGGCGGGTCATCGACCCGCTGGAGGCCGCCTGGGCGAGCACCGCACCGGAGCCGTACCGGGCCGGTGAGTGGGGCCCGCGAGCCTCGGACGAAATGCTGGAGAACGAGGGCCGCGCCTGGAGGCGAGCATGATCGGGCTGTGGGACACCACTGGTAACGAGGTCGTGAAGGCACTCGCCGCGGAACGCCGCAGTGCCGGGGGCGTGGCCTCCGGGCTCGCGCTGACCCTGATCGCCGTGGTCGAGGAGAAGAAGGTCCGGGAGGCCGAGGCGGCCGCCACGATAGCCGCCTCCGCGCACCCGTGCCGTCTGCTGATCGTGGTCCGCTCCGATCTGGACGGACGCAGCCGGCTGGACGCGGAGATCGTCGTCGGTGGCCGGCTGGGCCCGGCCGAGGCGGTCGTGATGCGGATGTACGGCCGGCTCGCGCTGCACGCCGAGTCGGTGGTCATGCCGCTGCTCGCCCCGGACGTCCCGGTGGTCTCCTGGTGGCACGAGGAGCCGCCGAACATGATCGCCAACGACTTCCTGGGTGTGGTGGCCGACCGCCGGATCACCGACAGCGCGCAGGCGCCCGACCCGGTGGCCGCGCTGCGCCAGCGGGCGATCGACTACGCGCCCGGTGACACCGACCTCACCTGGACCCGGATCACGCTCTGGCGGAGCCTGGTGGCCGGCGCGTTCGACGCCACCGAGGCCCGGGTGATCGGCGCCAAGATCGTGGCGCCGGCGAAGGACCCGACCGCCTGGCTGATGCTCGGCTGGCTCAAGGCCCGGCTCAACATCGAGCCGACGATGGAGCACACCGACCGCTCCCCGCGGCTGCACTCGGTCGAGCTGCAGTGCGAGAACGGCGACTACGTCCGGGTCACCCGGGAAGAGGGCACCGCCCTGTTCAGCCGGTCCGGTCAGGAGGATCGGTACATGCCGCTCCCCCGCCGGGCGGTCGGCGACGAGCTCGCCGAGGAGCTGCGCCGGCTCGACGCCGACCAGATCTACGCGGACGCGCTGGGTGCCATGGCCGGCGTCGCCGGTCTCGACCACCGGCTGCCGATGCGGGTGCACGTCTGGAAGGACCCGACCCTGGCAGCCCGGGCCGCCGCACCGACCGACGCGATGGCCGGCTAGTCCGACAACTACATGAGAAGGGCCGTCCGCCGATCGGTGGACGGCCCTTCCGTCGAAGGAGAACCCAAGTGAGTGAGACCGTGGTCGTGGTGGTTCCGGACGCCGACATCCTGGCGTCGACGGTGGCCGCGCGGCTCGTCATCCGGATCATCGACGCGCAGGCGGTGCACGGCACCGCCAGCGTGGTGCTGACCGGCGGCCGGGTGGCCGCCAAGGTGCTGCGCACGGTCCGGGAGCTACCGGCCGCCGCGGCGATCGACTGGTCCCGGGTGGACCTGTGGTGGGGCGACGAGCGTTTCCTGCCCTCCGGTGACCCGGACCGCAACGAGACCCAGGCCCGGGAGGCGCTGCTGGACGCGCTGCCGCTGGACCCGGCCCGGGTGCACGCGATGCCCGCCTCGGACGGCCCGGACGGTGACGACGCGACAGCGGCCGCCGCCCGGTACGCGGCCGAGCTGACCGCCGCCGGTGACGGCCGGGTGGCCCGCTTCGACGTACTGATGCTCGGGGTCGGCGAGGACGGGCACGTGGCGTCGCTGTTCCCGGGGCACCCGGTGCTCAAGGAGGAGGGTGCCGCGGTGGCCACCTTCGACAGCCCGAAGCCGCCGCCGACCCGGGTCACGCTGTCCCTGGCGACGATCCGCGGCGCCGACGAGGTGTGGCTGGTCGCCGCGGGTGCGGACAAGGCCGGGCCGATCGCGTCGGCGCTGGCCGGCGGGGATCTGCCGGCGGCTCGTGCTCAGGGCGTACGCAAAACGCTCTGGCTTCTGGATCAGGCTGCCGCGGCGAACCGCTGACCTCGAGCGGGGACATGGTCCGGGCGCGCAGCGCGCCCGGACCGGGCAGGTCAGGTCAGGTACGGGACGAGATCTGCTGAACCGCCCAGGCGTTGCCGTCCGGGTCGCTGAAGAAGACGAATCCGACGTTGTCCAGCGGATCCGGGGTCGGCGACGGGTTCTCCCCCAGCGTCGTCACGTCGCTGACCTGGACGCCGCGGGAGACCAGCTCGGCGTGCGCCGCCTTGATGTCCCGGACCACCAGTTGCAGGCCCTTGAGCGAGCCGGGCGGCATCTCCGGCACCGCGCCCTTGCCGAACACGATCGAGCAGCCGCTGCCCGGCGGGGTCAGCTGCACGATCCGCACCTGGTCGCCGAACACGGTGTCATGATCGACATGGAAGCCGAGTTGCTCGGCATAGAACCGTTTGGCCCGGTCGATGTCGCTGACCGGAACGATGACCACCTCGAGAGTCCAGTTCATGCCGCTCATGCTGCCATCCGTAGACTCCGGAAGGTGCCTGTTGCGATTCGCGCCTACCGATCGAGCGACCTCGACGCCATCTACGACATCTGCGTCCGGACCGGCGAGGCGGGCGGCGACGCACGCGGGAAGTACAGCTCGGACCGCCTGCTCGGGGACATCTGGGCGGCGCCCTACGTGATCCTGGAGCCGGAGCACGCGCACGTCCTGGACGACGGGACCGGCCGCCCGGTCGGCTACATCATCGGTACGGCGGACACCGCCACGTTCGTCGAGCGATACCGCGCGGAGTGGCTGCCGGCCACCGCGGACCGGCTGGTCGACGGCGACCCGCGCGACGAGGAGATGCTCGAGTTGCACCGGCACCCGGAGCGGATGCTGCTGCCCGAGCTGCACGACCACCCGGCACACCTGCACATCGACCTGCTGCCGGAATGGCAGGGCAAGGGGCAGGGACGCGGCTTGATGGCCGCGTTCCTGACCGGACTGCGCGCCGCCGGCGTGCCCCGGGTGCACCTCGGCATGGCGCCGGAGAACCACGGCGCGCACGCGTTCTATCAGCGGCTGGGGTTCCGGGACCTGCCGGTCCCGGATGCCGGTGCGCTCTTCCTGGGCCGCGACACCAGCCCGCTGTAACGAGGCTTACTCCCGGCCGCGGCGCTGCCGGACCTTGGCCAGCGCCTCGGCCAGGATCGCCGCGGCGTCCTCGTCCGAGCGGCGCTCCTTGACGTAGGCCAGGTGCGACTTGAACGGCTCGGTGCGGGACCGGCCCGGAGGCTGCTCCTGGTCGAGGCCGGCGGGCTGGCCGCAGCGCGGGCAGTCCCAGGTCTCCGGAGCCGGCGCCTCAGCGGCGAACCAGATCCGGCTGTTGTGACCGGCCGCACAGAAATAGCTGACCTGCCGGCGCGGTGCGGGTTCGGTGCGCTCGTCGGGGCGCATCGGGCTGGAGCCGACTCGGCTGCCGCGGATGGCGCTGCCACTGGACACGGACGTCACTCCTGATCAACTCGGGCTTACCCTGATCACTTTTTTGATCAAAAAGACAAACCGCGCGGCCGGATGAACCGGCCGCGCGGCAGAGTCTACGACGGTTGTCGCGGGTCAGGAACCCACCGCGAGCTTGAGCCAGAAGCCGAGACCGACGACGCAGGCGAACCAGATGATGCCGACCAGAACCGTGTACCGGTCGAGGTTCTTCTCCGCCACCGAGGAACCGGCCAGGCTGGAGGACACGCCGCCACCGAACATGCTGGACATGCCGCCACCCTTACCGCGGTGCAGCAGGATCAGCAGGGTCAGCAGGATGCTCGTGATGATCAGCAACACGATCAGCGTGTACGCGAATCCGATCGGCATGGTCGGGTTCATTCCTCTCGAAGGGCACTGCAGCGGTCCCACAATAGCGGGTGCCCGGCCGTTTCATCCGGCCGGGCACGCGCGATTCGTAGCTCAGGTCGTTACACACTTCTCAGCGAGCGACGTGCTCCTTGAAGCGCACGATGGAGGCGAACTCCTCGGCGTCCAGGGCAGCACCGCCGACCAGGGCACCGTCCACGTCCGGTTTGGCCATGATCGAAGCGATGTTCGCCGCCTTGACCGATCCACCGTACTGGATGCGGACCGCCTCGGCGACGTCGCTGCCGTACTTCTCGGCCAGCCGGGCCCGGATGGCGCCACAGACCTCCTGCGCGTCCTCCGGCGTCGCGGTCTTGCCGGTGCCGATCGCCCAGACCGGCTCGTACGCGATGACGATCTGCTTGATCTGGTCTTCCTTGAGCCCGTCGAGGCCCGCGTCGACCTGCGCCGTGCAGTGCGCCACGTGCCCGGAGGCCTCCCGGATCGACAGACCCTCGCCGACGCAGAAGATCGGGGTCAGGCCGGCCGTGAAGGCCGCCTTGATCTTCGCGTTGACCAGCTCGTCGGTCTCGTCGTGGTACTCGCGGCGCTCGGAGTGGCCGATCGCCACGTAGGTGCAGCCGAGCTTCGCCAGCATCGAGCCGGCGATCTCCCCGGTGTACGCACCCGACGCGTGCTTGGAGATGTCCTGGGCGCCGTACGCGATCGCGAGCTTGTCGCCCTCGATCGCGGTCTGCACCGTGCGCAGGTCGGTGAACGGCGGCAGCACGACCGTCTCGACGGCCTCCAGCTGCTCACCGGTCAGGCTCGCCGCCAGCTTCTGGATCAGCAGATTCGCCTCGTAGTGGTTGAGGTTCATCTTCCAGTTACCGGCGATGATCGGCTTGCGGGTCACGTCACCCATCACTTCTCCAACGCGGCGACGCCCGGCAGCGTCTTGCCTTCGAGGTACTCCAGGGACGCGCCCCCACCGGTGGAGATGTGGCCGAACGCGGTCTCGTCCAGGCCGAGCGTGCGGACCGCGGCGGCCGAGTCGCCACCGCCGACGACCGAGAAGCCGTCGATCTTCGTGATCGCCTCGGCGACGCCACGGGTACCCGCGGCGAACGGGGCGAGCTCGAAGACGCCCATCGGGCCGTTCCAGAAGACCGTCTTGGCACCGGCGATCGCCGACGCGAAGAGCTCCGTCGACTTGGGGCCGATGTCGAGGCCGAGCCGGTCGGCGGGAATCTCGGAAATATCGTAAACGGCATGGTCCGCGTCAGCTGAGAACGCGGTTGCCGCCACGACGTCCACCGGGAGCACGATCCGACCGTCAGCCTGCTCCAGGAGCGAGGCACAGGTGGAGATCATCTCGGCCTCGAGGAGGGACTTGCCCACCTCGTGACCCTGCGCCTTGAGGAACGTGAAGCACATGCCGCCGCCGACGAGGAGCTTGTCCACCTTCGGCAGCAGCGCCTGGATCACGGCGAGCTTGTCGGAGACCTTCGAGCCGCCGAGGACGACGACGTAGGGATTCTCCGGGGTCTCGGAGACCTTGCGGAGCACCTCGACCTCTTTGACGACCAGGCCACCCGCGTAGTGCGGCAGCCGGGCCGGCACGTCGTACACCGAGGCGTGCTTCCGGTGCACCGCGCCAAAAGCGTCATCGACGTAGAAGTCTGCGAATTTCGCGAGCTGGTCGGCGAAAGCTCCGCGTTCCGCATCGTCCTTCGACGTCTCGCCCTTGTTGAACCGCAGGTTCTCCAGGAGCAGGACCTCACCGTCGGCGAGCGCGCCGACCTTGGCCTGCGCGTCCTCCCCCACGGTGTCGGACGCGAAAACGACCGCGGAACCGAGCAGCTCACCGAGCCGCGTCGCCACCGGCGCCAGGGTGAAAGCAGGGTCCGGCGCGCCCTTCGGACGGCCCAGGTGGGACGCCACGATCACGCGGGCGCCGGCGTCGCGCAGGGCGATCAGCGTCGGCAGCACCGCGCGGGCGCGGCCGTCGTCACTGATGACCCCGGGGTTGGCCTTGTCGAACGGGACGTTCAGGTCGGCGCGCACGAAGACGCGCCGACCCGATACACCCTCGCCGAGCAGGTCGTCGAGAGTCTTCAAGATCAGGCTCCGACGAGCTTGACCAGGTCGACGAGGCGGTTCGAGTAGCCCCACTCGTTGTCGTACCAGCCGACGACCTTGACCTGGTTGCCGATGACCTTGGTGAGGCCGGCGTCGAAGATGCAGGACGCCGGGTCGGTCACGATGTCCGAGGACACGATCGGGTCCTCGGTGTAGACCAGGATGCCCTTGAGCGGGCCGTCCGCGGCCGCCTTGATCGCGGCGTTGACCTCGTCGACCGTGGTGTCACGGGAAGCGGTGAAGGTCAGGTCGGTGGCCGAGCCGGTCGGGATCGGCACACGCAGCGCGAAGCCGTCCAGCTTGCCCTTGAGCTCCGGCAGCACCAGGCTGACGGCCTTGGCGGCGCCGGTCGAGGTCGGCACGATGTTCAGCGCGGCGGCGCGGGCGCGACGCAGGTCGCTGTGCGGGCCGTCCTGCAGGTTCTGGTCCTGGGTGTACGCGTGGATCGTGGTCATCAGACCCTTGTCGATCCCGATCGTGTCGTTCAGGACCTTCGCCATCGGGGCGAGGCAGTTCGTGGTGCAGGACGCGTTCGAGATGATGGTGTGCTTCGCGCCGTCGTACAGACCGTCGTTCACGCCCATCACGATCGTGATGTCCTCGTTCTTGGCCGGAGCCGAGATGATGACCTTCTTGGCGCCCTGGTCGACGTGCGCCTTGGCCTTGCTGGCGTCGGTGAAGAAGCCGGTCGACTCGATCACGACGTCGACACCCAGGTCGCCCCAGGGCAGCTTGTTCGGGTCACGCTCGGCGAACGCCTTGAAGGTCTTGCCCGCGACGGTGATCTCGTCGGCGGTGGCCTTCACCTCGTGCGGCAGGCGGCCCAGGATGCTGTCGTACTTCAGCAGGTGGGCAAGAGTGGCGTTGTCGGTCAGGTCGTTCACACCGACGATCTCGATGTCGGCTCCGGAGGCGAGAACCGCCCGGAAGAAGTTACGACCGATACGGCCGAAGCCGTTGATGCCAACCCGGATGGTCACAGGTGGTCTCCTCGTTTCGGTCCGCCGGAATCTGCGACCGGCGGAGAGTCTCGTGCCGACCGGGTGAGGGTCGGTACTAGGGGCGTCCGGCCGCCGCGCCCGAAGGAGCGAAAACGCCGCGCCAACACACTGTGGCGGCGTTACAGCGGGGGTTCGGCCGAACTGCCGGCACCGTCGCCGTCACCAGTGACCCTATCCGAGCCCGCCCGCCCGGGAAGCAGCGGGGCGCGACCTGAACGTTACCTAAATCGGATCACCGCGACGTCGCCGTCGCCTCCTGAAGCCTCCCGCGGACACCGCCCGGTAATAAAGGTCCAAAGGTCCCGGAAACGTTCCGGCCGAGGCCCCTCACGACCGCTTCTTCTCGGGTACGAGGTGAAGGCGGGTGACCGAAATCACCCACCCCCTCAACACGCCATCATCTCCGGGGTCACAGCGGCTTCCGTGTCGGGGATGCCCAGGTCGCGGGCGCGCTTGTCGGCCAGCGCCAGCAGCCGGCGGATCCGTCCCGCGATGGCGTCCTTGGTCAGCGGCGGGTCGGCCAGCGCGCCCAGCTCCTCCAGCGACGCCTGCCGGTGCTCCAGCCGCAGTTGGCCGGCCGAGGTCAGATGGTTCGGCGCCTCCTCGGAGAGGATCTCCAGCGCCCGGGTGACCCGGGCCGCCGCGGCCACCGCCGCCCGGGCCGAACGCCGCAGGTTCGCGTCGTCGAAGTTCGCGAGGCGGTTGGCCGTGGCCCGCACCTCACGCCGGACCCGGCGCTCCTCCCAGGCCAGCACGCTGGAGTGCGCGCCGATCCGGGTGAGCAGCGCCGCGATCGCGTCCCCGTCCTTGATCACAACCCGGTCCACCCCGCGGACCTCGCGCTCCTTCGCCGTGATCCCTATCCGCCGGGCAGCGCCACGCAGGGCGAGCGCCGCCTCCGGTCCCGGACAGGTGATCTCCAGCGCGCTGGAGCGGCCCGGCTCGGTGAGCGAGCCGTGCGCCATGAACGCGCCGCGCCAGGCGGCCACCGCGCAACAGACGTTCGCCGACACCACGTGCGGCGGCAGGCCACGGACCGGCCGGCCGCGCACGTCGAGCAGCCCGGTCTGCCGGGCCAGCGCCTCACCGTCCTTGACGATCCGGACGATGTAATGGCTGCCCTTGCGCAGCCCGCCGGAGGCCAGCACGTGGACCTCGCTGGGATAGCCGTACACGTCGGCGATCTCCCGGCGCAGCCGGCGCGCCACCGCGCCGGTGTCCAGCTCGGCCTCGACGACCACCCGGCCGGAGACGATGTGCAAGCCACCGGCGAACCGGAGCAGGGATGCCATCTCCGCCCGCCGGCAACAGGGCTTGGGCACGTCGACCCGGCTCAGCTCGTCTTTGACCGCTGCGGTCATCGCCATCGTGAATGTCACCTCATGCGCCGGATCTTGGACATTGTGTGTCGCACTACGCCAGTAATTAACGAGCGGCGCCCAATACTGGCACCAGTGCAACACCCAGTGCCTCAGGATCATGCCGTGGGCTGCCGTCGGCAACGGCGACGGGTGCCAATACCAGGTCGGCGCCCATCCGGCGGGCGGCGACGCGTACCGGCTCCGGCTCGCCGGCCCATTTCAGGTCGGCGAGCACGGTGTCCACCCGCAGCTCCGGCAGGTATCGGTGCAGGGTCTCCAGGTGCCCGGCGGCGGACAGCCCGCGGGTCTCCTTGTCGGTGCCCAGGTTGAGGGTTACCAGCCTGCGGGCCGGGCTGGCGACGACCGCCCGGGCCAGTCCGGGCACCAGCAGGTGCGGCAGCACACTGGTGAACCAACTGCCCGGACCGAAGATCAGCCAGTCGGCGGCGAGCACCGCCTCGACGGCCTGCGGACAGGCCGGCGGATCGGCCGGTTCCAGCCGCAACGACTCCACCCGGCCGTCGGCGACCGCCACCGAATGCTGACCCCGGACGGTGACCGTGTCACCCGGACGTGCAGGGTCGGAGCCCACCACGTCGGCCTCGATACCGACCGCGTACCGCGCCATCGGCAGCACCCGGCCCTGCGCGCCGACCATCTCGGCGGCGTGATCGAGGGCCTCGACCGGGTCGCCGAGCATCTCCATCAGGCCGAGCAGCAGCAGGTTGCCGACGGTGTGCCCGGCCAAGGTGTCCTTGCTGCGGTCGGCCCGCCGCTCGAGCCGGGGCCCGCGGCCGGTTCGCGGCTCGCCGTCGCCCGGCTCGGACATCACCGCGAACCGGTGCTGCATCAACCGGGCGGTGAGCTGCGCGGTGGGCTGCTGATCGGCCAGCGCGGCCAGGGCCTGACGCAGGTCACCCGGCGGCAGCAGGGCGTCCCGCTCGACCCGCAGGCGGCCGCTGGAACCCCCGTCGTCGCCGACCGTGACGATCGCGGTGATGGCCAGCGGCACCTCCGCCGCGGCGTGCCGCAGCGCCCGGAGCGAGGCGCTCAGCCCGTGCCCGCCGCCGAACGCCACCACCCGGACCGGCCGGTCCACCCGGCCCTCGGCCGCGGCGGTCACTCCCGCCCCAGGTCACGATGCGAGGCGTGCGCCGACAGACGCATCCCGCTCAATCGTGAAGTCAACTCCTCGGTTATCGCCACGCTCCGGTGTTTGCCACCGGTGCACCCGATCGCGACCGTCAGGTATCGCTTGCCCTCGCGCTCGAAGCCCGGCGCGGTCGCCGCGATCAGGCCGGCGTACGTCGCCACGAAGTCGGTGGCGCCCTCCTGACCGAGCACGTAGCTGCTCACGCCCTCCTCGAGGCCGGTGTGCTCGCGCAGCTCCGGCACCCAGAACGGGTTGGGCAGGAACCGGGCGTCGAGCACGTAGTCGGCGTCCGGTGGCAGGCCGTACTTGAAACCGAACGAGAGGACGGTGATCCGCAGTTTGCGGGCGTCCTCGCCACCGAACAGTTCCTCCACCCGGCGCCGGAGCTGGTTCACGTTCAGGTGGCTGGTGTCGATGATCACGTCGGCGTGCTCACGGGCCTCGGCGAGCAGCTTGCGCTCGGCGGCGATCCCGTCGGCCAGCCGGCCGTCACCCTGCAGCGGGTGCGAGCGGCGCACCGACTCGAAGCGCCGGATCAGCACCTCGTCGTCGGCGTCCACGAACACCACCCGCGGCGAGAAACCGCGCTCCTTGAGGGCCCGCACCGCGCCCGCGAGGTCGGTGGAGAACGCGCGGCTGCGCACGTCCAGCACCATCGCGGTGCGCCGGGCCGCGCCGCCGGCGGCGAAGGCCAGCTCGGCCATCTCCAGCATCAGCGCCTGCGGCAGATTGTCGACCACATAGAACCCGACGTTCTCCAGGGCCCGGGCCACCGTGCTGCGGCCGCCACCGGAGAGCCCGGTGACCACCACCAGGTCAGTACCGGCTTCGTCCGGGTCGACCACGTCGCCGGGTCCGAACTCGGGCATCGCTTCCGTCACGCACGCCTCCCGCGTCGCTTCGCCCGCACCCGTCGGGCGGACACAACATGGTAGTCCGATGAGTACCGCCCGGACCGCCGGACAGGTTGTCCGCCGCCGGAACCCGGCCCGATCATCTGCTGTTCCTCCTCAGTTCGGCGCCGCCGCGGGATTCAGCGCGGCCAGCACCGCCTCGGCGGTCCGCCGGCCGATCCCCGGCACCTCGATGATCTCCTCCGGGGTGGCCGCGGCGAGGCGCTTCACCGATCCGAAGTGCCGCAGCAACGCCTTGCGCCGGGTCTCGCCCAGCCCGGCGACGCCGTCCAGCGCCGACTCGGTCATCCGTTTCGAGCGGCGCTGCCGGTGGAACGTGATGGCGAACCGGTGCGCCTCGTCCCGCACCCGTTGCAGCAGGTAGAGCGCCTCCGAGGTGCGCGGCAGGATGACCGGGAAGTCGTCGCCCGGCAGCCACACCTCCTCCAGGCGCTTGGCCAGCCCGCACAGCGCGACGTCGGTGACACCCATCTCGGCGAGCACGGTGGCGACCGCGTTCACCTGCGGCTGGCCGCCGTCCACCACGATCAGCTGAGGCGGGTACGCGAAGCGCCGCGGCTTGCCGGTCAGCGGATCGATGCCGGGCAGCTCCCCGGACGGCTCGGCGGCCGGGTCCGGCTCGGCGGCCGGGTCGGGCGCGTCCGCGACCGCCTGCGCCTTGTACCTCGCGAAGCGGCGCCGCATCACCTCGCTCATCGCGGCGAGGTCGTCCAGCCCGCTGCCGTCCGGGTTGCCCCGGACCGCGAACCGCCGGTACTCCGCCTTGCGGGCCAGGCCGTCCTCGAAGACCACCATCGAGGCCACCACGTCGGTGCCCTGGATGTGCGAGACGTCATAACACTCGATGCGCAGCGGAGCGGTGTCCAGCCCGAGCGCCTCGGCGATCTCCTCGAGGGCCTTGTTGCGGGTGGTCAGGTCACCGGCCCGGCGCAGCTTGTGCCGCTGCAGCGACTCGCCGGCGTTGCGGGCCACGGTCTCCATCAGCGAGCGCTTGTCGCCACGCTGCGGCACCCGCAGGCTGACCCGGCTGCCCCGGCGCTCGGAGAGCCAGTCGGCGAGCGCCTCGGCGTCGTCGGGCAGCTCCGGGACCAGCAGCTCGCGCGGGACGTCGGCCTCACCCTCGGACTCGCCGTACGTCTGGGTGCAGAAGTGGTGGACCAGGTCGCCGGCGGTGAGGTTCTCCACCTTCTCCACCACCCAGCCGCGCTGGCCGCGGATCCGGCCGTCGCGGACGTTGAAGACCTGCACGGCGGCCTCGAGCGGGTCTTCAGCGAACGCGACCACGTCGGCGTCGGTGCCGTCGCCGAGCACCACGGTCTGTTTCTCCATGGCCCGGCGCAGCGCCGCGATGTCGTCACGCAGCCGGGCCGCGCGCTCGAACTCCAGCTCCTCGGAGGCGTCCAGCATGTCGCGCTCGAGCCGCTTCACGAACGCGTCGGTCTTGCCGGCCATGAAGTCGCAGAAGTCGTCGACGATCGCGCGGTGCTGTTCGGCGCTGACCTGGCCGGTGCACGGGGCGGAGCACTTGCCGATGTAACCGAGCAGGCAGGGCCGGCCGATCTGGGCGGACCGTTTGAAGACGCCGGTCGAGCAGGTGCGGGCCGGGAAGACCCGGAGCAGCAGGTCGAGCGTCTCGCGGATGGCCCAGGCGTGCGAATACGGCCCGAAATAGCGGACGCCTTTTCGCTTGGCGCCCCGCATGACCTGCAGTCGCGGATATTCTTCGTTCAGGGTGACGGCGAGGAACGGGTACGACTTGTCGTCGCGGTACTTCACGTTGAAGCGCGGGTCGAACTCCTTGATCCAGGAGAACTCCAGCTGCAGCGCCTCGACCTCGGTGCCGACCGTCACCCAGTCGACGCCGGCGGCGGTGGTGACCATCTGCTGGGTCCGCGCGTGCAACGACCACAGGTCGGCGAAGTACGAATTGAGCCGGCTCCGCAGGCTCTTCGCCTTGCCGACATAGATCACCCGGCCGGCCGGATCGCGGAAACGGTAGACGCCCGGAGCGTCGGGAATGGTACCGGGCGCCGGACGATAAGTGGACGGGTCTGGCACAACCCCAACAGTAGTGCCTGGGACTGACATGATTGCCCGACCGGAGGTCCGGTGCCGCCGCCACGGCGCCGGATCTCCGGCCTGTGCTCAGAACCCCTCGGACACCTTGCTCACGCGGCGACGATGTTCTCGCCGTCGACCTTGACCTTGGTCTCGGCCAGCGGCTTGGGCGCCGGGCCACCGGCCACCGAGCCGTCCTTGATCGAGAACTTGGCGCCGTGGCACGGGCAGTTGATCGTGCCGTCCTTCACCTCGCTGACCTCGCAGCCCTGGTGGGTGCAGATCTTGGTGAACGCCTTGAAGGTGCCCTGGGTGGGCTGGGTGATGACGTAGTCACCCTGGATGATGCCGCCGCCCGAGGGCACGTCGGCGACCAGCGCGAGCGAGGCGCCGGCCGCGCCGCCGCCACTGTCGCCACCGGTGGTGCCGCCACCGGTCGTGGTGCCCTTGCTGCCGGCCGGGCCCGGCTCGGCCTCGAAGTCGGAGCCGTTCGGGTTGGTGCCGGTCGTGGCGGTGCCGCAGGCGGCCAGGACCGCGGCGGCGCCGAGACCGCCGGCGCCCAGCAGGACGCAACGGCGGGTCGACGCGGTGCCCGTCTGCGCCACCTCGGTCTCGACGTCGGCCCTCGTCTGCACGTCAGTCATGTGTCGCCCCTCCAAGTACCTGGTCCACGTCTGATCTCACGCGGAGTCGCCCCTGAGTACGGGGGCGCCACCACGATCGGTTCATGCGTGCGGCGAGATTAACCCGCGCTGTGCCGCGGCGGATTCCCCCGATTCGCACACATCCGGACGTCCTGTTTGCCGCACTTGCGGCACCGTTGTCGTCCGGGGTCGACCTTAAAAGACCCAGCCGCCGGACTGTCTATGAGTCCCCTAAGAAATTTCTAAAATCAAATTTCCCGCAGTGGCGCATCCCGCCCTCAATCCGGCCGGGGCAGCGGGCCACGCAGGACAGCCCCGGGCCGACGCCCGCGCAGGACAGCCCCGGGGAGACGCCCGCGCACAGTGCGCCGCCCCGGCTGGTCCTCACGGCCCTTTCCCGCCCGCGATAACGGCCGCCAGCACCAGCCGAGCCCAGCCAGCGAGCACTCACCGTGGTGTCCCGACCGTTTCCGCAACGCAGCCCTGCAGACCGGGAGGAAACACGACGGACCGGCCCGGGAAGCCCCGAGCCGGTCCGTCGACGGCGGATCTAGACCGCGGCCTTGGCCCGCGACCGGGTCGCCCGCGGCTTGGTCGCCACCGCCTTCTCCCCGTTCGCCTTGGCGCCCCGGGCGCTGGCGGCAGCCGCGCCGCCACCCTCACCCGTCAGGCCGAGCATGTGCCGCAGGTACTGACCGGTGTGGCTGGACGGCACCTCGGCCAGCTCCTCCGGCGTGCCGGTGGCCAGCACCAGACCGCCCTTGCTGCCGCCCTCCGGGCCCATGTCGATCAGCCAGTCGGCCGTCTTGATCACGTCGAGGTTGTGCTCGATCGTGATGACCGTGTTGCCCTTGTCGACCAGGCCGTTGAGCACGATCAGCAGCTTGCGGATGTCTTCGAAGTGCAGGCCGGTGGTCGGCTCGTCGAGCACGTAGACGGTCCGGCCGGTGGAGCGTTTCTGCAGCTCGGAGGCGAGCTTGACGCGCTGCGCCTCACCACCGGAGAGGGTGGTCGCGGGCTGGCCGAGACGCACGTATCCGAGGCCGACGTCGACCAGGGTGCGCAGGTGCCGGTGGATGGCCGGCAGCGCCGAGAAGAACTCGGCACCCTCCTCGATCGGCATCTCCAGCACCTCGGAGATGGTCTTGCCTTTGTAGTGCACCTCGAGGGTCTCCCGGTTGTACCGGGCGCCCTTGCAGACCTCGCAGGGGACGTACACGTCCGGCAGGAAGTTCATCTCGATCTTGATGGTGCCGTCGCCGGAGCAGTTCTCGCAGCGGCCGCCCTTGACGTTGAACGAGAACCGGCCCGGGCCATAACCCCGCACCTTGGCCTCGGCGGTCTCCGCGAACAGCTTGCGGACGTGGTCGAAGACGCCGGTGTACGTCGCCGGGTTGGACCGCGGGGTGCGGCCGATCGGCGACTGGTCCACGCCGACGACCTTGTCCACGTGCTCCAGGCCGGTGACCTTGGTGTGCCGGCCGGGCACCTGCCGGGCCTTGTTGATCTGGTTCGCCATCACGGTGTGCAGGATGTCGTTGACCAGGGTCGACTTGCCCGAGCCGCTGACACCGGTGACCGCGATGAACTGGCCGAGCGGGAACGGCACGGTCAGGTTGCGCAGGTTGTGCTCGCGCGCGCCGTGCACGACCACCTCGCGGCCCGCGGTCTGCGGGCGCCGGGCCTCCGGCAGCGGGATCGACTTGCGGCCGGAGAGATAGGCCCCGGTCGGCGACTTCTCGTTGGCCAGCAGCCCCTCGACCGAGCCGCTGTGCACGATGTGCCCGCCGTGCTCGCCGGCGCCCGGGCCGATGTCGACGATCCAGTCCGCGGTACGGATGGTGTCCTCGTCGTGCTCCACCACGATCAGGGTGTTGCCAAGGTCACGCAGCCGGACCAGGGTCTCGATCAGCCGGTGGTTGTCCCGCTGGTGCAGCCCGATGGACGGCTCGTCCAGCACGTACAGCACGCCGACCAGGCCGGAGCCGATCTGGGTGGCGAGCCGGATGCGCTGCGCCTCGCCGCCGGAGAGGGTGCCGGCGCCACGGTCCAGGGAGAGGTAGTCCAGGCCGACGTCGAGCAGGAAGCGCAGCCGGGCGTTGATCTCCTTGAGCACCCGCTCGGCGATCAGCTTCTGCCGGTCGTCGAGCTCGAGCGTGGAGAGCAGCTCGGAGCACTCGCCGATGGAGAGGTTGCACACCTCGGCGATGTTCTTGCCGGCCACGGTGACCGCGAGCACCTCGGGCTTGAGCCGGGCGCCGCCGCACACCGAGCAGGGCACGTCGCGCATGTACCCCTCATACTTGTCGCGCGACCAGTCGCTCTCGGTGTCGTTGTGCCGCCGCTCGATCCACTGCACCACGCCCTCGAAGCCGGTGTAGTAGGAGCGCTCCCGGCCGTACTTGTTGCGGTAGCGCACGTGGACCTGGTCTTCCGACCCGTACAGGATGGTTTTTTGTGCCTGGTTGGGCAGGGCCCGCCAGGGCACGTCGAGCTTGAAGCCCTCGGCCTTGGCCAACGCTTCCAGCAGGCGCAGGAAATACTCCTGGGTGGTGCCGCCGGCCCACGGCTGGATCGCGCCCTCGTTGAGGCTCTTCTCCTCGTCGGGCACGAGCAGTTCGGCGTCGACCTCCTTCTTGGTGCCGAGGCCGGAGCACTCCGGGCAGGCGCCGTAGGGAGCGTTGAACGAGAAGACCCGCGGTTCGAGGTCCTCGATCGCCAGGGGGTGGTCGTTCGGGCAGGCCAGGTGCTCGGAGAAGCGGCGCTCGCGCTCCGGGTCGTCCTCCGGCAGGTCGACGAAGTCGAGCAGCAGGATGCCGCCGGCCAGGCCCAGTGCGGACTCCACCGAGTCGGTCAGCCGCTGCTTGCTGCTCGCCTTGACGCTCAGCCGGTCGACCACCACCTCGATGGTGTGCTTCTCCTGCTTCTTCAGCTTCGGCGGCTCGGTGAGCGGGTGCACCACACCGTTGACCCGGGCCCGGGCATAGCCCTTGGCCTGGAGCTCGGCGAAAAGATCGACATACTCCCCCTTGCGGCCGCGGACCACCGGGGCGAGGACCATGAAGCGGGTGCCCTCGGGCATCGCGAGGACCCGGTCGACGATCTGCTGCGGGGTCTGCTTGCTGATCCGCTCTCCGCAGACCGGGCAGTGCGGGACGCCGGTGCGGGCGAACAGCAGGCGCAGGTAGTCGTAGACCTCGGTGATGGTGCCGACGGTCGAACGCGGGTTGCGCGAGGTCGATTTCTGGTCGATCGAGACGGCCGGGGACAGGCCCTCGATGAAGTCGACGTCCGGCTTGTCCATCTGGCCGAGGAACTGCCGCGCGTACGACGACAGGGACTCGACGTACCGCCGCTGCCCCTCGGCGAAGATCGTGTCGAACGCGAGGCTGGACTTGCCCGACCCGGACAGCCCGGTGAAGACGATCAGGGCGTCGCGGGGCAGGTCGAGGTTGACGTCGCGAAGGTTGTGCTCGCGAGCGCCACGAATAGTCAGTCGGTCGGCCACTGCCAGCCTCTCCGTACATGTGTATGAGTCGAGCAGACACTCTAGCGACGGGGTATGACATTTTTCGTCGGCCTAGACGGAGCGCCTCTCACATGACGGACATTCCCGCAGAACGGGCGGATGAACGTCACCCGCCGGAGGGATCCCGCAGAGCCCAGATCTCCACGCCGCCGACACTCTCCGGCTCGCCCAGCACGTCGACCAGGGTGGCCCGCAGCGCCACCGCGTTCGGGGTCTGCGGCACCAGCACCACCACCGCCGCCCGCCAGTACGCCAGGTCGGCCCGGACCCGGTCCCGCTCGACCGTGGTCAGGTACGGCCGCATCCCGGTCAGCTGCACCCGGATCAACAGCTGGGAGGTGAACCGGTCGGGCGCCTTCCACGACCCGGTGTCGTCGGCGGGCGGGTTCGCCGGGCCCATGAAGTAGCCGCGCGGCACCGCGAAGTCCAGGTTCTGCAGGGTGGCCCAGCGCTGCCCGGTCCGGCCCACTGTCACGTCCGGCAGCGGCACGGTGACCAGCGTCCGGCCCTCCGGCACATACTGCTTCCACAGCCCGGCGGTGAGGAACGCGGGCATCGGGTCGCCCTGCACCACCGGCACCGGCTTCGGGAAGAGCGGGACCAGGGCCAGGGCCATCCCGATCCAGAACCGCCGGCGGCGGGCCGGGGACGACTCGCGGATCCGGTCGGCGGCCAGCGCCAGCAGGATCCCGGCGATGGTGGCCGGCACCATGGCGAACCGGGTGACGCTCACCAGGTCGATCACCGGGATGTGGCTGACCAGCCCGAACGGCAGCGGGATGCCGGTACGCACGCCACCCGCCTGCAGGCGCGGCCCCATCGAGGCGAGCAGCAGCACCAGCCCGGCGATCGCCGCGGACCGGGCGGCCGCCGAGCGCCACAGCATCACCGTCGACACCACGATCATGATCAGGCCGAACGGCCCGAAGAACGTGTTGTCCTCGGTGGCGCTGACGCTCAGCCGGTCCATCGCCTCCGTCCCGGCGATCGACTGCCGCGGGAACGCCGCGATCGACCACAGGTCGGTGACGAAGTCGCTCGGCGCGAACGGCTGGCCGTGGTAGTTGCCCGGCGCGAAGAACTGGTACCAGAGCGGGTAGCCGGCCAGCACCAGCGCGACCCCCGCGGCGACGCCGAGCCCGGCCGTGAACCGCTTGGCCACCTCGTGGACCTCCCGCGGGCGCATCGCGGCGTAGGCGAGCACGAAGACCGCCAGGGTGAGCGCGAGGAAGAGCAGCGTCTCCTCGTTGATGAAGATCTGCACCACGATCAGCAGGCCCAGGACGATCCCGCCGCGCACCGCCCGGCCCGGCTCGCGCAGCCGCAGCACCTGCCACAGGATGATCGGGACGAGGTACTGATTGACGAAGTTCACGTGCCCGCTGGCGTGCGAGATCATCGTCGGCGCGAAGCCGCACCAGAGCGCACCGATCGCCGCCGCCACCCGGCTGCGCACCAGGTGCCGGGCGAAGAGCCAGTACCAGGCCGTCGCGGTGCCGGCCAGACCCAGCGTGAGCAGCAGCGCGACCGAGACGCCGCCGCCGAGGAAGTGGGTCACCGGTGCGAGCGGCAGGCTGAGCGCCAGGACCGCGGTGTTCGCCATCATGTTCACGCCGACCGGCGCGTTCAGGTGGCTCTCGAAGAACGGTGAGGCGCCGTCGAAGACCACCCGCTCGCCGTGCGCCAGCATGAACAGGAAGATGCCGTGGTCGTCGTCGTTGCGGTCGAGGATCCGGCCGTTCGGGTCGATCCAGAGCCGGATCAGCACGAACACCGCGAGCGCGAGGAAGCCCAGCACGACCCACAGATCGCTCCGCCGCCACCGGCGGAAACCGGCTCCGATCTGCTCGGATACCGGCACGACCTGTTTCTCGAGCAACTCCTCCGCCGCGCGCATCGGGCGGATTCTGCCAGAGCCACCTGACCATCCGGCAAACGCGGCGCAGCTGCGGGGCACGGTGTGAGGTGCGCTTACGCTTCCGCTGAGGTCCTTCTCACCCCTTTTCCGGTACGAGGTGAAAGCCGCCCGGTCACCCGCCCGGGCAGCTCTGCCCCTCGTACCGGAAAAAGGTCAGTGCGGCCGGCGGCGCGGAGCGGTCGCCAAGCGGACGGTCCGGCGCCGGCTCTCCACCGCGACCTCGCGCCGCAGCTTCCGCCAGCTGTCCAGGCGGCGAGGCGGCAGGACGCCGTCGGCGAGCGCGGCCTGCACGGCGCACCCGGGTTCGACCTCGTGCCCGCAGTCGTCGAAGCGGCAGTGCCCGGCCAGCTCGACCACGTCGGCGAACGCCCGTTCCAGGCCGGAGCCGGTGTCGAGCAGGCCGACCCCGCGGATGCCCGGGGTGTCCAGCACGCAGCCGCCACCCGGCACGGTGACCAGATTCCGGTACGCCGTGGTGTGCCGGCCCTTGCCGTCCGCGTCCCGGATCGCCTGCACCGGCATCACCGTCGTGCCGGCCAGCGCGTTGGCGAGCGTCGATTTACCGGCGCCGGACCTGCCGAGCAGGGCCAGGGTGCGGCCCGGTGCGACGAACTCGCGCAGCCGGTCCAGCCCGTCGCCACGGTGCACGCTGACCGGGACGACCGGGACGCCGGGGGCGAGCTCGGCGAGCTGCCGGGCCACCGCCTGCGGATCCGGCGCGGTGTCGCTCTTGGTGAGCACCAGGATCGGGTCGGCGCCGGACTCGAAGGCCAGCGCCAGCAGCCGTTCCACCCGGGCGTCGTTCGGCTCGGGGAAGATCGGCTCGACCACCGCGACGGTGTCCATGTTGGCGGCGAGCACCTGGCCGGAGGAGTCCTTGTCGGCGGTGCGCCGGATCAGCGCGGTCCGCCGGGGCAGCACCAGCTCCAGGGTGACCCGGCGGTCGGGCCAGTCGCGCAGCACCACCCAGTCACCGGCACAGGGCAGCCGGGACGGGTCGCGGGCCGTCTCGAGCAGCGCGTTGCCGCCCAGACTGGCCCGGGTCACGCCGGTCGCGGTGAGCACGGTGCTGACCCCACGGTCGGCGCGCAGCACCCGGCCGGGCACGGTGTCCTTGCGGTCGAAAGGACGGTAGGAGGAGAGGAAGGTCTCGTCCCAGCCGAGCTGGGACAGGTCGAACGACATGGGAACCCTTTACGGTCGAGTAGGGGCGAAGGCCCCCGGGTGAAGGGACGCGAGATCAGCGGACAACACGTGCCTCACCTCCTCCGCGGGTTCGTTGTGAGCGACGCGTCTCGGGATCGACGGTACGGTCACGGTCATCACCGCGAAAGCGAATTCCGCGGTGCGGCGCACAGCGCTCGGGCAAGCGCCCGGAACCGGCTAGGGTCGGTCCCGTGACGATCGACCCACTGGTCCTGATGACCGACGTCGAGCAGGCCACCGAGACGCTGCTGCGGACCGCCGAGGGCCTCGACGACTCGGTGATCGGGACGCCGTCCGCGCTGCCCGGCTGGACCGTCGGGCACGTCCTGACCCACGTGGCCCGCAACGCCGACGCCTATACGAACCTGCTGACCTGGGCGCGCACCGGGGTGGAGACCCCGGCCTACGCCACGGCGGACGCGCGGGAGGCGGGCATCACGGCCGGCGCCGCCCGGCCGCTCGCCGAGCAGGTCGCCGACATCCGCGCCGCGCACGAGCGGTTCGCCGACGCGGCCGCCGCGATGCCGGCCGCCGCCTGGACGTTCCACCTGCCGGCCATCAACCGGTCCGCGGCCGCGGTGCCCTGGGCCCGGCTGCGCGAGGTCGAGGTGCACCACGTCGACCTCGGCCTGGCGTATTCCCCGGCCGACTGGTCGGAGGCGTTCGCGCTGCGGCTGCTCCGGGAGATCGCCGGCGACCTGCCGGCCTCGGCGCCGGCCATGGTCCTGCACCCGGCCGCGGTCGACCACGCGATCGTGATCGGCTCGGCGGACGGCCCGGCGATCGGCGGACCGCTCCGCTCGATCGCCGGTTGGCTGTCCGGCCGCGCCGACGGCACCGACCTGACCGTCTCGCCCGACGGCGAACTCCCCCAGCCCGCTCGGTGGAAGTGAGATCCCGATGACCGACGATTACACCGGTACCGCGCCCGGCACCCGTGACCTCGGCGGCGGCCTGACCCTGCGCAAGGTGTCGGTCGGCCCGATGGACAACAACGCCTACCTGCTGACCGCCGGCACCGACCAGCTGCTCATCGACGCCGCGAACGACGCCGCCGACCTGCTGAAGCTGGCCGGCGACGCGGGCCTGCGCACGGTGGTCACCACCCACCAGCACCACGACCACTGGTACGCCCTGGCCGAGGTGGTCGCGGCCACCGGCGCGCAGTCGCTGGCCCACACGGCCGACGCCGGCGCCCTGCCGGTGGTCACCGGCACACTGCGCGACGGCGACGTCGTCGAGGTCGGCGCGCACACACTCGAAGTGATCCACGTGGTGGGCCACACGCCCGGCTCGATCGTGCTGGCCTACCAGGAACCGGACGGCGGCCGGGTGCACCTGTTCACCGGCGACAGCCTCTTCCCGGGCGGGGTCGGCAACACCCGCGGCGTGAAGGAGAACTTCACCTCACTGATCAACGACGTCGAGCACAAACTGTTCGACCGCTTCCCGGACGACACCTGGTTCTACCCGGGCCACGGCAAGGACTCGACGCTCGGCGCCGAGCGCCCCCACCTGGCCACCTGGCGTGCGCGGGGGTGGTAGACGTGTAAGCCGCCGGATCCGGGCGATTGGCGCGTCCGGATCCGGCGGCTTCGTCGGTACTACTCGGGTCAGCCCCGGCCCTGCTTGGCGTTCGGGTTGACGTGGATGCCCTCGGCGAACTCGACGATCTGGTCGGCGGACCAGCCGATGCCGTCCCAGACCTGGATCTGCAGGTTCACGCCGGACGGCTGCGCGACGTAGAGGGTCCGGCCGTCCTTGGCGCCCTCTTTCTTGACCAGGGTGGCCTTCTTGCCGCCGACCTTGACGGCCTCGCCGGCCGGCGTGCCCTGCTCGTCGAGCGACTGCAGCGTCACGACGACCTTGCCGACGAAGCTGTACGGGTCGGTGTCCGCCTCGTTGCCCTGCGGCTCCGCGCTGTTCCGCGGCTTGGCACCCTCCGGGGCCAGGGTCAGCAGGTTCTCGTCGAGTCCCTGGACCTCCCAGCCGGCCGGAACCTTGTCGATGGAGAAGCCGGCGGGCTGCTCCCCCTTGTAGGCCACCAGCGCGAACGCGGCGCTCGTGGTCACGCCGGTGGTGGCCGTGGCGGTCGTGGCGGCGGCCTGCGGGGTGCTGGGCGCCGGGGTGCTCGTGGTGGTGAACGCGACGGCCGCGGCGGCGACCACGATCGCGAACGCCGAGCCGGTGGCCGCCTGCAGCGCCCGGCGGCGGCGCAGCGCGCCCCGGCCGCGGGCCAGGTCGGCGTCGGTCTGTGCGGTGGTGGGAGCGGCCGGGGAACCGGCCAGGGCTTCGAACTGCTCACGCAGGTTCGTCATGGTGATCCTCTGCTCAGAGGTGGGCGAGTGACGGGTTCTGACCGATGACCGTCCGGAGCCGGTCGAGGGCCCGGGCGGTCTGGCTCTTCACCGTTCCCTCGGAACAACCGAGGGCGTCGGCGGTGTCAGCGACGTCGAGGTCGTAGAAGTAGCGGAAGACCAACGCCGCCCGCATCCGTGGTGGCAGCTGCTTCAGGGCCGCGCGCAGCCCGTCCGCCACCTCACCCTGTGCCACCTGTTCGGCGCCGGCCCGGTCGGGCACGTCTGCCATCGACTCCTCCCGGCGCCGCCACCAGCGCCGCCGCTCGTCGGTGAGCGCGTTGACCAGCACCCGGCGCAGATAACCGTCCGGGTTGTCGGCACGCTGGAACGCCGGCCACGCCACGTACAGCTTGGTCAGCGTCGACTGGACCAGATCCTCGGCCAGGTGCGCGTCACCCGCCGTGAGCAGAGTGGCCGTACGCACCAGGCCGGATCTCCGGGACACCACGAAGCGGTGGAATTGCTCGTCACGCTCGCTTCTCACAAGGCCTCCTTCGCTGTCACACCTCCCTGACGACTCCCGTTGCCGCCGGGTTGCACGCCGGTCAGAAATAGGTGGCCGTGCGCACCCGCCGGTCGCCGCCGGGGCTCAGGTGGAGCTCGCCGTGGAAGTAGTCCAGGTCCTGCTCGCCGGCGGTGAGCAGCTCGCCGGTGGCGACGTCCGAGACGTCGAGGCGGTTCCCGGCGGTCCGGCGGGGCCGGTGTGCAGCCGGAGCTGTCCTTGCCGGGCCGCGGTGGCGAGGTGCCGCCACGTTCCGGAGCCGATGTCCCAGCGGCCGACCCGGCCGGTGTCGTCAAGGGTCAGCCAGGAGCCGGGGGCGCCACCCGGCGCCAGGTCGAGCACGGTGCCGGCCTCGGCGGGCAGCGAGGACTCGATCATGTTCGTCAGCACCGCCGCATCGTCGCAGGGCGCCTCAACGCCTGCTGAACTCCGCGAGCAGGCCGGCGTACGCCTTGGCCGGCGGCGACGCGTACTCGTCCCGTTTCGAGGTGCGCAGGCCCAGCGTGACCAGGGACTGGACCAGCACGGTCGCGGCGGCGACGCCGTCCACGACCGGCACGCCCAGCTCGGCGGAGACGTCGGCGCAGAGCGTCGCCATCCCGGCGCAGCCGAGCACGATCACGTCGGAGCCGTCCCGGGCCAGCGCGGTGCGGGCCAGTTCCACGACCCGGGGCAGGACGGCCGGGTCGTGCTCCAGTCGCAGGACCGGGATGTCGCAGGCCCAGACCCCCTTGCAGGCGCCGGCCGGTGCGTAGCGGTGGGCGAGGTCGAGGGCTCTGCCCGTCGTACGGGAAAGGGTTGTCACCACGCTGAAACCGCGACCCAGCAGCGTGGCCGCATGCATCGCGGCCTCGGCGATGCCGACCACCGGCCCGGCGGCGATCTCCCGGGCCGCGTCCAGGCCGGGGTCGCCGAAGCAGGCGATCACGTAGCCGTCGGCGCCGGCCCGCTCCCCCGCGGCGACCTCGGCGAGCAGGCCGGGCACCGCGAGGGCCTCGTCGTAGTGACTCTCGATCGAGGCCGGGCCCATCGCCGGGGTGATCCCCTCGACGACGACGCCCGGGCCGGCGACGGCCCGGGCGCTCGCCTCGATCAACGCGGTCATCGACGCCGTGGTGTTGGGATTGATGACCCTGATCAGCATCAGACGGTCTTTTTAAGGAGTCCGAGATAGGTCACGAAGCCCAGGCCGCACCCGATGAACCAGCTGTACTGAGCGATGGTGTGCATGCCCGGCCCGCCGGTCCAGAGCACCGGGATCATCGCGATGACCGCGCCCACCGCGGTCGCGATGATCGCCGGCAGGTGGTAGCCGTTCTTGTAGAAGTACTTGCCCTCCGGCGCCATGGTGAACATCGCGTCCACGTCGACCTGCTGCTTGCGCACCAGGTAGTAGTCGGCGATCAGCACACCGAACAGCGGGCCGATGAAGGCGCCGAGCGTCTCCAGCGTGTAGTGGATGACGTCCGGGTTGTTGTAGAGGTTCCACGGGGTGATCAGCACCGAGCCGACCGCGGCGATCATGCCGCCGGCGCGCCAGCTGATCCGTTGCGGACTGACGTTGGAGAAGTCGAACGCCGGCGAGATGAAGTTCGCGACGATGTTGATGCCGATCGTGGCGATCGTGAAGGTCAGCGCGCCCAGGACGATCGCGAACGTGCTGTCGATCCGGGACACCGTCGCCACCGGGTCGGTGATCAGCTCGCCGAAGACCGGGAGGGTCAGGCTGGCCGTCACCACGGTCAGGATGCTGAACATCAGGAAGTTGATCGGCAGGCCGAGGAAGTTGCCCTTCTTGACCGCTGTGAACGACTTCCCGTATCGGGAGAAGTCGCCGAAGTTCAGCATCGGACCGGAGAAGTACGACACGACCAGCGCGATCGCACCCAGCATGATCGGCACGGCGTCGAGCCCGGTGTACTTCACCTCGCCCAGGTTCAGGTCGATCGCGCTCCACCCGGCCTTGTAGATCAGGTAGCCGGTCAGCGCGAACATCACCACGTAGACGGCCGGGCCGCAGAAGTCGATGAACCGGCGGATGGTCTCCATGCCGGTCCAGAACACCGCGGCCTGCAGCACCCAGAGGATCGCGTAGGTGCACCAGCCGAGCAGCGGCAGGCCCAGGAAGCCGTACTGGTTCACGTCGGCGTAGGGCAGCAGCGAGGGCCAGAGCTTCAGCACGACGACGTCCAGCGCCGCCGAGGCCAGGTACGTCTGGATGCCGTACCAGGCCACCGCGATCAGGCCCCGGATGATGGCCGGGACGTTCGCGCCGAGCACACCGAACGCCACCCGGTTGATCACCGGGTAGGGCACGCCGGTCGCCTGGCTCGGCTTGGCCACCAGGTTGCAGAAGAAGTAGACGATCGTGATGCCCACGACCAGCGAGACCAGCACCTGCCAGCTCGACAGGCCGAGCGCGAACAGCGAGCCGGCGGTGACGTACCCGCCGACGCTGTGCACGTCGGACATCCAGAACGCGAAGATGTTGTAGGAGCCCCAGGTCTGCTTGCGCAGCGGGGCCAGGTCCTCGTTGGTCAGGCGGGGGTCGTATCCGGGTTTGATGATGCCGCTGCCCGCCGGCATGCCGGCGGCTTCGACCAGGTCCTCGGGCTTGCTCGAGAGGGTGTCGGACATGCGAACACGCTAAGAACCAGGTGTTTCACAGCGATGAGCGGAAATGTATATCTTCGGCTACCCGCCCGGGCCGGGCGGCCACCCACCGGGCCGGGCGGCTGCCCACCGGGCCGGGCGGCTGCCCACCGGGCCGGGCGGCTGCCCACCGGGCCGGGCGGCTGCCCACCAGGCCGGGCGGCTGCCCACCAGGCCGGGCGGCTACCCGAGGATCCGGGCGGTGGCGCTGCCCTGCCACGGGATCGCCGGGCTCAGCTGCGGCACGGTGTCCAGCGCGATCGCCAGCTCGCCGGCGGACACCCCGACCGGCAGCCGGAACGTGAACCGGTGGGTGACGCTGCCACCCGCCGCGGGCGCGGCGACCGTCACGCTGAACGAGTCCGTTCCGCCGGTCACCCTGGGCCACCTGCCGGAGCGCTCCAGACCCTCCGGCGGGTAGAACGTCAGGGTGACCCGCTCGGGATGGGCGCCCCGGTGGTGGGTGACCGTCACGTCGACGCCGCCGGACCGGAATCCGCCGACCGGCCGGCCGAGGATCAGGTCGTCGGCGGTGAGCCGGGTCTCGGTCACCCGTGGGTTGAGCGGCATCCGGGTCGGCCCGCTGACCTGCGCGAACCGGCCGTCGCGCAGGGCGTACCCGCGGGTCTGCCAGCTCTGCGGGGTCCGGTCGGCGCAGCAGCGCTGATAGTCGGCGACCCGCGCGGTCACCACGCCGGACCCGTCGACCCGGACGCCGGTGTTGCTGAGGTCGCGGACCTCGCCGGTGGTCGCGGCGACCTGCCCGCGGGAGACGATGCGGCCGTCGGCGTCCCGGTCGTAGGCGACGATCTGCTTGCTGCCGCCCTCGATCAGGCAGCCCAGCACGACGAGGGTCTCGTCGGTGCCGTCGTGGTCGATGTCGCCGTAGCTGACCGACAGGATCACGATCGACTGCCCGTAGGGCGGGCGGCCGTCCGGCACGGTCCTCGGCGCGACCGTCACCTCGCCGTGGTGGAAGCGCAGCGGGCCGGACGGGCCCTGGACGTTGTCGGCGGGCCAGGCCGGCACGTCCAGGGTGGCCTCCCGGAGCGCCGCGAGGGAGATCCGGCCGCCGTCCGGTGCGGGCGGCGCGGCGTGGGCGGGCACCGCGACCGGGAGGACGGCGGCGAGGGCGACCAGGGTGGTGAGCACGGAAGATTTCATCGTGGGGACATTCTGGGCCAAAGTCGTCCTACCGGGCACCATTACCGGCCGGAATTCACCCGTTCCAGGTCTCAGTAGGTCCATTTCTGGTTGTCGGCGCCGGAGCACTCCCAGATCTGCGCGGTCACCCCGTTCGCGGTGTTGGCGTCCGGCACGTCCAGGCACTTGTAGCCCCAGCCGCTCGTCAGGTCACTCGCCGCGTTGTAGTTGAACTGCTGCGCGGTCCCGCCGGTGCAGCCGGCCAGCCGCAGCTGAGTGCCGTTGGCGGTGCTGGAGATCTGCGCGCACTGCCCGCGCACCCGCATGGTGCCGTCGGCCGGGAAGCTGAACATCTGCGTCGCCGCGCCGGTGCAGGCCCACAGCTTGAGCAGGCCGGTGGTGCTCGGCGCGTAGAGGCAGGTGCCGGTGCCGTGGTTGCGGATCTGCCGCCCGACCGGCGCCGGTTCGGTCGTGGTGGCGGCGGTCGTCGCGGTGGGTTTGGCGGTGCTGGGGGTCACCGTCACGGTCACGGTTCCGGCCGGCGGCTTCGTGGGTTGCGCGGGCTTGCCGGTGGTGGCTCCGGGGCGCGCGGAGGGCGCGTTGGCGCGGGTCGGGCGCGCGGAGGGCACTGCCGCCGGGGCGCCGGCGGGCGTGAGGGCCGGTCCGGAGGACACCGCGATCACGCCGGGGGACTGTGTCTCGGCCGCGCCCTCGGGTGCGCTGAGCATCTGCTGCGCGCCGACACCGGCCACGATCAACAGGATCGCTCCGGCCACCAGGCTGCGGCGTCGCCACCGCGGCCTTCCGGCCGGCGCGGGGGCAGGTCGTTCCGGCGCCAGGTCCGCGGTGGCCGATGTCGACCCCTTTGTGGGTACGACCGGAGCCGGGCCGGCGGCGGCAGCCGTGGTCGCGCTGCTGTCCGCCGACGTCACTCCCTTGCCGGGCGGCGTCGCGGCCGGGGTCGCCCCGTTGACCGGAGTCACTTCCTTGGACGGCGGCGCCGCGGCCGGGGTCGCCCCGTTGACCGGAGTCGCTTCCGCGGCGGCGGGCGGGGTCGCTCCGCTGGCCGGCGCGGCGGCGGGCGGGGTCGCTCCGTCGGCCGGCGCAGCGGCGGGCGCGGCGAGAGGCGGTGTCGCGAACGGCTGCTCGTTGAAGCGGGCCTGCGCGGCCGCCGGACCGTCCTGCTCCGCCGCGGCCATCAGCAACCGGTAGGCCGTCTCGGCGTCCGCGCGCTGTGCCGGGTCCCGCTGGAGCAGCGCGACGAGCGCCGGCCGCAGCGCACCGGCCCGGGCCGGCGGGGCCGGAAGCTCGGTGGCCAGCGCCGCCAGGGTCGCCATCGGCGACGACTTCGCGTACGGCGGCCGCCCCTCGACGGCCGCGTACAGGGTCGCCCCCAGCGACCACAGATCCGCCGCCGGCCCGATCTCGGCGTCCAGCGCACGCTCCGGCGCCAGGTAGGACGGCGAACCGAGCACCACACCGGTGCTGGTCATGCTGGAGTCCCCGGCCAGGGTGGCCAGTCCGAAATCGGTCAGCACCACCCGGCCGTCGTGCGCGAGCAGCACGTTGCCCGGCTTCACGTCCCGGTGCAGCAGCCCGGCCCGGTGCGCGGCCCGCAGCGCGGCGAGCACGCCCAGCCCGACCCGGGCCACCTGGTCCGGCGCCATCGGCCCCTCGGCCTGGAGCACGTCGTAGAGCGACCGGGACGGCACCAGCTCCATCACGATCCACGGGTCACCGGAGTCGAACACCACGTCGAAGACCCGGACCACGTTCGCCTGGTCCACCTGGGCGATGGCGCGCGCCTCCCGGATGGACCGCTCACGGAGCCCGCGCAGGGCGTCCTCGGTCAGCCCGGCCGGTGGCACCAATTCCTTGATCGCCACATCCCGGCCGAGCAGTTCGTCGCGGGCCGCCCAGACCCGGCCCATGCCACCTTGGCCCAAGGGTCCTACCAGGCGGTAACGTTCAGCGATCAGCACTGGCGGCACGGTACCGGCAGTGATCGGTTCCGGTTGTCAGGCACGCGACGCGGACCACTCCGTCCATCCGTCGTCAATGATCTGTCGAACCCTCGCCGATCCGCACGATCGGCAGGTCAGGAGCGCTCCCATCGCGGCGCCCCGGTCCCGCGAACCGGCCTCGGCTCCCACACTGTGGACGATGTGAAATCAGTCACCCTCGGCGAAAAGTCCGGTGTGCTGGGGCAGCGCGGAGATGAAGCCCTGCAGCCGGTGATGGTGGTCGGCGCAGGCCCGGGCGAGCCCCTCCGGGTCCCGGCGCAGGAACGCGGCGAGCATCCCGGCGTGGTCCGAGTGCAGCAGCTCCCGGTCGCCGGCGGTCAGATGGGACATCGGGCGCAACGGCTCGGTCATGTTCCACGCCGCCTCGAGCATGTGCAGCAGGCGGCGCATCCGGCACGGACCGATCAGCGCCAGGTGGAACCGCCGGCTCTCCCGGTGGTACGACGTACCCCCGTCGTCGGCCTCGCTCGCCGCGTCCAGCGACCGAAGAGCGGACCGTGCCTGCCGATCGTCCTCGGGGGTGGCCCCGGCCACCGCAGCGCGCAGCGCCGCCGACTCGAGCGCCTCCCGGACCAGGTAGATCTGACCGAACTCCCGGGCGGTCATCATGGCCACCCGGTAGCCGCCGTTCGGCCGGTGGTCGACGAGGCCCTCGCCGATCAGGGTCATCAGCGCCTCACGCACCGGGATCCGGCTGACCCCGAACGCGGCGGCGACCGCGTCGACCGGGATCGCCGAGCCGGGCGGTACCTCACCGTGCAGGATGATCGCCCGCAGGTCGTCCACGATCGCGCTCTGGGCGCTGCCCGCCGGCCGGTCCGCCAGGCGCGCCAGCAGCGCGGATCGGCGGCGAGGTCCGGACATGCCGGGACCCTAGCGGCTCACGGTTATCGGTACGTTTCCGATGTGCCCCAGGCGGCGCCGAGGCGAAAGACTCCCGCGTACGCTGGCGAAAGCCCACCGGTGAACGTGGAGGCGCTCCGTGAACCTCAGACATGATCCGTCGCGGTGGGGTTTCCCGCCGCACCAGCCGCAGCAGCCGTTCGACCTGCCGCCCGGCGGGCCGGCCTTCCCCGGCTGGCTCGAGGAACGACTCTTCGACCAGCGCATCGTGATGCTGCGCGGCCAGCTCACCAGCGACCTGGCGACCGGCATCTCGGCCGCGCTGCTCACCCTGGACGCGGCCGGTACGGCGCCGATCCAGGTGCACGTGGCCTGCCCGGGCGGTGATCTGAGCGCCGCGCTCGCGGTGGTCGACGTGATCGACGCGCTGGTCTCCCCGGTGCACTCGCTCGTCACCTCGGAGGCCGGCGGCGCCGCCCTGGCCGTGTTGTCGGCCACCGACCGCCGGGCCGCCTACCGGCACGCCCGGTTCCGGCTCACCGAGCCACGGGCCGCCGGGGTGACCGGCACCGCCGACGAGGTGGCCGCCGCGGCCGGGCAGCACCTGCGGGAGCTGGAGGAGATCGTGGTGCGGCTGGCCGAGCTGACCGGCCGGCCGCGCAGCCGGGTGGAGGACGACCTCTCCGCCGGGCGCACCCTGAGCGCCGCCGAGGCCCTGGAGTACGGCCTGCTCGACGAGGTCGTCACACCCAAGGCGCGGTGACCGGGACGTCCCGGAACGGGGAACGGCCCCGGACCGTCAGGTCCAGGGCCGTTCGCACGCATGAGAGGTCAGGAAGAAACCTTGACACCCATCGAACGCGCGGTGCCGCTGACGATCTGAATCGCGGCGTCCATGTCGTTCGCGTTGAGGTCGGGCATCTTGCGCTCCGCGATCTCCTTGACCTGCGTGACACTGAGCGTGCCGACGTGCTGGGTCAGCGGGTTGGACGCGCCCGACTGGATGCCCAGAGCCTTGCGGATCAGGAAGCTGGTCGGCGGCGTCTTGTAGACCAGCGTGTGGCTGCGGTCCTCGTAGACACTCACGATGACCGGGATGATCTCGCCCCGGTTCTTCGACGTGGCCTCGTCGTACTCGACCTTGACGGCGCGCATGTTGGCGCCGGTCGGGCCGAGCATCTTACCGAGGTCGACCATCGCGGCGTTACCCGCCTCAAGCGCGAGGGTTACCTCATGGGTCTTCTTCTTGGGAGGCATCGGGTAAGGCTCCTTAGGGTGAGCTGCGGGCCGAGACAACGCAGCTCGCCAGCATCAACGACACACGACAACCCCGAGACCTTACTACCGCGTTGACTACACGGTCAAAACGGCTGGTAAGCGGGGTCTCGGGTCCGGAACCAGTGTAGCTCGCAGCCCGGGACCGCCCCGGACCGCCCCGGGCTCAGTACCGGTCGCAGTCGCAGTCGCGCATGTTCGCCCGGATCAGGGCGACGTACTCGGGGTTGGACAACTTCTTGCCGTCCTTGAACGCCGTCTCGGTGGAACCGGCGCCCATGTTGTAGCCGTCGATCACCATGTTCAGCAGGCAGGGCGAGGCGTCCGTCTTGCACTTCGACGTGCTCAGGCTGTAGTCGTTCTTGAAGAAGTTCTCTCCGAAGTACTTGGTCAGCCAGGCCAGGTAGTTGGCGCCGAGGATGGCGTTCTGCCGGTAGTCGTCGGCGTCGTAGGACTTGGTGAACCGGCCGTTGATGAAGTCCTCGGTGTCCGGCATGACCTGCATGAGGCCGTACCCGCCGTCACAGTTCTGGATGTTCGACACCCAGCCGCTCTCGTGCCAGGCGACCACCCGGACCAGCTCGGCCGGCACCTTGAGTTTCGGTGCGTTGATCGGCCAGTAGACCTTCGCCGCGGCCGCGTTCAGCGCCGCCTTCGCCTTGGCGAAGGAGACCGCCTTGCCGACGTACTTGGCACAGTCCGGCAGCTGGCGGTTGAACGGATCCTCGGTCGGCGTGGCCTTCACCGTCGGCTTCTTCGACGTCGTGGTCTTCGACGGCTTCGGCTTCGGCGTGGGCGACTCCTCCTCGGTCTCCTCCGGAGCCGGCGACTCCTCCGGCTCCGGCGAGTCGGCCGCCGTCACCGCCACCGGCGCCGAGCCCGACGACGTGTCGTCATCACCACCGCCGAGGAGACCACATCCCGCGGTCACCATCAGCACTGCTGTCGCTACCGCGAGCAAACGAACCTTCATCGATGAAGCCCTTCCCCGTGCATATATCGATGAGGAACGCTAACAGCCGACGATCTCGCGGCAGTGACCGGCAAATCGCCCAAAAGAACCCAAGGTTCGGGACTTGACCCCGTGTCACGAACGGCAACCTGAACCGGGGACAATGGGGTTCATGCAGACCCGCACCGACCTCCGCAATGTCGCCATCATCGCTCACGTCGACCATGGCAAAACCACCCTGGTCGACGCCATGCTCCGACAGGGCGGTCAGTCCCACGCGCGTGGAGAGATGGCCGAACGTGCCATGGACTCCATGGACCTGGAGCGGGAAAAGGGCATCACCATTCTCGCCAAGAACACCGCGATCAGCTACAAGCCGGCCGAGGGCGAGCCGGTCGTCATCAACATCATCGACACCCCGGGCCACGCCGACTTCGGCGGCGAGGTGGAGCGCGGCCTGACCATGGTCGACGGCGTCGTGCTGCTGGTGGACGCGTCCGAGGGACCGCTGCCGCAGACCCGCTTCGTGCTCCGCAAGGCGCTGCACGCCAAGCTGCCGATCATCCTGGTGATCAACAAGGTGGACCGGCCGGACGCCCGGATCAAGGAGGTCGTGGACGAGACGTACGCGCTCTTCTTCGACCTGGACGCCGACGAGGAGCAGATCGAGTTCCCGATCATCTACGCCTGCGCCCGTGACGGCATCGCCACCCTGAACCAGCCGAAGGACGGCTCGGTCCCGGAAGACAGCGACGACCTCGAGCCGCTGTTCAGCACGATCCTCAACACCATCCCGGCCCCGACCTACACCGAGGGCGCCCCGCTCCAGGCGCACGTCGTCAACCTCGACGCGTCGCCGTTCCTCGGCCGCCTGGCGCTCTGCCGGGTGCGCGAGGGCTGGATCCGCAAGGGCCAGACCGTCGCCTGGTGCAAGACCGACGGCACGGTCTCCAACGTCCGTATCTCCGAGCTGCTGATCACCGAGGGCCTGGAGCGCAAGTCGGCCGAGAAGGCCGGCCCCGGCGACATCATGGCCGTCGCCGGCATCGCGGAGATCATGATCGGCGAGACCCTCGCCGACGCCGAGAACCCGGTCCCGCTGCCGCTGATCACTGTCGACGAGCCGGCCATCTCGATGGTCATCGGCACCAACACCTCGCCGCTGGTCGGCAAGGTCAAGGGCTCCAAGGTCACCGCCCGGATGGTCAAGGACCGTCTGGACAAGGAGCTGATCGGTAACGTCTCGCTCCGCGTCCTGAACACCGAGCGCCCGGACGCCTGGGAGGTGCAGGGCCGTGGTGAGCTGGCCCTCGCCATCCTGGTCGAGCAGATGCGCCGCGAGGCCTTCGAGCTGACCGTCGGCAAGCCCCAGGTGGTCACCAAGGTCATCGACGGCAAGATCCACGAGCCGGTCGAGCGGCTCACCATCGACTCGCCCGACGAGTACATGGGCGCCATCACCACCCTGCTGGCCACCCGCAAGGGCCGGATGGAGCAGCTGACCAACCACGGCACCGGCTGGCTCCGGATGGAGTGGCTGGTCCCGGCGCGTGGCCTGATCGGCTTCCGCACCGAGTTCCTCACCGAGACCCGCGGCACCGGCATCATGCACCACCTGTACGAGGACCACGAGCCGTGGTTCGGCGAGCTCCGCACCCGGCAGAACGGCTCCCTGGTCGCCGACCGGTCCGGTGTGGTCACCCCGTTCGCGATGATCAACCTGCAGGAGCGCGGTCAGCTCTTCGTCGAGCCGACCACCGAGGTGTACGAGGGCATGATCGTCGGCGAGAACTCTCGCGAGGACGACATGGACGTCAACATCACCAAGGAGAAGAAGCTCACGAACATGCGGGCGGCGAGCGCCGACAACACCGAGAAGGTGATCCCGCCGCGCCGGCTGTCGCTGGAGCAGTCCCTGGAGTTCTGCCGCGAGGACGAGTGCGTCGAGGTCACCGCCGCCACCGTCCGCATCCGCAAGGTCGTTCTCGACCAGAACGCCCGCGGGCGCGCCGCCTCGCGTCGTAAGAACCAGTAATCAGCGTCACCTGAACGCCCTCGCCGGGTCCGGCGGGGGCGTTCCGCTTTCCCGGGGCGCGGCCGCGGCCGGCTTTCCGGCGCCGGGGCGGGCCCGGGCCGCTGCTTCTGCTTTCCGGCGCTCAGCCGGGGCGGGGCGGCGGTGCGGGTGGTGGACAGGCAGCGGCCCGGGCGACATCGGTCGCCCGGGCCTGCGTGCTCACGTCGTACCCGAAAAGGGTTTTTATTGTCCTGCGGAGATCAGTTCTTTTTTGCGGTCCCGGGCGGATTTGGCCAGGCTGGCGACGGTGGCGATGCCGAGCGTGCCGAGGATCACCAGCAGCGACAGCCAGATCGGGATCTCCGGCGCCCAGTGCAGACCGTCACCGGCGTTGATGAACGACAGGTTGTTGGTGTGCAGCGCCTCGAGGAAGAGCTTCACGCCGATGAAGGCGAGCACGAAGGCGAGACCGATGTTCAGGTAGACCAGGCGTTCCAGCAGGCCGCCGAGCAGGAAGAAGAGCTGGCGCAGGCCCATCAGCGCGAAGACGTTCGCGGTGAAGACCAGGTACGGCTCCTTGGTGATGCCGAAGATCGCCGGGATCGAGTCGAGCGCGAAGATCAGGTCGGTGGTGCCGATCGCGATCATCACGATCAGCATCGGGGTGAAGAGCCGTTTGCCGGTCGAGGTGACCACCCGGAACTGGCCCTCGGCGAACGAGGAGGAGATCGGCAGCGCCCGCTTGGCCCAGCGGATCAGCAGGTTCTCCTTGAAGTCCTCCTCGTCGTTCTCCCCACCCTTGACCAGCGTGATCGCGGTGTAGACCAGGAACGCGCCGAAGATGTAGAAGACCCAGGAGAACTGCGTGATCAGTGCCGCGCCGGCCGCGATGAACGCGCCCCGCATGAGCAGCGCGAGCACGATGCCGATCAGCAACACCTTCTGCTGGAACCGGCGCGGGACCGCGAACCGGCCCATGATGATCACGAAGACGAAGAGGTTGTCGACACTCAACGAATATTCGGTGAGCCAGCCGGTGTAAAACTCCCCGGCATACTGCCCGCCGGCGACGGCCCAGACACCCACTCCGAAGAGCAGCGCGAGCCCGACGTAGAACGCGACCCAGCCGCCGGCTTCCTTCATGGTGGGCTCATGCGGCCGGCGCCCGATGATCAACAGATCGACGGCGAGCACGGCCACCAGCGCCACCAGTGTGGCGATCCAGACCCAGGCTGAGATGTTCACAATCATCCTCCGGCAGACACGAGTCGTCGCTGCGCCCTCGCGAGAGATCGAAAAGGAGCAGCGACGTGCGACTGTCGGAGGTCTCTTCCGCCGCGCACTGTGACGCGACCTCCGGCCCCGGGCTTCCCCAGCTGGTCACCCAGCCGAGTGTTCCGTGTTGACGACACCGGAGCGGGGGAATACTCCCCTCCCACGTCGCCCATTGTTGCGCATCCGGGCCCCGATCGACACATCGGGAGGCCAGGAGTGGCGGGGCTCGCTCTCCAAACCACTCAGTGGGGCGACTACCGGCACGTAACTCCTGCCGCCGCTTCCTCCGCCTTACACTCGCCGTTGCGCCATCTGGTGCGTATGGGACGCTTGCGGGCATGCTCCTCGAAGTGACGCTTATCGACGTCTTACCCGGCCGAGAGAACGACTTCATCTCCGCCTACCAGCTGGCCCGACCGGTCATCGCCGGCGCGCAGGGCTGCCACGGCGTCCGGCTCAAACGGTCCACCGACGTGTCGCCGCGGTATGCGCTGCTGGTCAGCTGGGAGTCGATGGAGGCACAGGAGCACAACTTCCGGCGTACCGAGCGGTTCGCCCAGTGGCGGGCGCTGATCGCCGGGGCCCTCGCTCAGCCGCCGGTGGCGGAGTTCTTCACCGACGTACCGGCCCCGGACGGCCGCCCGGACGCCGACCACGACTTCTTCGCCGCCTGATCCCGGCCGGGGTCCTCTCTGGTTGCTGGTGGTCGCTGTCCGCAGCCTCCTGCCGTCCGGCGGCCCCTCACCCAGCGGCCAGGCTGCCGTCCGGCGGCCGCTCACCAAGCGGCCCACCTGCCGAACAGCGGTCCCTCACCCAGTGGGCCTTCTGACTGCTTTTGCTCACTCCCGCAGCGCTCTTGCGGCCGCCCGGCAGTCGCTCCTGAACGACCTTTCGGCCGCTCTCTAGGCTGGCAGGATGACGTCCATCCATCCGCCGGGCGGCGGCTGGTCCGGCCAGGTGTGGGTCGGCGCGGGCCGGCTCGACGAGGGCGAACTCGTGGCGCTGGCGCATCGGTGCTGGGAGCACGACGGCGGCATGCCCCTCGCCGTGGATCCGGATTTCTTGCGAAGCCGCTGGTCAGCCGAGGGAGGGCAGCTTTTTGTCGCCCGTGACGGCGACGGCCGGCTGCTCGGAGCAGCGGCGGTGCGCCCCGCCGCGGACCGGGACACGAGAGCGATCGTCACCGGGCTCGTCGAACCGGCCGCGCGCGGCAGGGGCTGGGGCGGGCGCCTTCTGGATCTGGCGCTGGCCGCAGCGTCCGGCTCCTCCCCCAGCACCACCTCAGACGTCGGCATCGGTTTCAGCACCGGGTCCGACTCCGGCCCCGGTTCCTCCCCCAGCGCCAGCTCAGGCGTCGATGTCGGCTCCGGGTCCGCAGCCGGGGCCGGGGCCGCAGCCCGGGCCGGGGCCGCAGCCCGGGCCGGGGCCGGGGCCGGGGCCGGGGCCGGGGCCGGGGCCGATGAGCGTGGGCTGGTGAGTGTGGAGACCGAAGGGCTGACGCCGGGGGCCGCGGCGCTCTTCGCCTCGCGGGGGCTGCGGCAGATCTTCGCGGAGGAGGTGATGCGGGCCGACCTGTCCGCCGGCCCGCTGCCGCCTGCGGTGTGGCCGGCCGGGGTCTCGGTGCTGGAGTGGAGTTCGGCCACCGCGGGACGGTTCCACGCCGTCTATGCGGCCGCGTTCCGGGACCGCCCGGGCTTCCCCGGCTGGCCCGCGGAGCAGTGGATCGCCGAGACGGAGGAGGTCGGTTTCCGTCCCCGGTGGTCGCTGCTCGCCGTCCGGTCCGCGGCCGACGGGCTCGGCGCCGGCACCGATCTCGGGTTTGTGACGGCCGCGGAGGGCTGGATCGACCAGGTCGGAGTGGCACCCGGGGATCGGCGCACCGGCGTGGGCACGGCCCTGATACGGGAGTCGCTGACCCGGATGGCCGCCGACGGCCACCACGACGTCTGGCTCAACGTCAACGTCGACAATCCCACGGCAGCGGCGCTCTATCGACGACTGGGCTTCGCCCACCGCGGACGCCGAGCCCGCTTCCGCCCCGGCGCCGCCTGACCTCACCCCGGCGCCGGACCGGCGGCCGGACCGGCGGGCGGGCACATCCCGCGCCGTCCGGCGGGCAGCGGGCAGCAGGCGACCAGCACCCCCACGCCGGGCTGCCCGACCGACCCGGCCCCCACCCGGCCGGAGCCGGACCGCACCTCCCGGAGCCAGGCCGCACCGCCGGAGCCGGACCGACCTCTGGAGCCGGACCGCACCTCCCGGAGCCAGGCCGCACCGCCGGGCGGTTACTTCACGCCGGTCATGTCCATTCCTCGTAGTTCCTTCTTCAGTTCCTTGACCTCGTCGCGGATCCGGGCGGCCAGCTCGAACTGGAGCTCGCGCGCCGCGCCCAGCATCTGGTCGCTGAGGTCCTGGATGAGCTGGGCCAGCTCGGCGCGGGCCATGCCCTCGCGGGCCGGGCCGGCCGAACCGCGGGCCTTCGAGCGGGTCTCCGGGACCGGGGCCTTGCCGCGGGACATCTGGCGGCCGCCGCCGCCGACCATCGAGCCGGAGACCGTCGAGTCGGTGTCCTCGGCCTCGCGGTAGATGTCGTCGAGGATGTCGTGGATCTTCTTGCGCAGCGCCTGGGGCTGGATGCCGTTCGCCTCGTTGTGGGCGATCTGCTTCTCGCGGCGGCGGTCCGTCTCGTCGATGGCCAGGCGCATCGACGGGGTGATCTTGTCGGCGTACATGTGGACCTCGCCGGAGACGTTACGGGCGGCCCGGCCGATGGTCTGGATCAGCGATCGGCCACTGCGCAGGAAGCCCTCCTTGTCGGCGTCGAGGATGGCCACCAGCGACACCTCGGGCAGGTCGAGACCCTCCCGCAGCAGGTTGATGCCGACCAGGACGTCGTAGTCGCCCTTGCGCAGTTCCTTGAGCAGCTCGACCCGGCGCAACGTGTCCACCTCGGAGTGCAGATAGCGCACCCGGATGCCGTTCTCCAGCAGGTAGTCGGTGAGGTCCTCGGACATCTTCTTGGTCAGCGTGGTGACCAGGACGCGCTCGTCCTTGTCGGTCCGGAGCTTGATCTCATACATCAGGTCGTCGATCTGGCCCTTTGTCGGCTTGACCACCACCTGCGGGTCGACCAGGCCGGTCGGCCGGATCACCTGCTCGACGAACTCGCCCTGCGCCTGCTCCATCTCCCAGTTGCCCGGCGTCGCGGAGAGGAAGACCATCTGGCCGACCCGGTCCAGGAACTCGTCGAACCGCAGCGGCCGGTTGTCGGCGGCGCTCGGCAACCGGAAGCCGTGCTCGATGAGGATGCGCTTGCGGGAGGCGTCGCCCTCATACATCCCGCCGATCTGCGGGATCGTGACGTGCGACTCGTCGATGACCGTGACGAAGTCGTCCGGGAAGTAGTCGATCAGCGTGTACGCCGGATCGCCGGGCCCCCGCCCGTCCATGTGCATCGAATAGTTCTCGATGCCGTTGCAGAAGCCGACCTGGCGCATCATCTCGATGTCATACGTCGTCCGCATCCGCAGCCGCTGGGCCTCGAGCAGTTTGCCCTGCCGCTCCAGCTCGGCCAGCCGCTCAGCCAGCTCGGCCTCGATGTCGCGGATCGCCCGCTCCATCCGCTCCGGACCGGCCACGTAGTGCGTCGCCGGGAAGATGATCAGCTCGTCGACCTCGCGGACCACCTCGCCGGTGAGCGGGTGCAGGTAGTACAGCTTCTCCACCTCGTCGCCGAAGAGCTCGACCCGGACGGCCAACTCCTCGTACGCCGGGATGATCTCCAGGGTGTCGCCCCGGACCCGGAACGTGCCGCGCTGGAAGGCCACGTCGTTGCGGGTGTACTGGATGTCGACGAGCCGGCGCAGCAGCTTGTCCCGGTCGACCTCGCCGCCGACCTTCACCTTGACGGCGCGTTCGATGTACTCCTGCGGAGTCCCGAGGCCGTAGATGGCGCTGACCGTGGCGACCACGATCGTGTCGCGCCGGGTGAGCAGCGACATGGTCGCCGAGTGCCGCAGCCGCTCCACCTCCTCGTTGACCGAGGAGTCCTTCTCGATGTAGGTGTCGGTCTGGGCGATATAGGCCTCAGGCTGGTAATAGTCGTAGTAACTGACGAAGTATTCGACGGCGTTGTTCGGCAGCAGCTCGCGGAACTCCTTGGCGAGCTGGGCGCAGAGAGTCTTGTTCGGCGCGATCACCAGCGCGGGGCGTTGCAGCCGCTCGATCAGCCAGGCGGTGGTCGCGCTCTTGCCGGTGCCGGTGGCGCCGAGCAGGACCGTGTGCCGGTCGCCGGCACGGACCCGCCGCTCCAGCTCATCGATCGCCGCGGGCTGGTCACCGGCGGGCTGGTAGTCGCTGATGACCTCGAAGCGATTGTCGAGTCGTGGGATGTCGAGCGCCATGCCCACCACCGTACGTCGGGGGTCCGACAACTTTTCGCCGCGCTCGCCGAAGCCGCCGAGCCGGCCGTGCACCACCGCGTGCGGGTGGTGCACATTCGGCCCCGCCACGCGGCATTGTCGGGCCTTTCCCGGGCCACCTACCCTGGGCGGGTAGGCCGCTCGCGGCGGCCGATGAGCACGGCCAGAGGATCACCCATCGATCCAGCCGTGCCGCACCACGGTCGATGCGCCCCGGCACCCGGCGAGCGCACCCGAGGGGGTCGTGCGAGAGCCCGACCGGCCGCCGCGAGCGCCGCAAAAACCAAGCTGCGCGCGCCGCAAAACCAAG